>JAZSJT010000072.1:0-10820 GCA_045534425.1 Acutalibacteraceae bacterium | reverse complement strand
CAACTCCTTGGCTCAGAGAACGACATGGCTACGATCCGACTTTTTTATGTTGTTGCATTAAGAACACCTCCTATAACCTTGCCAACGGCTTCGGAATAAGATGTCCATTCTTGCTTATTTTCGTTGAGAACTTTAATGCCTTTTTTAGTGAGATGATAATACTTTCTTCTGCGTTCTCCCTCTTTGCCTTCCCAATAAGATTCAACAAGACCTTGCTTTTCAAAGGCATGAAGAATGGGATAAAGCGTTCCCTCTTTAAAAGAGAAAACTTGTTCAGAACGTAATTCAATTTCTTTGATTATCCCGTATCCGTACATATCCTTCTTTTCAAGCACGGAAAGAACAAGCAAAGCCGAACTGCCTTTTGTAAGTTCTTTTTTTATATTCATATTGCCATCTCCTTTTGATTTTTCAGCGCAATACATCGACGCTCTATGCATAGAATAACACAGTATTATTTTTTTGTCAATATTTTAAATTTATAGAAAAAATCTCCTGATAGCAAAAACTATCAGGAGATTTCTTTCAAAAACACATTTCTGCGTATTTTTCAATAATTTTCTTTGATTCCATTGATTTATCAGGGTCTTTGTCAAGTGCGTGGTTTGAATTTTCATAGATGACAAAATCGTGTTTTATTCCTTTTTCGTCAAGCATTCTGACAAAGTTTTCAACCTCACCAAAAGGCACCAGTTCATCCTGTATTCCCTGAAAAACTGCAGTGGAAACACAGTCTTTCGTCAGGTATTCCTGCGGAGACATTTTTTTCAGTGCTTCCTGCTGTGGTTTGTACATAAAATCATTCTTTGTGATTTTAACGCCTGTACAACAGGAAAGAACTGCGTATTTCCACGCTTCAAATTCTTTCGAAAGACCGATACAGAAATCAGGCGATGCACAGTCGACAGGCGGACAATACGCACCTACCGCCACAGGTTTCACGGGAGAGTTTTCCTTTCTTGTGTATGCATACATCAAAGAAAGATGCGCCCCAGCAGAACCGCCTGACAAAATTACTTTTTCTATGACTAAACCCTTTTCTGCACACTCGTTTTTAATTTTTTCAAGGGCAGAATTTACATCGTCAAGCTCGTCATAAACAGTTATGTTTTCGTCAACATAACGATAGTTCATTGAAGCACTTATATAGCCCTTGTTACAGAAATATTCTGCATCAGGATGGTGTGCAGTTTTATCCCCCGCCTGCCATCCTCCGCCGTGAATAAAAAGTATCAGACCTTGCGGTGCTTTTACTTTTTCGGGAATGAAAATATCAAGCTTGTGTCTGTCGTGATTTCCGTATGAAATATTTTCAAGAAGAACAAATTTATTATCCATAATTAATCCTCAACAAAAACTTTTTTTATTGCCTCAAGGTAACCGTAACCGTAAAGGTCATCAGGCTGGAGATAGCTTGTTTCTGTCCATTCATTCCAGCTGTTTACTGTAATTAGAGGAGCTTTCATAATGCCGTTTTTCAAGGAGTTGTCCGCAAATGCCTTTACCTTTTCACAGGCAGTTCTGAAGTTTTCGGGAGTGTTATTTTCCACAACACCCTCTCTGAAATTATGAAATCTCACATTGTTATCCCATCCGACGGAGATGTTGGGATAGAAGGGAATTGTCAGCCTTTCTGAGTCTCTTGTGATGCTGTCAACATAATTATCTGTGAGCTCGGTGTAATCACCGTCAAAATACACCGAGCCGCCCCAGTTATAGTTTGTTACGGAATCAATTCCGAGGTATTCATAAAGGTCATAAACATGCTTTCCCTTGTTTATATCGCCGTCGGGAAGCCAGTTATAAACACGGTCACTCCAGTAAACAGTCTGAAAATGAAGTCCGGGGAAGCCTGCATCAACCGTTTTTTTTCTGAATAATTCAAGTCCCCTTTTGCATTCCTCCGTTGTATTGAAGGAACGGATAAAATTATCAAAATCAAAAATCATATACACCGGACAGCCGTCAATTGTATAGTAGTTTTCCTGCTTGAAATATTTTTCGATTGTTCTGTCGCAGATAGCCTCGAAAATTTCGGGAGTTACAACACCGCTCCATATAACGGTATCAACAAGCTCATCGGAGTTTCTCTTGTCCCATAAATATGTTGCATCGTGGTTTGCCCACATAAGGTAAAACTTCATGTCTCTGTTGTTTTTTGCTTTAAGAAAACCGTCATTAAGACAGCTTTCAAGAAACGGACGGTTATCATACCAGTACCAATCGTAAATAAATACATTGACACCGTAGGAAACGGCACAGTCAATCTGCATTTCCATAACACGGCTGTCGGCTTCATTAACATAGCCCCAGGTGGGAATTCTCGGCCAACGGCAGCCCTTATAGCCCTTGTCGGTCATAGCCTTCACTGTCTGCCATTCGCCGTAGCCCTCGGGCCAGAAAATTCTTGTTCTCGGTTCATCCCCCGTGTATGACGGCCAGATAAAAGCTGCAATATCGTATTTGTTCATATAAAACCCGCCTTTTCATAGTTTTGTAATTCAAATATAGCATAAACATTTCTTTGTGACAATAAAACAAATACTTTTATTTTGTATATTTTTGTGATACATCTTCAAGTCCTATCCGTTCCGGTAAAATGTAAAAAATCCGCTTAAAGATAAATATGTATTACAAAAAAACGGCTTTGGTTTATGTTGATGTAAACCAAAGCCGTTTTTTGTTAGATGCTTTCGAGAAAAGCTGTTGCTTTTTTGTATTTTTTTGTTCTTTCAAGGTCTTTTTCTGTTACGGTGTCAAGCCTTGTTAAATCGCTGTTGTGGTTTAGGTCTAAAAGCTTTACTTTTCTTGCGGTGGGATTTTTTGAAAGACTTTTTATATAAGTCATATATTCTGTACCGTCAGTGTGGGTGAGAAGCTTTAATATTTCAATTACTTCATCGGGGAAGCCCATTTCTTTGAGGTCGGTGAATGAATATTCGGTGTCTTCAACGACGTCGTGCAGAAGTGCACAGACTGTTGACAACTCATCGGTCATCTGTTCTGCAAGATGAAAGGGATGAAAGACATAGGGAAGCCCTGTTTTATCAAGCTGATTTTTGTGTGCCTCAAAGCAAAGGGACAGTGCTTTTTTTGTAAGAGGTGTATATATCATTTTTACTCTTCCTTATTCTTCAACTACTGCCATAGCGTGAATATTGACCTCGGGTACGGTGAAGAAAGCCTTTCCGTTTTCGTATGTGAAAGGAATTTCCGTTTTTTCGGGGGCAAGATAAATTTTTGAAGGCTTTTTGCTACAGGAAACGGAGCATTTAACATTGTAAAGAGGTACCGTATCCTCAATTACTTCTGTATTCTGACCTCTGACTGTGGTGTGGGCAAAGAGAAGATGAAGAATTTTTCTGTTTTTTTCTGTCTGTTCTGTGAGTGTCATAACCGCTTTGTCGGGAATTGAAGCACAGGCTGAAGCCTCATCACCTAAAAGTGTTTTTATTACGTGAGAGAAAACTTCCTTGAAGCACAGATGTCCGTGTGTTGCATAGGCAGTGAATATATCCCAGCCGATATAAGCCACGTTATTTTTCATAACAGCCGCGGGGAATGTTTCAGCCTCATTGTTGGGGGCGTGCATATGTGAGCAGAAGTGTTCTCTTGTACGGTTGAAAAAGGGATTTTGTCTCCTTGCAAGGGCTTTGCCGTCGGTGACTTTGAATTTATAGGAATTGCAACGCATAATATAGGCGGTGGTGCCGTTGACAGTGGGGAAATCGGGAATGAAATAGGTGGGTGAAAATTCGTTTTCTCCCTCAAATGAAGCTCCCGTATCAATAATGAAGCTTCCGTCTCTTACAATGCTTTCTCCGCTTGCGATTATTTTGCCGCCTTTTGCAATAAAAGCATTGATTTTTTCAAGGAAGTTATCGGAAAGACCTTTGCAGTCGGGGAGAATAAGAAGCTTATAGGCTGAAATATCTGCGGCTTCATCAATGAAATTATATAAATAATTATCCTCAAGCAGCATACGGTTTGCACCTGTGTCCGCTTTTGCATTACGGTTGCCCGTGAGAGCTTCTTCACTTAAAACTGCAATGTCTGCTATATTTTTTGCACCAATGAGCCACGGCTCTCTTTCTTCAATACGAGCATAGCCTTTTCCTATAAGTGAATATGTGACTTCATTCATTTCTCCCGAAGAATGCAGCTGGTCACCCACGGAACAGCCGGCACCGTTCATAACACTTAAAGCAGTTTCATAAATCAGTGCATTGGGATGCTTGAAGCCGCCGAATTCTCCCCAGCTCTGATGGAATTTTCCCGTCATTCCGAGAAATTCCTTATCCTTGAGAGTTCTCACATATGCAGCGGAAAGAGGGAAGTGGTCATATCCCCATCCGCCTGTGGGAAGGCTTTCAAGCTCAAGGTGGGTGTTGTAGCTGATAAATTTATGGTCACCCTTGGGGATATGTCCGCTGTTGTGGAATATTGTGGCAGTGTCACTGTGCTTTCTCACAGCCGCATTTACCGCATCGGCATATTTATTAAAGGTAATTATTGAAAACCTTTTGCAATCTTCTTCATTTTCCGCATCCATACCCAGACGCTCCATTTCACTGAAGCATTTTTCACAATAGCACACCTTCGGGGAAATAATATCAAGGAAAATTCCGCAGGGGTTATATTTTTCCATAACCTCTTCAATCTGTGAGCAGAGAGCATCAAGATATTCTGTGTTGAAGCAAAGAAGATGGAAATGTGCTTCATTATAATATTCTTCCATTCCTTTTTCGTCACGGCAGGGATGCCATCTCCATTCGGGGTGCTTTTCGTAACCCTTTTCGTCAAGCCCCGCAGAAATATAAACGGGAGCGTTTACATTCATTTCACGGCAGACCTCAAGCTGAGCACCCAGAAGGTCAAATTTCAGGCCGGGGTGCATTTCATTTGCCGTTGTGGGATGATATGACCAGCCGTGATGACATTTTGAAAATACGGTTATTGAATCCACGTGTCCGATTTCAAGAGCCTTTCTGAACTGCTCCTTTGAAAATTTATCACCTACGGTTAATAGACCGCTTGTGTGAAAATCAAGATGTACCTGACGGTTTCTCATATATGTACCTCTCTTTTGTCCGTTTTTTTTAATATATCACAGATTTCTGAACAATTCAATGATATGTATATTTACATATCACAAATTTTAAGGTATACTTTTATAGAGAAAAAAAGAGGAGAGTTAATATGGCATTTTTTAAATCAATTATTGCATTTTTTGTTTCAATTATCCTGTCCTTCTGCTTTATGCTTGATATTCCCTGCTATCCTATGGGAGAAAAGCTTGACACCGATAAATTCACACTCACATTCTCCGATGAATTCGAAGGTGAGCTTGACCGTGACATATGGTCGGGGCATTATCAGTGGGGTAAAACAAGTGAAGCCCGAAAGGGAAGCTATTGGAATCAGCATCTCGCATATACCGAGGAAGGCAATCTTGTTATTCCCGTAAAATATATTGAAGAGGGCTTCGGCGGCAAGGGTGCAGGCTGGTATACTGCAGGAATTGATACCGACGAAGATTCAAAAAACGGCTTCTCACAGAAATTCGGTTATTTTGAAGTGAGATGTATTCTTCCCAAGGGTGCCGATATCTGGAGTGCTTTCTGGCTTATGAATGACGGTGTTTATGAGGAAGACGGAAACGGAAAAGACGGCACTGAAATTGATATTTTCGAAAGCGACTGCTACGGCAAGACTATGTCAAACAGCGTAACCTCAAATCTTCACTTTGACGGCTACGGTGAAGCTCATCAGAAATTAGGGGCAAGACAGTTCCTTCTCAAAAACAATCCTTATGAGGAGTATAATACATACGGTCTCGAATGGAACGAAAATGAATATATCTTTTATATCAACGGTGTTGAAACCTTCCGCACGGATTTCGGCGGTGTAAGCCGGAATGAGGAATATCTTATTCTTTCCGTTGAAATGAGGGGCGAAAACGGCATTCCCTCTGAAAGAGAAAATGCCCCTGCAGAAGAAACCTCTTTTGTGGTGGACTATGTAAGAGTATATCAGTATAATGAGCTTTTGAAATAATCGAACGGTAAATGGCGGCGTAAGTCCTTTTTAGGGGGGCTTACGCTGATTATTTTGTCGGAGGCCGGAGTAAAACTAATTTTTCATTTTGATTTTTGTATTCTGCATTTATGTGCAGCGTACTGCATTTGTGCGGAGTATATCTTATTTTTCTGTTGTTTTTATATTTATTTTATGGTATGGTAAAAATATGATATGAATAAGGGAGATTTGTTATGGAGCCTTTAGGTTATATTGTTCACGGCGGGGACTATAATCCCGATCAGTGGATAAACACCCCTGAAATATGGGATGAAGATATGCGTCTTATGAAAGAGGCGGGAATAAACAGTGCAACCGTGGGAATTTTCTCATGGAGTGTTCTTGAACCCGAAGAAGGAGCTTATGATTTTTCATTTCTTGATACCATTCTTGATAAAATGAACAAAAACGGTATAAAGGCAGTTCTTGCAACTCCGTCCGGAGCAAGACCGCCTTGGCTGAGTCAAAAGTATCCCGAAGTTTTAAGGGTTGAGGAAACAGGCATAAGAAATGAATTCGGTGTCCGTCACAATCATTGTCTCACTTCACCCGTATACCGTGAAAAGGTTAAAAAAATAAACCGTCTTCTTGCCGAAAGATATAAGGACCATCCCGCACTTATGATGTGGCACATTTCAAACGAATATTCGGGTGAATGCCATTGTGATTTGTGTCAGACGGCTTTTCGTGAATGGCTTAAAAAGGAATATGACAATGACCTCGAAAAACTTAATTTCAAGTGGTGGAACGGCTTCTGGAGCCACAAGGTGACCGATTGGGAACAGATTTCATCTCCGAAATTCAGAGGAGAAAATCACGTTTCCGCCTTAAAGCTTTGTTGGAACCGTTTTGTTTCCGACAGTCACATTTCATTTTTTGAAAATGAAATTGAGCCCTTGAGAGAAATTACACCCAATATCCCCATAACAACAAATATGATGGGCTTTTATAACGGCATTGACTATCAGAAGCTGGCAAAGAGGCTTGATTTGATTTCCTATGATTCATATCCGCCCTTTGATGCGGAGGATTCACTTGAAATTGCAAGAGAGTGGTCCTTCACATATGACACATACCGTTCAATGGGCGGCGGTGAACCTTTCTTCTTAATGGAAAGCTCACCCTCACTTGTAAACTGGAGAGATGTGAATAAGCTTTTGAAACCCGGACGACATGCACAGAAATCTCTTCTTGCAGTTTCTCACGGAGCGGATTCCGTGCAATATTTCCAATGGAGAAAAAGCCGCGGCGGTCACGAAAAATTCCACGGTGCGGTGGTTGACCATATAGGTACAAATGAAACGAGAGTATTTAAGGAGGTTGCCGCTTTAGGTAAAGACTTAAAGAAATTAGGCGGTGTTACGGGGGGACTTTGCGAAAGCCGTGTTGCAGTTATCTGTGATTGGGACAATTCCCACGCAACCGAGCATTTCCACGGCTATAATAATCTTCACCGAGATTATTTCAATGAATGTGAAAAATGGCACCGTCCCTTTACACTTAGGGGAATTTCCTGTGATGTAATAAGCGAAACAGACGATTACAGCAAATATGACCTTGTTATTGCCCCATTTATGTATATGTTAAAGGACGGCGTAAAGGAAAAAATTGAAGAATATATAAAAGGCGGCGGCAATTTTGTTGCAACCTATCTTTTTGCAGTTGCCGATAAAGACGATATGGTATATTACGGCGGTCTTCCCGCCGAAAATCTCCGTAGGGTTTTCGGTGTGTGGGCAGAGGAAACAAGCGGTATTCCCGAGGGACAGGAGGGCACGGCAGAGTTTAACGGAAAAACCTATAAAACACAGGTTGTTCTTGATGTTATACACAGTGAGGGTGCCCAGGTTCTCGGAGCATATACATCAGACTTTTATGCGGGTGAGCCTGCCGTTACAAAAAACAAATACGGCAAGGGCACTGCATATTACACCGCTTTCAGAAATGATGAGGATTTCACCGATGATTTCTGCGATTTGCTTATAAAAGAAATCGGAATTATGCCTGATACAGAAATAAAAGCAGATAAGGATATAATTATAAGAAAAAGAGGAGATTATATTTTTATCTTTAATTTCTCCGATAATGCGAAAACCGTTATTCTTGATAAAAAATATTATGATGTTCTTAATGAAAAAGAGGCTTCGGGTGAATTGCTTCTTTCCGTATGCGGATTTGCGGTTTTAAAATAAGAGGTGCATTATGAGTAAATTTCTTGATGATTTTGCAAGGTTCATAAATGAAAATGAGGGCAGAGCTTTTTCAATTGCAGAAATTACGGGCAACAATCCGCCCGAAAAGATAAATCTAAAGGAAAATAACCCCTGTCAGAATATATATTCCGTTTCAAAAACATTTACGGTTACCGCAATAGGAATTCTTTGTGACAGAGGACTTTTAAGCACCGACAGCACCGTAACGGAAATTTTGGGAGACGAATGTCCCGAAGGCTATGACCTTTATTGGGAAAAAACCACTCTCGATATGCTTATGCGACACAGAGTAGGCTTTCCCGGCGGCTTTGACATTGATGTTTTTGATGCCTCAAGGTATAATCCCGATTATCTTAAAGAGATTATGCTGAAAAAATGGATATGCCCTCCCGACACCGAAAGACGCTATGACGATGCAGGCTACTACATTCTTTCCAGAATCGTGAATAAGGCTTCCGGCAAGCCTCTTTTCTCTTTCTGCTGGGAAAATATTTTTGAGCCCCTGTGCTTCCGTGAGGCCGCCTGGAGCTGTTGTCCCAAAGGACATGCCGTAGGTGCCACGGGACTTTATATCCGTGTAGAGGATATGGTAAAATTAGGTGCGGTTTATCTTAACGGCGGTGAATATCAGGGTAAAAGAATTGTCTCGGAAAAATGGGTACAAAAGGTGCTTGAGAGACAGTATGAATTTGCCCCCAACGGACTGAAGGATTCCTATAACAAGGGCGGAATGAACGGACAAAATCTTCTCGTTATTCCATCCGAAAACAGGGTTGTAGGATGGCAGGGCTATGACATACATCCGGGTGGACCTGATCTCACAAAATTTGCGGTAATGTATAAATAAACAAGAGGAGACTGTTATGAAAAACAGGGAATATTTTATCAGCGAAAATAATTTTTCAGAGGGCATGAAAAATACCGTTGAGCCGTTTCTTCAGGAAATAGGTGAGGACGGATATTTTGAAGCATCCGACGGAAAGAAAATACATTATGTTGCTTATAGAAACGAAAATGCAGTGGGAAATATTGCAGTGGTGCACGGTTTTACGGAATCGGGAGAGAAGCTTCGTGAAATGTGCTGGTATTTTTATAATATGAAGCTCAATGTGTTCTCTCTTGATAACCGCGGCCACGGCTATTCCCATCGCCATAACGACAACCGGGAAGTGGTTCATATAAAGAATTTCACACAGTATGTGGATGATCTTGATACATTCGTCAAAAAGGTAATAAAAAAGGACTGTTCCCGGCTTCCCTTATATCTTTATTCACATTCAATGGGCGGTGCAATATCGGTGCAATATCTTCAGGAGCATCCCGATGTTTTCTCTAAGGCTGTGCTTTCCGCTCCGATGATAAAGGCAAAAACTGCAGGTATTCCGGAAGGTGTTGCAAGGATTGTTACACGGCTTTTTATTCTCTTTGGAAAAGAAAAGGAAAAGGTTATCGGCTATAAGGGCTTCAATCCCGAAAGAACCTATGAAAACAGCCACGACACGAGTAAAGCCCGTTTTGACTATTATCAGGCTAAACGCTGTGCTGATGAAAAATATCAGACTGCCGCTCCCTCTTACCGCTGGGTAAATGAAGCAATAAAGGTTTCCGCACTTAATCTTGATGACAGAAGAAATGCAAGAATCACTGCAAAGGTTCTTCTTTGCCAGCCCGAGGAGGATTCTTCCGTTGTCAGTGAAATGGAGGATGTTTTCATTTCAAAGGTAAAAAACGGCAAGCTTGTACGTTTTAAGGATTGCCGGCACGAGATATATAACAGTATTGATGCCACTGTTATGGAGTACCTTGACGTCATAGAGGACTTTTTGTTTGACAATTGATTTATGAAATTTTTAAGAAAACCTTAACCTTATTGTGTTAAGGTTTTTTGTGTGTTAATATGAAAATACGGAAGGAGGAGTTTTCCTTGATTGAAATAAAAAACCTTATTAAATGCTACGGAAAATATACGGCACTTGACAGATTAAGCTTTAAGGTGCCCGAGGGTACTGTTTACGGGCTTATCGGCTATAACGGTGCAGGTAAAACCACGCTTCTCAAAACCGTTGCGGGTGTTTATAAAGCCGACAGCGGCGAGGTGCTTTTTGACGGTGAAAATATTTACGATAATGCAAAGCAGAAAGCCCGTCTTTTCTATGTTCCCGACGATATCTTTTTTAAAGCCTATGCCAATATGAATAAGATGGCAGCTTTCTATAACGGCTATTACAGTAATTTCAGCTATGATACCTTCAGAAGGCTTACGGATGTTTTCGGACTTGATCCCAAAAAGAACCTTAACGGCTTTTCAAAGGGTATGCAGCGTCAGGCAGAATTAGTCCTTGCTATGGCAACAAATCCCGATTTTCTGCTTCTTGACGAATCCTTTGACGGACTTGATCCCCAGAAGAGGCAGATTATAAAAAATCTTGTAACGGAATATGCCAAGGACCGCGGAGCTCACGTAATTATTTCCTCTCACAATCTTCACGACCTCGGAGATATGTGTGACCGCTTCGGACTTATAAACGG
>JAZSJT010000021.1:0-6549 GCA_045534425.1 Acutalibacteraceae bacterium | reverse complement strand
CTGACTGCATTTATCCTCCCTTCTCCGGCAGTCGAATTTACATATTCTGTATTAAGTGTATTTATATCATCGGCATTTGTCAAATGTGCAAAATCGCTTCCGATAAAAGCTGATATTTTTTCTTTCATTGTTTTGTTTTCTGTTTTGCTAAAACGGGTAGATACTACATAACGGACACCGTTGATTACATATTCATTCGCGTCCGAGACTTCAGTTTTTCCCGGTCTATACTCGGCACGAGTACCACTCAATATTTCATAAAGCTTTAATTTAAAGCATTTCCATAAACTCATTATCTTGCACCTCTGTCTTTCTGTTTCATAAGATGCTTTCCGTAATACTCAACAGCCTTTGCAAGAAAATCTTCTTTTTCCTTTTGTGTTGCATTAGACTTCAAATATTTGCAGATTTTATCCTCGGGAATTTTAACCGTAAGCACCTGATTAGCTTTAGGCTGTTTCATAATGGAAGATATTTCCGCCTGATTGAGCTTGCCGTCCTGAGATAACTTTTTCAGCTTCTGTACTTGTGAAAATCGAGGAGTACAAAGCTCTTTCTCAATAAATTTAAACAAATCAGTTTGCTCTGTTTTGGTGAGATACGAAAGCTCAACACCGACAGAGAAAGAAATTTTATTGTCATCAACCATATTGAGAAGCTTTGGAATGAGCTTTGTCAGACGGATATATCTTTTCACCTGAGATGCACTATCTTCATCCGAGATTTCCTTTGCAGATAACTTCGGTCCGACTTGGTCCGAAGTTAAATCTGTGCGTTTGCCTTGCTTTTTAAGTGCATCCATTTTCATCTTGTATGCGAAGGCTTTTTCCGAGTGTAGAATATGCTCTCGGTGCAGGTTACTGTCAACGAGGATGATGTCTGCTTCCTCTTTGCTTATGTCCAATACAACAACAGGCACCTCTGTCATTTCAAGCCTTGTTGCAGCAAGGTATCTTCTGTGACCGGATATGATTTCGTACACATCAGCTTTATCGTCTTTTCGTACCATTAAAGGTTGAATAATACCGTTTTCACGGATACTGTCTTCCAACGGCTTCATATCTTCCTCACGGTATTTATACGGATTTTTGAGATTCGGCACAATGCTACCTACAGCCATATTTATGATTTCGGTTGTTGTAGGTTTTACCATCTCTGTTTCTTCTGTTTTTCCAAACAGTTCTTCAATAAAATTTTCTTCTTTATTCATTTATCTATTCCTTTCATATTTTTTAGATTTTGTTCTTCCTTTAGCCTGATTTACCAGCTCATCAATTTTCTCTTTACCGAAGAACCTTTGTAAGAGAGAATAATCCTTGACCTGCCTGATAAGTGACTTGTTCTGTTCACGAAGCTCACTGTTTTCTCTTGCAAGAATTGAAACTCGTCGCTGTAAACTGCTGTTATGACTTCTTGCTGTTATTCGTGCTTCAACTGCTTTCAGATATTTTGCGAATACTGTTTTCACGAGAGTTTTCAGTTTTAATATTAACGGTTCCGCATATTTTGTTTTGTATGCTTTGGCTGTCATAAGAGGTGTCGGTTCGGGTAATGTGAACTCATTACTGTTTAATTGCTCTATTAAGTTTTCAATACCTCTGCCGTCATCATAGGTTTCAATCTGCTCTCTGACTGCTTTGAGTTCACATTGCTTTTCAGTTATTTCTTCCATAAGAGCTTCAACCTCTTGACTACGCATTTTCTTTTCATAATCAAGAACTGACAGATGCTTTTCGTGAGTACCTTTCTGTTCCCACTCTACACCGTATCTCTCCATAATTTTTGAGAGTTCTTCTTTTTCGGACAGTACCCATTGATTCCATTCTGTATCGCCGCGAGTACCACCCTTGAAGCCTTGCTTTGCAAGAGCCTGTTTTAATGATACTCTTGTTTCAAGACCACGATTACTGCCGGTTGTGAATGGTACAAAGTCAATATGCAAATGAGGTGTAGCTTCATCCATATGAAGATGTGCAGAGAAAACACGGAGATTAGGATTCCTCTCCTGAAAGGTTTTGATATATTCTGTCAGTATTTTTTCGGCAAGTCTGCCTTCATCTGTTTCTGCATTCATATCATCCTTATTACCGATTTGCAGGATAACTTCGTGAAAGGGTTTTTCCTGTTTTCCTGATACTATCTTTTTATAGTAATCATCTATTCTTCGGTCGGTTCTGTTTTGTTTGGCATTGTAATCTTGCAGTGCTCTGTCAAAAAGCTCATGATACACATCCTTGATATCTTCGTTTATGAAAGATGTGTTCAGACAGCTTCTTGTCGGGTCGGTATTGAGAGCATTAAACTTTCTTTCATTGTGTCTTACAGAACCTTTTCCAACCATAATACTTATACTTCTTCTAATATTCTCACATCCTTATTTAAAATATATTTCGTCTGGTTTTGTTTAATAAGGTGCGAAGCACCGTCATTCAACAAAATTCTATGTCGCGTCAGCGACTGCGGTAACACCGCAAAATACAAGCAAAGCGAAGTATTTTATTTTGTTACTTTTGTCAAAAGTAACGCAAAAGCACTTTTGACATCCATAAGGCTATCAAAAGATGCTGTTGCGCTCTCCGAGAGGGTTATAGGGCTTTGCCCTGCAATTTGCGAATTGCCACCCAACAGGGCTGTTTTTGTAAAACCACCCTGTACCCCGTAAAACTTCATTTTCATCATTTATGAATCGTACAGATTATTCATAAATGGTGATGCCGTCGCTTCCATGCCAATGAAGCCTCTTACTCTGCGATGCTCTCTGTTGTAAACATTGTTACTGCTTTTAATACCGTACTTGTTTTCATTGGCAATCAGGAAATCGCTCAGGCTTCTTGAACTCATAGGCGACAAGGCATTTTCTTCGCACCACAGTTTGTAAATCTCATATAAATCTTTTGAGGTTATAGACTTATCTTCTGCGAATGCGAAGTAGCCGTCAGACTCCATAAATTCAACTGCATTGACATTATTACGCTTGACGGTCTCACGGTTGCTTATTGCCCGCTCACTCTCAGTAAACTGAAAGTTATTTGAGAGTAATCTCTGCAGTCCTTCAAAAGCCCACAAGAATATGCCTTCGATTTCCTCACGCATTTTATCTGCTATATGAGGGTCATCAATTCTCTCTGCATTTTTGTCCTTGGTTGTCAGTACAAGCTGCCTTCTGAAAAAGCCGTCGCTTTTATCAAACATCGCCTGCAGGTCTCCGTTGCTGAAAGCAAGAAGTCTTGCATACATATATCCCTGATAGCTTTGCTTGTTCTTCTTTTCAAGATCCATTTTTCCTTGTGCGGTTACAATGGATTTGACGTAGTTTGTATGCTTGAGTCCCTCCATGCGAAGGTCATCATCTATACACAGCAGAATATGCTCAAGGTCTGCTCTTGCAAATCTGTTCTCTGAGATTTTGGCTATGCTTCCGTCTTTCATATTGCTGCCGAAAAGCGTTGTCATAACAGCACCTATCTGCGATTTACCTTCACCGCCGTTACCTTTGATAACCATCATTCGCTGACCTTTATTGCTCGGTATAAGGCAGTAACCGATAAACTCCTGAAGTGTCGGTATGTCCTCCGGATAAAGCAGTTCGTCGAGAAAAGACAGCCATCGTTCAGGCTTCGGTGCATAAGGATTGTACCTTACAGGAAGTCTTGTTCGTACAACACTTTCTTTGACATCGACAAAGCAACCGTTAAAATAAAGTGTGCCGTCTTCAAGGTGTATTCTGTCTGTTTCGGGTGCAAAGGTTTCATCAAGTGCTTCTATTTTCAGAAGCTCAACAATATTAGAAATCTTCTGCGGTACATTAGCTACTGCACAGATTTTCAGGTCATCAAACACCATTCTTTTAAGAGGTATTTCATCAACGACTCTGCCTTCAGCAGTAAAGAATGAACCACCCGAGAAGAGAATTTTATGCTTACTAAGAAACTCCTCACAAAATATTGCTTCGTTGATTATTTTCCCGTCTGCCCATGCAGGCCCCTCAACACCAAACTCGTCATTAGAAAATTTATCATCTAAACCTTTTCTCATTTCTTTTTCCTCCTTTCTTCGGCATCCTTTGTTTTTGCTCCTTTCATTTTATTTAACCTCCTTGCCGTAGGGTAGGTCAGTGTATGTATGTCCTACTTATATACCGCACAAATTTTGATGTCTTGCTCACCATAATCAAGAAAATATATATGAGATTTAAGCGATTTCTCTGCGTACGTGCGTACAAGTGTACGTATGTACGCAGGAAAATGATAAAACTTGATCTATATACAAATGGGAATTGAGAGTCTGAAAATGTTCCTGATATATCAGAAAATTTTCACGGTGGCTGTAGTATCCTTTATACAGGCTTTTGCCGTTTCACCCGAAATAGTTCCTGCCCCGGAATCTCACCGCAGCGTTGCCTCGCTCGTATCATCGCAAAGTCGTATCACTTTCGGACGGTCATTCAGTTGTCAAAGCACAAGAGATAAAACATCCCTCAAGGGGTAAGGATTTAGAAAGGCAAAAATGAAAGCAAATTTTGAAACTTTTTTATTTTTGTTAAAATTGCACAACAAAAAAGCCGTCACATAGACAGCACAAATAGCGGGAAGACATTTCTTCCTCTCGCACAGTTTGCACTGAAACTATGTAACGGCTTAAACTTTAAGCTCTGATTGTCCGTATGTTACTAACCGAGTATCGGACTATACTTTCTTCGGTCAGATAATATGTGTTGGCATAAAGCCAATAAGTAAAAATATGTGTTTCAGATTATATTTAGTTGTATGGCAAATACATTATTTACCAATTCATTATTATACAGAACATTTGTTTACTTGTCAAGAACTTTTTCCAAAAAGAAAAGATGGTGTCGGTTTTCACCGACACCACGTAAACATATTATAAAGATATTTTCATTGTAAAATGAAGTGTTCCTTCTGTATCCCGGCTCATTGTTAATTCTGCCAAGATAGTAGTTGTATGCTCTGACAGCCTGTTCGGCTCTCATATGGTGATAATCAATGCTGTTGTTCATTTCCTGTGCAGAAAATACTTTGTTTTCCGTACCGTCAAAGAATGACTTTACTGTTCCGATATCTTCTGGCAAGATGCGCTGATAGGTTTCCTTGCCGCCCTTACCTCTGCGGACAACGACACAAAGATAACCTGATTCATCTTCCTTCAGATCGCTGCCACGAATATTCTTAAGCTCGTTCCTGCGTATTCCGATACATCTCTGCAGCTCAACCGTTCTTGAATACTTGCTGTTGTTTTCATCACCGTCCGAACGGTAATGTTTGTTAATTCGGTAATTCTTCACGATGACAGAATTGATTTTTATTTTAACTACAAAGAGGGTGCAAAAACGCTCTCTTTAAAAAAGCTCAAAAAAAGTTCGGATATGTTAACTGACTTTCCACCATAACTGCACACCTGTTTTGATACAATGCGTATCATCAAGAGTGTGCAGTTTTCTTTTGCCGAAAGGCTTGATATATGGGCGTTTGCGAACACGTTTTATATATCTTTTAACGATCGGTAGTAAGGGTGCAAAATTGCACCAACATATATTTCTATATGCTGATGCAACTGAGTATTTTATTTCATCCAAGCTTTTGGATCTTCAAGACCGACTGATGCACGAAGGATAAGTCTTGCATCGGCAGCAGAGAGCTTATCAACGCTTCCTCTTTTTGCTGCCTTATACTTTGCAGAATCTTCCTTGAAATTTTCAAGACCGACAGAAGCTCTGAGAGCCTGTCTCGCATCGGCCGCAGAGATTTTTCCGTCACCGTCAACATCACCGTAAACTACGATTTCCTTCTTGCTACCGTCTGCCATTGTAAGCACCATACCTGTGCCGATCAGAGCCGCATTTTCAACAGACTTTCCGTCTGTTGTCTTGATAACAGCACCCTTTCCCGCCTGAGAAAGAAGCTGAGCTACGGTAAGACCGTTATTGGAAATAATGTTATTTCCGCTTTCCTTAGCATCCTTTGAATCTGTGAATTCGGGTACAAGCTTCGGTATTTCCACATGTCCTGAGATATATTTCTTACAGTCATTACAGTAAACACCTGCTGTGTAACCGACATTTTCAAATGTTGCAGGAGTTTCGGGCACCTTCTTTGTGTTCATGTGATTTGCGGGATTAATTGCAATTTCAGCGTGACCGCTGATATATTTCTGACAGTCATTACAATAAACACCTGCCGTGTAGCCCTTTGTGGTGCAGGTAGCTTTTACCTCTGCAACATTCTTTGTATTTACGTGATTTGAACCGTTAATACAGAGGTTTTCAGCCGCAGCTTTCAGTTCGTCGTATTTTGCCTGGGCTGCCGCAAGAGTTGCGTGATTGTCGACAAGAGCTTTTTGCTCTGCAGTCAAAGCGTTGTAAGCAACGGCTGCGTCGTTGATCTTCTTTTGGCTTTCGGCAGAATATTCAACCGTTCCGATCGCGCTGATTTTCGCGCTCGCTGAATCTGCGGCGGCTTTGTCCTCCACTGACTTTTTCATTTGGGCATATTTTGTTTCAGCCGCCGTAAGCAGATTAAAGTTAGTTACAAG
>JAZSJT010000065.1:0-6780 GCA_045534425.1 Acutalibacteraceae bacterium | reverse complement strand
AAAATGAGCTTGATATAGACTATGGTAATATATCGGACAGCAAAATGCCTGATGCTGTTTACAGTGAATGGTTTAACGACAGGTGGCAAAGAAGTTATCAATATGATGAGCTGGGACGGCTTTCAACAATTGCTTCTCGTCCCGGTTCAAGCTGGTTGTTTTATAATTACACTTATAAAACACTTTCAGGCAACCGCACGTCAACACAGGTAAGCAGCCTTGAAACAGCAGCCGGAACATTCAGCTACACTTATGACAACCGCGGTAATATTACATCTGTTTCCGACGGTACATATACCACAACCTACACTTATGATGACCTCGACCAGCTCACTCGGGAAAATAATCAGAAGTTCGGGAAAACCTATGTATATACATATTCCAACGGTAACATAACAAGCCGTAAAGAGTACGCATATACAACAGGAACTCTCGGTACAGCAACAAAGACAGATACATGGACCTACGGAGACAGCACCTGGGGTGATGTGCTGACAGCATACAACGGTGTTTCCACGGGTGCCGTAAACGGAAGAATAACTGCTCTTAACGGAAAATCGCTGACATATTTCTACCTTGGTTTACTTGCAACAGCAGGTTCAACTAGTTTTAATTATGACACATCCGGCAGAAGACTTTCCAAGACAACCAACGGCACAGAAACGAAGTTTTATTATGCCGGGGATTTATTGGTCGGTCAGAAAACAGGCAACAATAAAATTGAATTCATTTATGACAGCAACGGTGATTACTACGGCTTTGAGTATAACGATGTACCATATAACTACATCAAGAATTTACAGGGTGACGTAATTGCCATAGCCGACGGTTCAGCCAATATTTTAGTCCGCTATGAATATGACGCATGGGGCAGACATCTTAAAATTACCGATACAACGGGAATAAGGTTAGGCAACATAAACCCCATCCGCTACAGAGGCTACTACTTTGACGAGGAAACGGGCTTCTATTATCTTAAAACGAGATATTACTCGCCGGAGATTTGTAGATTTTTGAGTGCGGATAGATATTTAGATAACAGTGGCGTCAACACTCATAATTTATTTGCTTATTGCGCGAATAATCCTGTGTGTAGAATCGATGTATCAGGTGCTGCGTGGGAGACAATTTGGGACTTTGTTTCGCTTATTTTTAGTATTGTTGATGTATACTCAACTCCTGAAAGTTTTATGTCCTGGATTGGATTAGTATTTGATGCAGTATCTCTTGTTGTACCATTTGTCCCAGCTGTGAGCGGGTCGTTAAAGGTTGTATCTGCAGCTGATGATGTTTATAACGCAGGGAACGTAATTGAGTCTTTCACTGATTCTAGTCGTGTAATAGATGATTTTGTCTCTATAATTGATAATGTTGATTCAATTCCAAACACGATTATTTATACAGAAAAAGTAATAACTCAAATGAATAATTTCAAAGATTCTTATCATTCTTTTCCATGTTTATTGGACGAGTTTTTAAATCTTAATGATGCAAAAAAATTTATTGGTGGTGACAATTCAATTTATTATTCTATAATATATGACGGTTATATAAACAAACAACACGGATATTTTGAATATATTTTTGATCAATCTGGATATTGTAACCATCGATTATTTAAGGAAATAAAATAATGAGAGTAATAATTAACGGAAAAATATTTAATTTTGTACAGTTCAATAATGAATTTGCTTTTCATATAACAGATGCTCTTTTAATTTTAGATTGTTATTGTGACTTGTCGGTAATAGTTCTTGGTGGTGATATACTTACCAATGAATTAAATTATAGTTATGACAATTGGTATTATAATATTGATAACAACCTTTCAAATGAAGAAAATTCAAAAAATAGCATAACTGTTGCAAAAACATACTTAAAAAAGTATATAGATAGAAATGGTACTGATTATTATTGTGTTTTTGTTCCCAAACAAAAAGGTTGGTTCACTATCTTTGAGTAATACAATGTTTGGTTCGAAACTACTATAACAGAGGCGGTTAATGTTTAAAAAATCCAAAATTCAGAACACCGCATGATTTAGTTATCACACACAACGAATGAGAGTCCATATTTTAAATATTTTTATCGTGCAATTACTAAATATTGTGACTCTCACACTAAACGGACAGATAACTTCTTTTAACGGAATGGCTCTGTCGTGGGACTATTTAGGTCTTCTCGGTTCTGCAGGCTCAAATACCTATATTTATGATACATCCGGCAGAAGACTTTCCAAGACAACCAACGGCACAGAAACGAAGTTTTATTATGCCGGGGATTTACTTGTCGGTCAGAAAACGGGCAACAATAAAATTGAATTCATTTATGACAGCAACGGTGATTACTACGGCTTTGAGTATAACGATGTACCCTATAACTACATCAAGAATTTACAGGGTGACGTAATTGCCATAGCTAACGGTGGCGGCAGCATAATCGCCCGCTATGAATACGATGCCTGGGGCAGAATTCTCTCCACTACCGACACCAGCGGAATAAACATCGCTACAATTAATCCCATAAGATACAGAGGCTACTACTACGATACTGAAACCGGCTTCTATTATCATAAAACAAGATATTATTCGCCAGAAATTTGTAGATTTTTAAGTGCGGATAGATATTTAGATAACAGAGGCGTCAACACTCATAATTTATTTGCTTATTGCGCGAATAATCCTGTGTGTAGAATCGATGTATCAGGTGCTGCGTGGGAGACAATTTGGGACTTTGTTTCGCTTGTTTTTAGCATTGTTGATGTATGCTCAACTCCTGAAAGTTTTATGTCCTGGCTTGGATTAGCATTTGATGCAGTATCTCTTGTTGTACCATTTGTCCCAGCTGTGAGCGGATCGTTAAAAGTTATAAAAAATGTTGATGTGTTACCAGATACCGGCAAAGCACTTGATACAATTAATGTTATTGAAGAAAGTATTGATTCTGGAACAGATGTTTCAAAAATAGGTTGGCACTTGGGGGACCCTATTGAAAATCTAACTAAAGCTGGCAAATCTCCTTCATGGACAACAGTAAGACAACGGTATTGGAAAAATGAAGCATTATTTAATTCTTTAAATTATTCACAGAATGATTTAGCGAGGATGCGTTTAGGTTTAGCTCCAATAGGAAATGATGGTTTTTCAATAGAATTGCATCATACTTACGGAAGGAATGGAGCCAACTTTTATACTTTTGAGCAGTTAACGAGAACAGAACACTTTTTATTACATTATGGAGCTATAAAATGAATTATAAAGTCTTAATAAACAGAAGAGAACAAATAATGGAAAAGGTATATAATAAAGAAAAAGTAACCTCTGAAGAACGTTATTGGCTACTTACAACACCTGTATTTAATAACAAATATGACAGCCCTGTTTATTTATCAGATATACTATCATTAAAAGAAAACTGTTTATACACTATTTCAATAAAAATTATTTCGTCAAATTGTTCATATGAAATATTTCCCAAAGTTGGTGTTGCGGGACTTAAAGGAAAAATTATTACAGATGGTTTGTTGAAAAATATTGACAATGAAATTGTTGATTGTCATGAAACAAAAGTATTGGTGTTAACTATTGATACAAATAATCCATCTGCTGATGTTCAATTTATTTCAAATGATGGTATGTTAAAAATCGGATATTCTTGCACATTCTATGATTCCAAAATGAACATAATGAAAACACAACAATCTGATGCAAATTTATCGTTTGGAATGAAAAAAAATATTATCTCAGACAATATAGTTGAATATAGATGTAAATCTATTTTTTCAGACTCATTCGATGCATTGATTTTTTCTGTTGAATGGAATAAGATTGATTAAAAGAAAAATCAGGGGACGGTTAGAGACCACTGAAAAAGTATGTTTTTGAGCGGTTTGAACAGTCTCCTGTTCAGTGGCAAAACAGAGCTCGGTAATAACAAGCTTGATATATTTTACGGATCAATACAAAATGGCGGTATTCCTGATGTCGTCAGTATGGAATGGCGAAACGGTTCATTAAGCAAAGCATATTTCTATGATAGCCTCGGAAGAATTTCCAAAACCCGCACGAAAACAGGCGGCAGTTTGTTAGATGTATCCTACACTTATAAAACACTTTCAGGCAACCGCACGCAATACAGGTAAGCAGACTAAAAATCGGTAATGAGGTTTTTGATTATACTTATGATAACAGAGGAAATATATCTGCTGTTTCAGACGGGACATATACCACAACCTACACTTATGATGACCTTGACCAGCTCACGCGAGAAAATAATCAGAAGCTCGGGAAAACTTATGTATATACATATTCCAACGGTAACATAACAAGCCGCAAAGAGTACATATATACAACGGGTGCAGTTGGAACCGCAATAAAAACCGACACATGGACATACGGAGACAGCACTTGGGGCGATGTTCTGACAGCATACAACGGTACATCAACCGTAGCTTCTAACGGAAGAATAACTGCCCTTAACGGAAAATCGCTGACATATTTCTACCTTGGTTTACTTGCAACAGCAGGTTCAACTAGCTTTAATTATGACACATCCGGCAGAAGACTTTCCAAGACTACAGGCTCAACAGTAACAAACTACTATTATGCCGGTGATTTACTTGTCGGTCAGAAAACGGGCAATAATAAAATTGAATTCATTTATGACAGCAACGGTGATTACTACGGCTTTGAGTATAACGATATACCATATAACTATATCAAAAATCTTCAAGGCGATGTAATAGCCATAGCCGACGGTTCAGCCAATATATTAGTCCGCTACGAATATGACGCATGGGGCAGAATTCTCTCCACTACCGACACCAGCGGAATAAGCATCGCTACAATTAATCCCATAAGATACAGAAGTTATTACTTTGACACAGAGACAGGCTTCTATTTTCTTAAAACAAGATACTATTCACCGGAACACTGCAGATTTTTATCTCCAGATAGCTATGTTTCAACAGGACAGGGAATACTTGGTTACAATATGTTTGCGTATTGCGCAAGTAATCCGGTAAACTATACTGACATCACAGGCTCAATGCATGTGAAAGGTACAGATGCTTGTGGCGGTCTTAAAAAGGACTATATATATGGCACAACTTTTTCACTTGGTATTTCCTATGGCTATACCAAAGGAACTAAGTCTTCTAATACCTCTTATGTTTTTTCAACCGATAATGATACGCTTGCAATTCAAAAAACAGATGCTGATGGTATTTCCACAGGGCTTGGCGCTAGTGCTGGGCTTGTTATTACTCTAACAAACGCAAATAATATTTGTGACCTTGAAGGAGAATCTGCTTCTGTTGGTGGAACAATTGTTGTACAGGCAAAAGGTTTTTCTGTAGACTATATTGAGTTTAATCCAAAATCAAATTCGGATGTTTTGTGTCGTGGTATTTCTATTACAATACCATTTGGGGCTGAAGCAGAAATCCACGAATATATAAGTAACACAAAAACACTTAAAGAATGGCAAACTCCTATTGTTGCATTTTTAGAGTATTTAATAAAGTAAAGGAGAAAAATTATGCGAGTAATTATGAGAATTGTAACTTTTGTATTGTCATTTATTTTCATGTTTAGTTGTGTTACGATATATTCTTCAGCATTAGAACTTGATAGTCTTTGGTTAGTTGATGAACTTGATATTAATACCGATTTTTCGGTTATAATATCAGATACTTACACAAAAAATAAATGTATTGAACAAGCGGATGCTAATGAAAATGGCGATTTTGCAACATTCACCCGTTATGATGTTTATATACAGGATGACAATAGAGAGAATGTATTTTTAAAAAAATTTGTTGATATTTTCAACAGCAACGGTGAATTTATGTGTGAGTTAATTTTTATAACAAAATTAGACCCCACTCTCAGGATGTCAGGAAATAATGTATACATAATTTTCTACGATACAGCATTAGTTTTTGATATTGTCAGCAGAGAAATTAAATATTATTCAATTAATCCCTATTCGGTAGTGAGAGAACCTGAAGGAACTATCAAACAGGGAACTGAATTTACGGTCGGGAAGTGGCAATACAAGCTTTCAAAACACCAATCATTGGGTTACAGACAGCTTACCCGCAGTGCAGACGGAGAAACTCAGCTATTGATTGATTTGCCGCTACAGTTTGATTACGGTTATCTGTTAACCATTTTTTGCGTCGGTCTTTCAATTTTTGTGGTGGTACGAAAGCGGAAGAAAAAAATATCGAAAAAGAAAGAAGCAGGAAGGAATTGGACTATAGATGGTTTTTATACGATAGATGACAAGGGTAAGATACATTAAATCAAATAGTAAGACAGTGGTTTCTAACTGTCCCTTGTTTATGTTCTCATAGACTAAAAGCAAAGCCTGTATAGAGAGCTATCAGGTGACGGTTAGTGTGAGAGTTTCGATATATAGCGATTTTAAAATTGGTGATACAATATATAGGACACTTATTAGTTGTGTGTGATAGCAAAATCATGCGGTGTTAGTGTGAGAGTCCCCTGATTTTTGCCGTCCCCTGATTTTTTCAGTCTTCTCGGTTCTGCAGGCTCAAATACCTATATTTATGATACATCAGGCAGAAGACTTTCAAAGACAACCAATGGAACAGAAACGAAGTTTTATTATGCCGGGGATTTATTGGTCGGTCAGAAAACAGGCAACAATAAAATTGAATTCATTTATGACAGCAACGGTGATTACTACGGCTTTGAGTATAACGATGTACCCTATAACTACATCAAGAATTTACAGGGTGACGTAATTGCCATA
>JAZSJT010000082.1:0-5769 GCA_045534425.1 Acutalibacteraceae bacterium | reverse complement strand
GACAGAGGCACATTTTTACGGCAGAAAGCGAATTCAATTATTTAGTGTATATCAGTTTATATGTTGTTCCGTCAGCAATGTCTGTGGAATCAACACCTGCGGAGGCATAGTCGTCGTCGATATAAAAAGCCCAATAGCTCTGATCAATATTATAATCAGCAAGGATGCCGTTAACGGTTTTTATATAAAGACCGTATGCCCCGTCTTCACCTGCAATCAGATTATGCTCAATCAGAGCTTCACCCACAGTATTTTTGTCTGTTTTTATTGTGAATACTACTGATTTTTCGCCCGCTGCAACTTCAACCGAGATTGTTTTGCTGCCGCTGCCGAAATCCTTATTTTCGGTATAAACTGCATTTTCCCAAAGCTTCGGTAATTGAACTTCGGTTGTTGCTTCTCCTTGAGTTGTTGTTTCATTTGCGGGCGGTGTTTCTTTAACGGCACAGGAATAAAGAGTAAATACACATAAAATAATAAGTAATAAAGATACAAAAGACTTAAAACGGTTTTTCATTTTTTCAGATCCTTTCGGTTTTTTACAAAAGGATAAAATAAAAGCACCCTTCTTCGAGGGTGCCGAAAAACTTTCTGCCGTGAAAAATAAGTCCGATATAAAAATACGGACAGCCGACATCTCCTCGAATTTGCCCAAGAGACTTTTATGCGGCACGAACCGATAAGCATTCCGACTTGACCTGTTACGGAGTTACGGTAATGGCTGTTGCTGCGGACTTGCACCGCAATTTCCTTATCCTCGGGAAATTTCCCGATTGCAGAAAAATTCTGCCGATCCGTGTTTATTCTTTTGTAAAATTATTATACTTGCAGAAACCAAAAAAATCAAGTGCTTTGTTTTTTATTTACCGGTAATGTTGAGTTTTTAACAAATATATGCTAAACTGTTAAATAAGATTTGTAATAATAATTAAGTCAAAGGAAGACAAGAAATGAATTCTGTAATTATTAATAAAGAAAAATGTGTCGGCTGTGGGGAATGTCAGAGGGATTGTGTCAGCTACAAAATAAAAATTGAAAATAACAAGGCGGTATTTTCAGGCGACACATGTCTTGAATGCGGCCATTGCTTTGCAGTTTGTCCCGTTTCTGCCGTAAGTATGCCTGCTTATGATACATCAGACTGTGAGAAGATTTCGGATATCGGCAATTTTGACAGCGACGAATTTCTTCTTTCACTCAAAAGTCGCCGCAGTATCAGACAGTTTGCTGAAAAATGTGTTTCCGATGAGGATATTCTTAAAATTACGGAGGCGGCAAGATATGCTCCAACAGGCACAAATTCGCAGGATATTCACTACACTGTTATAGGTGAAAAGCTGCCCGAGCTGGAGGAAATTGCTGTAAATGTATTCAGAAAAGCAAAAAAGAGTGTTTCTCCGCTGTCAAAGTATCTTTCAAGCATTGAAATCGAAGATAAATTCTTTTCAAAAGGCGCTCCCGTAGCATTGATTATTTCGGGAAAATCCAAAACCAATGCCTGTATTGCTTCTGTGTATGCAGAGCTTATGGCGGAAAACCTCGGGCTGGGAGTTCTTTACAGCGGTTTCTTTCTCGGTGCTGCAAAGCTTAGTCCCAAAATCAAAAAAGCTATTGATATTCCTTTTGGATTTACACCGTTTGTCTGTCTTTTTATAGGACATCCGGATGTCAGATATAAAAGAATTGTACCGAGAAAAAAAGCTTACATTAAATTTATTTAATTAATTTGCGGGGGGAAAATATGGAAAATAAATGGGTGCAGATATGGGGACAGGCACATTCAAATCTTTCACATTTTTATTATCCTGAAGAAGAAAAAACCTTCAGATTTATAATTAATTCTTCTCTTTCGGGAAAAAGAGTAAGAATAAGACTTTCCAATGAGTTTTCGGATAATGATGTATATATCGAAGAAATCACACTTGCAAAATGTGATGAAAGCGGAGATTTCTTGAGTGAATCAAGCACTGTCACTCTGAATTTAGAAAAGAGCTTTATACTGAAACAGGGTGAACGCATACTCTGTGATGAAACTGATATTGAAGTGTTCTCGGGTGAATATATAGCCGTCAGTATATTTGTCACAAAAGGGGCTCTTAAAAGCGGTAATCTTCTGAATAATGTAAAGCTTCTCACAGTCAAAGGAAATGTATGTAAAGCTCCTCATATTGAAAATCAGAGAAGAAAAAGAGACACCGTAATTGAAGTGGCGGGAAAAATCCTTAATCTTTTTCTTCATAAGCCGTTGCCTCTGATTGAATCTGTTGAAGTATTTAATTCAACAGGAGCATCTGCCATCACCGTGTTCGGTGATTCACTCTGTCAACAGGGCTTCTGGACAAAAAGATTTGAAGAGAGAATAAGAGAAAGCTATCCCGACAGGTTTTCCGTTATAAATAAATCTATTATGGGAAACAGAGTTCTCCGTGATTTCAGCCCCCGTTTCCCCTGTAAGGGGCTTTTCGGCGATTCCGCAAAAAAACGTCTTCAGAGAGATGTGCTTGATTTTCCCGATACGGAATATGCTATTGTTGCCGTAGGCACAAACGACCTTTTACAGCACGGCACAATAGCGGCACCTAAAACGGATAAGCCCACCGCAAAGGAGCTTCTTGACGGTATTCTTGAAATTACCGAAAGAATAAAAAAATCAGGCAAAAAGCCTGTTGTTTTCAATGTAGCTATGTTCGGTGAATGTATAGATTCACGTAAAGAAAAAGAGGAGATGTCTAAAGAATATAACAGCTTGCTGGAGGAAAACAAAGATAAATTCCATTACCTGTTTAATCAGGAGCAGATTGTTATTAATCCCGAAAAAATCAACTGCACAAAAAAAGAATATCTCGGAAAAGACAATCTCCACTATAACGAAAACGGCGGCAGGAGAGTGGCCGACAGTATTCCGCTTTATATATTCAGATGAGAAAAAATTTACGAATTATCAACCACTGACCATAATTATGGGGATAATGCTTTTTTGATATAAGAAAATCTCTCACGATGTGAGCAATTTCCTGTATATAAAAAATCCGAGAATGTGAGGCAGAGGTTGCTAAGAACAGAAATAAACAGTCATACAGTTGTGAGACACTTTTTTGTAAGGTGTCTCACAACTTTTTTTTGATAAAAACAGACACATCCGGTCTGAAAGTGTCATAGTGGGTTATATGCTTCGAGATAATCATACAGTTAATCAGGTTCTTTTTTAGGTGTATATGAGTGATATTGCAAATTAAAATTTGCAGTGATATTTCTGATGAATCTAAAGTGTTATTGAAGCTTCACGGCTTCAGTGCTGTTTTATTCGCATAAAACTGTGCAAGGTACAATAAAACTGCAAAGCAATATCACTCGCCGCAAGGCAAATAAAACTGCCGAGTGTCTTTACGAACACTCGGCGTGAAGTTCAGATTTTATTTTAGTATAAAGTGGGATGGAAGAAGGTATACATTCTTTCAAGCATATTGTAGAACATTACGGCAATGGGGTTGAGTTCATCCCATATGGGCTCATCATAAAGAGTAATCCAGGTATAAATCCGTCTTGTGAGATGTCTTAAGTCATTGTGTGAAATATCGTGTCCCACTCTTTCTCCAAGGCGTGTAACTCCCATTTTTATGAAATCGTTATAAAGGTCCTTGTTTGCCTTCATCCAGAGATACGGATGCTGAAGCCTTGAAAACTCTGAACGCATATTTGAGCATTTCCAATATCTCCAGCAAAGCTCGGAGCGAAGAATTCTGTTAAGCTGTTCTTCATTTTCAGCTTCCGCTTTTGCCATTTCCCATAACTCATCACAGCGTTTTATTTCACAGGGGGAAATTCCGGGAAGTGAAAAACGGGAATCCTGTTCAAGGTATAGGTGAGAATATTTTGTAACGGCATGATCTGTGGCAATATCAATGAATTCACGGATATACATTCCGCCGGGACCGTACACGGCAGTTAAATAACCGTTCATTTCCTTATCGTAATCAAGATAAGGGTTCTGCATAAGCTTTGAAAGCAGATATGTTTTCATTTCACCGAATTCAGCATCGCATTCATCAATGTAGAAAACGCCCTGCTGATAAATACCCTTGACATTGTGCTCATAAAAAATCTGAACATCTCTTTGAAGAACACCGAAATTCGGATAGATATTTACACTTTCATCGCAGTTGAGATTATAATTCCAGATATAAAGTCTGTTGCAGATTTTACTCCAAGACTTGAGGTCTTCCATAAACGCCGCATTGTTTTTGCAGTCTTTATCATCAAGCGTGTGTCCGAAGCAGCATTCAATTGAGCAAAGTCTCACAATAACATCATCACGGGGAATAACCTCAGAGGGCGCAGGTCTTGTATACTGATATGCGAAGGTGTCAATTGCTACATTACCGTATCTTCCGTCTGCTTTAATTCTTGAAGCTATTTCATTTACAAAGGTGAGCATGGTTCCTGCCTGTGAACCGTTTTCAGCATCTATTTTTGCACAGTTCGCACACTGACAGTAATTGCCGTTGTCAGCCTGTGTAACAGAAAGAATCTGAAGTGAAGCGTTTGGGTTGTGCTTTTGCTCAAGAAGTGCCAGAGCCTCTTGTGTTACGATGCACTTAACATCTTCATTTGTAAGGCAAAGCTGATCGGGAACTCTGTTGTTTCCGACTAAAGCAAAATATTCGGGATGCTCGTCAAAGTATTTTGATGGCTTGCAGAACTGATTGACAAGAGTATGACTTGAGCCTCCGATATATTCAACTGCACCGCCTTGTTCATCTGAAAGGTTTTTGTAAATACCGCCCGTCACACCGTTTGCAACGGAAAATTCAGGATCTCTTGAACTTTTGGTGTCTGTTTCGGAATACTCAAAAAAAGGTTCGTAGCTGACATCAATACCGACGGGAACAGTAAGGCCGGCGTTTTTCGGGATTATGATTACATCGGCCTCATACCAATGGCAGTCACAGTATTTTTCAAGAAAAGCATAAACTGCATTGATTGTACCCTTGTTGCCCGCACCGTC
Source organism: Acutalibacteraceae bacterium (assembly GCA_045534425.1). GTDB lineage: Bacteria > Bacillota > Clostridia > Oscillospirales > Acutalibacteraceae > RUG806. Next base: position 764 of record JAZSJT010000082.1, on the reverse strand, counting down.
AAGAATAACAGTGTCAGTTGTTGATTTTATAACATAGCTTCCGTCTGTTTTATCTGCAAAATCGGAATTGCTTCTGTTTGTTGCTCCAACAAGAATTTCCGTGCTTCGGGAATCACTGTCAGATATTATTTCAATATCACTGCCTGTGATACAGTCGAGATAGTATTTCAGCCTTTGGGCAGCATAATTATCGGTAATGCTTGCTTTTTTTGAAATTACAATAACCGCATCTTTTACCGAAAAAGCTTTATCGTCTGCAAAAGCTGCAACGGAAAAAGAAAGAAACAGCAAGGTGAGAGATAATATAACGCTTAATGCCTTTTTAACGGCAACATATTTAGTTTTCATATTTTTTCCCCCAAATTAAAAGAATTCTGTTATACGGACCAGCTGCTATCAAGAAAACGGGTGGGACGAACGGGAAAGGCTCTGAAAAAATCATCGGAATTTTTGTTGATTTCAACTCCGTCTATAAACGGAGCAGTATCCTTGGTGTGCCCTTCACCTGCAAGAAGAAGTCTTGCGGCTGCAAGCTCCGTGAGTGAAAGATCATATTCACCCGAGTGCTTTTTTGTAACAGAACATCTTCCGTTCTGATATTCAACCTCGAAAATACCGTTATTCTGACTGAATTCGTCAATGCATTTCAGCCTGAAGCTACCGTAGCTTTCGGGGTAAATATTACTTTCAAGAAGCTTCTTTATATTATAAATTCTTCCGGCGGCACCGCCGTTATAGTCATATGTAACATCAGAAATTTTATC
>JAZSJT010000077.1:0-2549 GCA_045534425.1 Acutalibacteraceae bacterium | reverse complement strand
AGTTGGGTTCTGTGCCGTCAGGCAGAGATTTCCGGCAGCGGCAGAGATCTGGAAAATATCCGGAACGGCATCGACCGGTCACTGGCAGGAAAAATCAACGCTGCGAAGCTGAAAGCGGGAGAAAATATAGCTTTAAGGTTTTCTTCTCCGCAAAATATCAAAGCCATCCGGCTGGTCTTTGACTCCGATTTGACCCGCAATCACCTGAATATGCGCTCAAATTACCGGTTGGCAGATAAACCCTTTACACCGCCGGCGACGCTGGTAAAGAGCTATCATATAACTGCCAACGGCGCGGAGATTTTCCGCAAAGACAACAACTGTCAGCGATTCAACAGCATAGCAGTCGATATCAGTGATGCATCCGATATAACATTGCACATCGACAGCACATGGGGCAAAGAAGAAGTTCTGCTTTTCTCCTTTGATGTAAACTGAAAAAATCCATTGGCTTGCCGCAGCAAATGCTGCAAGCGTGCTTTTTTTGCGGAAAAACGCATCGTTCCCGCAAACTTGTCGAAACAGCCGTAAAAACAGTTCTCTCACAACAGAGCGGGAATTTATCTGCCCGTGTGCTTTCTTGCTGCTGTCATTCTGGATCGGTCAGGAATTTGCCGCTGCCTGACATTCCGGATACAACACACAGCCATCCCATAACTTTTCTATAAAGTAGCTGTAAAAACAGATTTTGCAAATAATTTGCAGATTTTTTTATCTGACAGGCGAACAGTTTTGCCTGCCCCCTGTCATTAGGACTTTTTCTATCTTTGCTCTAAATCTGCCAGAAATTTGCTGATATGCTTTCTGATTCTGAAAGTCCTTGATCTGATCGTGCCAGTCGGACAATTCAAGTGTTTAGCGATGGTATCAAGCGGCAGTTTTTCAATCAGATACAAAATAGCCGTTTCTTGCATATTCTTGGGTAAATCATCTATGGCTGCTATAATACAGTCTGTAGTCTCCTGATTTATGAGAAAGTTCTCCGGAAGATTTTCACAGTCTGTAATCTCCATTATAAAAGGTGATTTCTCCGGAGTTATGCCTTCCAGACTTTGAGTAACAAAAACTCCTCTGCTGCGTTTCAGGCGATACAAACTGAATGTCTGATTTCGCAAAATCTGAAATAACCATGTTGCCAAACTGGCTTCACCTCTGAATTTATTTAAATACTTGAATGCCTTAAATAATGAAGTATTAACAACTTCTTCGGCATCTTGCCTCGATTTCATCAAAAATACCGCATAAGTTAAGAGTTTATTGTAGTAGCGGTTATAAATTTCATTAAAACACCATTCGTTGCCCTCTTTGAACATTTTGACCAGATTTTCATCTGTCAAATAACATAGATCCCTCATTTTTCACCCATAAAAAAAGTCCGAAGAGGGTCAAGCCCCCATCGGACAACAGTATTTTTACAACCATTTATTCAACCATCCCGGCGATGATCAGAGTTGTCCGGAGATGGTGGACGCAAAAGAGTTAAAGTTTTCTCCCGCATTTCAGAAAAAATGCGGATTTTTTTTTAAGGAGTGGTAAAAAATGGAGGATTACGGATATGCGGTAAGATTTTTTCTGTATGAAAAAATTGACAAAAAAGAGGATCCATGCTACCTTTTCTTTCCGTTACAAAATCAAAGGAGTAAAACATGAATCCTCAAAAACATAATATGGCAGTACTTGGTCAAATTGTCAAGTTAATTCCCCGTAAAATTATCGAATCTTTACGAAAAAAGCATAAAATTCAAACCCGATCGTTTACTGCAACCAGTCATGTGGTTGCGATGATATATTCACAACTTACTCATGCATTGAGCTTAAATGATGTTTGCGATGGCATGAAAAATCATCATGGGATATTAAGCCAAATTCGCGACTGCGTACCTCCAAGCCGCAATGGGTTGGCTCATGCCAATAAAAACCGTCCGGCGGCGATGGCTGAAGAGTTATTCTGGATCGTATATAATGAATTAAAAACTCATGATCCTGAGTTTTTTCAATCCAGCCGTAATTATCCGGGATTGCCGAGGCGTTTTAAGCGGGCTATACATATTGTTGACTCCAGCACGATTCCTTTGATTGCTAAATGTATGGATTGGGCAAAGCATCGTTCTCAAAAAGCAGCGGCAAAATTACATATGGATTTACTGTTGGGGGCGTTTCTGCCGGGATTTGCGGTGGTCAATCGGGCAAAAGATTCTGATCCCAAGATGGCGTGGGAGGTTTGTGCCAATATCAAAGCCGGTGAAATCGTGGTATTTGATAAGGCGTACTGTGATTTTAAGCATTTGGCAACATTGAATGAATGGGGTGTTTTCTGGGTAACCAGAGAAATTATGGGACAGCAACCGGTTAAAAAGAGCAGTTTGCAAGCAGAAGTAAGCTCAAACAAGGCAAAAGTTATGGGACAGCAGCCGGTGATCATTGCTGATTACAGCATTGCTTTGACTTGTCCGGGGACGGTAAAACATTATTCCGGAAAATTGAGAATGGTTATTGCAGATGTATGGATAGACAATAAAATCAAGCGGATGACTTTTCTTTCTAATAAT
>JAZSJT010000005.1:0-12271 GCA_045534425.1 Acutalibacteraceae bacterium | reverse complement strand
CCTCTGTCACTTCGTGACATCTCCCTTTGCGTTTTCAAGGGGAGACAGAAACAGAAGTTTTCAATAATTCTGCACTAAAAAATCCCCTTGCATAAGCAAGAGGATTTTTGTGTAAATCATTTATTTTGCGGGAACGTCTTCAATTGAGATAAGACCGTTGAATACGCCTACATATGCGTGACCGTTAGGACCGATTGTAATAGGACCGTAAGAGTTGTTCCAGTTTTTACCGCAACCTGTAAATACTTTATAAAGTGTTTTACCTGTACGGAAATCAACTGCTGTAAGATACCATGCAACTGCATTCTTGGGAATATCATCATTCTTAACTCTTGTGTAGAGATAGAGAATACCGTTTTCTGTTGACATCTTGGGAACAACTGTTGCAGAAGCTTCGTCGCTATGCCATGCAAGTTCAAGCTTTGTGCAGTTATAGTTCATATCAAGTCTTGTAACGCCGGGTTCGCTTGTGGGGTCTGTTACAAGGAAGCCTGCACCTGAATCTGAATAGTTGTTTTCAATGATGAATGAACGGCCATAAGCAACGATTGAGTTTTCACTTACTGATTTGCCGGGAGTGAAGAGCGGATACTGGTCAACAACTTCACCTGTTGTACGATCGTAAACCACGATGTTAACCTGGTTGTCAGCGTTGTCTGTGATAGCGCAGAGTTTTCTCACACCAATCTGTTCTGCACCTTCGCCTTCTTTATCGTATACGGGTACGTCAAGAAGTGTGGGTGTTGTACCTGAACCCTGGTTGATAGCGCCGGGTTTAAGAGTTGTACCTCTGTCGTAAGGAGTTCTCCATGTGTATGTGGGAAGTTTGTCTTCGCCGATTTCAAAACGATACATAGCTCTGTCAGAAACGATATAGATACCGTCTTCGCAGATAGCAAATGTGTTCTGGATTTCTTCGTTTTCATCTTTTAAGCCTGTGAGCTCTTTAATGTTTAAAACGTAAACTTTTTCTGTTTCAGCATCGATGTAACCAACTTCACCGGGACGAGTAAGGAACCAGATGTTGCCTTCATAGTCAGGCATTGCGTCTGTAAGGTTAGAACCTTCAGGAAGGTAAGAGTCAACATCGTATTCTTTTTCAATTTTCCATTCAGGCTTGCCTGATGATTCGTCAATGTAGTAAATCTGGATAATGTTGTCAGAGTTACCGATGATAGGTCTGTCACCGGGGAGAAGGTGGCAGTAAGCACCGCCTGATGTGTCAGATGAAATTGCGCTGAAGTTGAAAGTCTTGATAGCTTCAACTGTTGAAGGACGCTGGGGAAGTCTTGTTTCAGCAAGAATTTCAAGTGTGTCAGCATCGATAAGAAGAAGGCGGAAGCCAACTACGTTACCGCTGATGCACATAATTCTTCCCTGTGAATCAAACATAAGCGTTGCAACAAGACCGCCGAAAACATTCATTGAACGGGAATTTACAACGGGATTGATGCCGAGAGGTCCGCTGTAGGAATATGCATCGGTGTTATAGGAGTTGCCGTGCATACCGTTTACGCCTTCGGGAGCAAGGAAGGGATGCTGAGGCACCTGAACCTCACCGAGAGGCTGACTTACTGCAGCTTCACCGTAGAATTCGGGGCAAAATCTATCAATAAATGATGTGCCGATATGTCCGCCGGGACTTAAAAAGAACATAAGAATTGCAGAAAAGAAAGATAAAATTTTAATAAAAGCCTGACTCATTTCAATTTCCTCCTGTTTTCAGGTAATTAACCCTTTTATCTTACAATATTATATTGAATGAAAAATTCTGTGTCAACCGAAAAAATATGTACGGACTGTAAACATACAATCCGTACACAAATAAATTATTTTATTTCCTGGAGAAGAGAGAAGTATTCACCTACAAGGAATGAGCCTGTGTGCTTGCCGACTGAAAGAACCTCATCGGCAATTTCTTCACCTATAATGTGTCCCATAAATGCAAAGTTATTGTCTGTGAGAACATAACCGATAGCATCGTTTGCAAGAGAAACACAGTAAACATCAACACCTTCTACGGAATTGAAAAGTGAATCATACTGCCATTCGGTGCCGTCCCAGTTTGTGTTGTTTGTAATATCAGTGCCCCAGAAGGTTTCGGGATAGAATTCACCGGGGAAAAGAGCAAAGCCTATGCGGTTGCCGAATTCAATGTAACCGAGCTCTGTTGCCATTACGGGAGAGGTAAAAACGGGACCTGTTGTGAAAACTCTGTTATTTACGAGATTTATTTCACACGCAAGTGTGAGAATGCTGTTTTCGGGTTCAATAAAAATATCCTTATGCTTTACATTGAGAACGGGAGCAAGCTCTTCTGAATAGTCACCGCCGAGAATAAGCTTTGCAAAAGCCTCACCGAGAGTTTTTGCAGAGGCACCCTTTGCTTCCCACTCTGTAAGACCTGTTTCGTCAACCTCAATATCTCTCGACAGCTGACCTATAGCACCGGGAACCATAATAAAGTTGCCGTTTGTCTGTGCCTTGATGTAGTTATCAAGATGATATATATAGTCGGAGCTTACAAGACCGTTGCTTGCAGAGAAGGATGTGGGATGACAACTAATGTCTGCAATATATGTGTCTTCACTGCCTGAATCGGGAACGAAGTATAAAACTGCAGTTTCGGGAATGTCTTCTCTTGCGATAAGGTCACGCTTATCGTGGATAATTTCAGAGCAATCAATTGCATCGAAGAAAAGTCTTCCCTCTTCCATATCCTTGACTGCATCAATAACTGCAAGAGCAGCTTCATCAATAAAGTGAGCCTTGAATTCGTCTGCCTTTTCAAGTCCGAGATATGCTGCATCAATACCGAAAATGTTATAAACACCGGCAAGTGCGAGCTTTGTGAAGAAGCCTGTGCTTACACCCTGTGTGTCAAGTGCGGAATGTGAATGTGTTGCCATAATGTTGATGCTTGCGATTTCAACACCGAGGTCTTCAAAATAGGCGAGAACGATTTTTCTTATGGTTCTGGTGTCGGTGGATGTCACACCGAGAGCATCAATTGCACCGAAAACCGCAATTCCTTCACCGCTGCCGTCATCAATAGCGGCAACTCTGATTCTCATATCGTCATATACACCTTCGGCATACTTATTCATAAGGTCTCTGCCGAGGTTATATTTTCCGCAGTCGATGTCTCCGGGGACAAGTGAGCGGGAAGCATAGCCCAAGGACCACCTGTTGCCTTCAGAAGCGGAGGTCTGATAGCTTTCTCTGCCTTCGAGGAAGCCGATTTCTTCACGGGAATATTCTTCAAGCTTCTCCCATGAAGCAGGATTGGGATAAAGTGTGCATATAACCTTAACAAGCATCTCAACAACTACATTGAGAGTGTTGTAAAAGCCTTTTACAATAAAGTCTCCTGCATCAGCGACAATATCCTCGGCATTTGTTACGGCAGCCGAAGCTCCCATAGCCGTGCCTGAGAAAAGAACAGTGAGGCATAAAAACAAAGCAATTATTTTTTTAATTGAGTTTTTCATTGAAAATCCTCCGTTTATAGTTTTGCATAATTATATTATATTAAAAAAGCTTTTTAGTCAAGAATATTGTTGAATTACAAAATGCAAATTGTTATACTGAAATCGAACCAAAAAAAGAAAGGTGTAATTTATGAAAAAAGAACCGCTTTACATACTGACATATGACCACGGCGGCTATGTGCTGTGGGAAAAAAGAGTTAAGCCCAGACTTAAAGAAATAGAGCAATGGATGGAAAAATATCCGTCTCTTAGGATAGGTCTTGACTATGAATCCTTTACCTTTGACGAATTTTCAAGATGTGACAAAGAAGTTGTTGAAATTATTGCACGGCTTCTGAAAAAATACCCCGACAGAATAGGGCTTGGTGCCACGACCTACGGACAGCCTCTGTCGCTTTATATCTCGGAAGAATCAAACATAAGACAGCTGACCTATGCCATAAAAACAAATCTCTCCTATTTCGGAACCACTCCCGATGTTTACTGTATTTCAGAATTTGCACTGAATAACCAATCCCCGCAGATGCTCAAGCTCTGCGGATATAAAATGGCAATACTTCGTTCTCATGTTATGGGATACGGCTATACCAAAACCTTCAATAAGCCCTACGGAAAGTGGGCAGGAAAAGATAAAACGGAAATTCCCGCCGTTCCCGTATACGACGGACAGGGCAGGGGCTTTAACTGCACCACACTTGATAACTGGATTCTTTCACGCTGGCCCGACGACACGGACATTTCACTTGAGGATTTCAGGGAGCGTTTCAAAAATTATTCTCCGCTTCTTGCATCCCGTTATGACGACCTGACACAGCCCATAGAAAAAGTAACTGCAGAAATTGAAAAACACGATGATTATAAATATGTGCTTCTTGAAGACCTGCCGGCTCTTTACGGCGACACGGAAGAAAGCCTTGAAATGACCGATAATGATTTTCATTCACAGATGCCCTGGGGCTATTGCGGAAATGAAATTTTCATAGGCTGCAGAAAAGGTGAAATCGAGGCTTTACAGGCACAGAAGCTCAACAGTCTTTCATATATGCTGGGCTCAGGCTCCTTTGAAAAAGAAAACGAAGAAGCGTGGAAATATATTCTTGCCGCACAGCATCACGATGTCACCATCTGCGGTCTTTTAGACCTTGCAAGAAGATTTATTCCCGAATCCCTGAAATATTCCGATTCCGTTAAGGAAAAATCCTTTGATTTCATCGAAAATAAATTCTCTCACAAAGAGGGAAAATCCGTATTTCTTATGAATCCTCATTCTTTCCCCGTAAATGTCCTTACAGAAATTCCCGTAGGTGAGGATTTCTCGGCAGAAAACACCGAAAGTGAAACAATAACCGATAAAAACGGCAGAAATATTCTCAATATAATCACCTGCCTTCCCCCTCTTACGGCGAAAAGCATAAAGCTTGTGCCGCAGAAAAATTCTGTCACAAAAGAATATTTTTCTTTCAACAAGGAAAATGAAATTCTCTCAACGCCCTTTTACGAAATTGAAATTTCTTCCGACGGTATAAAGAGAATTACAGACAAAAGAAACGGAAAGGCCGTCACCGTCAACGAAGCAGGTGTGCTTCTTTCAGGCTTTATTAACGGAAAAAACAGTAAAAATGAAGGCAGCTATACCGTTACGATTAACCGCCTTTGTGCAGAAATTGTTTTCAGCGGCAAAATCGACACCATCCCCTTTGATTTCACAATGAAATTCTCTCCCGTTTCACCGAGAATTGACTGTAAAGTCAGCTGCACCGTAAAAGCTACGGACACAATAGGCGATGTAACAATAACAGAAGGCAGGCCGGTGCCGCTTACCGTCAACGGGCACCATCATCACGACAAGCTCTGCTTTGTTATGAATGTCAATATGCAAAAAGACAGAAAAATGTTCCGCGATCTACCCTTCTCCATAGCCGAGTGGGACGGACAGCTGAGGCTCACCGAAGAATACTGGTACGACAACGACCGCATACTTGTTGACACTCCCGTTTCTCCCGAAGAGGCCTTCAATAATAAAACACATTTGCAGGGTGTTTACTGGATTGCCCTTAAAGATGAGGACAGCGGCGTTGCCGTTATGAACAAAGGTACAATGGGAAGCACCGTTGAAGGCAACCGTATATATATTCCTCTTTTATATTCCGGAGAATATCTGTGCGGAACAAAAATCCTTGACGGCACATATGTAAATGAATTTGCAATTTATCCCTTTACAAAAGAAGAAAACACCGTTGATGTTCATAAAGCTGCTATGGAATATAACTACTCTCCCATAGCTCGCATTCTTGAAAAAGGTGCCGGTGAGCTTAAAGAATATGCACTTGCAGCCTTTGAAGAAGAAGGCACGGGTGTTATTCTCACCTCCCTTGAGCCTGAAAATTCAGGACTTTCTGCAAGATTCTGCAACTTCTCCGACGAAGAAGCTTCTGTTTCATTCAAGCCGACAAAGGGCACGCTCACAACAGAAACCGACCTTCTTTGTAACACCTTAAAGGAAATAACGGACAGCACTCTCACATTCCGTCCGTGGGAAATCAAAACCTGCAGATGCTGTTTGTGAAAAAATCTTATATTTTTTCGGTTTTTATGCACAATAATTTTGATTTACATTTATTATTTTTTCTGCTACAATATATTTAAGCTTATACCGAGGAGGGATTTTTTTGTCAGAAGAAAAGAACACTGCAGTTCAGGATATGGAAGAAAACCGCGGGTATATTTATGAAAACCGCCGTTATGTTGGCTCAAAAGAAACTATGGGCTTCGTTCTCTGGGATGCGGCACAGAGCCTTAACATCAATACTTACAGCACTCGCTTTATTACCAACATTGTTAAAATTGACTTGGGCTATCAGACAGTCGTTAAATCAATAAACAGTGTGTGGGATATTGTAAACGACGTTTTCACAGCCGCCATTGTTGAAAAAACAAGAACCCGTTGGGGTAAATTCAGACCTTACCTTTTAGGTCTTGCCATTCCCGGATGTATTGCAACTCTTTTATACTGGTTTATGCCCATTCTTTTCCACGGCACATCGTCAATGTCTGTGGGTAAATTCATTTTCTATCTCCTTCTTGAAATTCTCCGCGAGGGAGTGGGAACATTCCAGAGTATTGCAAGAACAGGTATGCTTGCCACTATAACACCGCATCCTGTTGACAGAACAAGGCTTATAACCATTGCAAACTTTGCTTCGGGCTTTTTCGGTGAAAAGCTTCCCGAACACGGAATGACCATTCTTCTTGACCTTATTGATAACAAGGTTTTCAAAAACGGAATGTCTCACGAAAATCAGCTTATGGGTGCTTTCGTCGGTATGGGTGCCGCAACAACTCTCATTTCCTCTGCTATGTCCTTCTGGTTCTTTATGAACTCCAGAGAAAGAATTATGCAATCTGTCAAGACACCCAGCATCAGAGATTCGCTTCGTTCAATCGCCAATAACAAGCCCATGCTTCTTCTGACTGTTTCCGATTTCCTTGCAAACTTCGGTATTTCGGGCAGCAAGCAGGACTATTATATTGACGTTCTTCATTTTGCATCTATGACACTGGTTGCAGGTCTTCCCGCCGCTCCACTTTCACCTGTTTCCTATTCGTTCGTTCCCTGGTTCAGAAGAAAATTCTCCTCCCGTCTTCTTTATATCGTCAGCCGTAACATCAGCCATTTCCTTCACATCTTTGTTTTCCTTTTCGGCTGTATCGGCTTCAATCCCAAAACCTTCAAGGGCGGTCTTTACAGAAAGAAGCTTCCCATGTTCTTTGCTATGGCACTGTGGGAGCTTATATGGACAATATTCTACGGACTTATGTCTGTTATCGGAACCGAGCTTTATAACGAATCCATGGACTACTGCGAATGGAAAAACGGCTACAGAACAGAGGCTATGACATCTGTTGCAAAGGGGCTTGCCGCCAAGGTTTCAGCTTCCGTCAGCGGTGTTGTAACAACGGCACTCAAAAAGATGGTAGGCTATGACCAGGGTGCATACACCAAGGGTGAAGAACAGCCCGACTATGTTAAGTTCTATCTTTTCGCAATGTTCACCATTGTTCCCGCCGCTACGGGAACTCTCGGAATTATTCCTATGCTTTTCTATGACCTTCACGGCAAAAAGAAGGAGCAGATGTATATTGAGCTTCTTGCAAGAAGAAAGGAAGCCTCTCTTGCCGCCTCCGACGGCAATATTGACGCCGTGAAAGAAATGGAAGAAAAGCTCAAAGCAAGTCTTATGAAACCGTAAAAGATTAAAGCCAATGAACAAATCCGGATAAACAGGCTTGTTCAAATCCTTTAAAAGCGATATTTCTTATATTACTCAGCTTCAAAATAAACAGCACACAACCGCTGAAGAAAATATTTCAGCGGTTGTGATTTTATTTATCGAAAGCTACAGGCTTTGTTTCACCTGTACTGAATGTGTCGGGACCGGGTTCTGACATTGAGAAATACATACGTGCAGCTTTAGTTGTACCGAAATCCTTGTTCGAGCCTGAATTCTGCACCTTGTTAAAAGCATCACGAAACATCTGATTATGGGCTTCCTCGCGGTTCAGCAGAAAATCAATGGTTTCCCTCACTTTTTTATCATCAATCTGGCGGTAGAGATATTCATAAACCACCTTTGCACGCTGTTCAGATGCAATATTACTCAGCAAGTCAGCACACAAATCACCCGTGACAGTAACATAATCTGCAGTCCAGGAGTATCCCGACGCATTTATAAGTCCGGGGTTAAGACCGAGAATCACATGCGACTGAATTTCTCCGCAGGGTACCTTTTCGGCATCAACATCTTGTCCGTTCAACAGACTTATGGTCTGTGCCACCATTTCCATATGACCTAATTCTTCAGCAGCAATATCAAGAAACAAATCCTTAATTTCAGAGTCCTTTATTCTGAAGCTTTGTGACATATACTGCATAGCAGCTTTAAGCTCCCCGTTACCGCCGCCGAGCTGTTCCTGTAAAAGAGCCGCATACTGCGGGTTTGGTTTTTCCACTGCTACAGGATGAAAAAGCATCTTTTCATGTTTAAACATTTCATTTACCTCCGTTTGCATTATATAAGATATTCTTTCCGATATACGGCAAAATATACAAAGCAATCAGGTAAATATTATTAAACCACTACAATTTTTAGTGATATTGTGCCTTTGGCACAGTGATATTTTCACTTCGTGAAAGTGATATTGAAGCCTATGGCTTCAGTGATATTATTTCCGCCTTAAAAAAACTCGCGAAGCGAATATCACTTGGACAAAGTCCAAATATAACTGCAAAGCAATATAACTCGCCTAAGGCGAATATAACTGAAAAACCGACAAGTCGAAACTTGTCGGTTTTTCTGGTCGGAGTGAAGAGGCTCGAACTCCCGACATCCTGCTCCCAAAGCAGGCGCGCTACCAACTGCGCTACACCCCGATATTAATATTATTTGTTTTGTGCCTTGTTAATATAGCACAAAACTGTGCGGGTGTCAAGATTTCAGGTGTCGGATGTACGGAAAAGTTTTGTTTTATATATATGATTTAATACTATTTTTTTCTTTTCGGGAATATTGCTTCTGCTGTTATTATTAGGTTTGTAACAACTTGTAATAATTGTGCTACTTATATGAAATTTTCTGTGGGAGTTTATTACAGTTTAGTCATATTTTCCTAATTTGTTGATTTTTTGAATTGTAACGTGTAAAATTTAGTTATAAGAATAAGGTCAGATAAGAGGAAGTGAAAAGCTGTGAAAAATCGGGTTAGGGCTGTTTTGTTTGTTTTATGTTTTATACTGTTTTTTCAGTCTTTTTCTTCCTTTGGCTTTATTGCACAGGGTGCAGCTGCGGGAGACATTAACAGTGACGGGAAAGTCACTGCAGCAGATGCGAGAGAAATCCTCCGTTTGAGTGTCGGTATTGCTCCTGATGCCTCCCCTGATTTAAAAGCGGCAGATGTCAATAATGACGGAACCATAAATGCCAACGATGCGAGACTTGCGTTAAGGCTTGCTATCGGTCTTTCGGAAAGCACCTCAAGAGCGGCTATGGGTGAGCTCATTGGCTTCACATCAAAGGATTATCCCATTTACAAAATTGACGGCAGAACTTATATTGACGGTGTGCTTATTGTAAACAAGACCTATTCACTGCCCGAAAACTACAACCCCGACGGACTGACCTTTGAATGTGAATGGGCATTCGGGAAAATGCAGAAGGCTGCCGCATCAAAAGGACTTTCAATTTACATAAGCTCGGGATTTCGTTCCTTCGCTTCACAGAAAAGCATATATAACCGCTATGTGTCCCGTGACGGAAGAGCTGCGGCTGATACATATTCCGCCCGCCCCGGACACTCGGAGCATCAGACGGGACTTTCAATTGACCTCAACACAATAACACAAAGCTTCTCCAACACCGCCGAGGGAAAATGGGTTGCCGAACACTGCCACGAATACGGCTTTATTTTAAGATACCCAAAAGGCAAATCCCACATAACAGGCTATTGCTTCGAACCGTGGCATCTGAGATATGTAGGCGTGGAAACCGCAACAAAAATTGCAAATTCGGGACTTTGTCTTGAAGAATATTACGGCATTACTTCTGCTTACACATAAAATTTACACCTTGTTCCGCTAAAAAGAACAAGGTGTTTTTTCTGCAGTAAATTTTTCACAGCATATAGTTATAAATTCCCACAAACTGAATTATTGTTCCGGCAAGGACAAAAAAGTGGAAAACTGCGTGAAAATATCTTTTCTTTTTACCTATTCCGTAAACTGCGGCACCGAGCATATAGACAACTCCGCCGATTACAAAGAGGGCTATTATTATTTTTCCTGCTTCATAGTTATCATATATGGTTTTCATACAGAAAAAAGCAAGCCAGCCGAGGAAAATATACATAACCATCTGCACCTTTTTGAAGCGTTCCTGATCCATAAGCGTTAAAAGTATTCCCGCAAGTGCCCCAACCCAGGAAAGCACAAGGAAAACTATCGCCTGTGTTCTGTTATGGTTAAATACACCTAAAAGGAAAAAAGCAGAAAGTGAACCTGCTATCATAAGAAATACATTTGAATGGTCAAGAACACGGGCAACCTGCTTCATAAATCCGGGTTTAAGTCCGTGATAGAATGCGGAACCGAAATATAAAAGTGCCATACAGCCGCCGTAAAGAATAATTCCGAGAATTTGTGAAGCGGATGCTCCGTCTTTAATTTTTATTGCAGAAAGCACAATGGCGAGAATGCTCAGAGGTATTCCCAGAGCATGAGTAACCGAATTAAGAGTATCTTCAAAGCGTGAATAATCGGGCAGGGGAACTTTTTTGAAATCAAACATATTGTTGCCTCCGTGAAGTATTGGGAAAAATTCTTTGTAATTAAATGATAGTTTCCCAAAGCCTTTTTGTCACTCTATTTGAACATAATACCCTCTACCTGTTCAGAATTTCAGTCTCCTCTCGGTAGAAATAACCTCTCTACTATGAGTAGAACACCTTATTTTACAGAATATTCCCTGTTTTTTGCCTTTTATTTATCCGATATTATTGCAGTGGTGTTCTTCATATGTTATAATAATATTTTGGAATAATTATTTAGGGTGAATAATATTGAATTATATGATTTATAACGAAATGGGAATTTCTAAAGAGGTTCTCAATTACAGTGAAAAGATTTTAGGCACACTTGAAGACAGATTTAAAAAAATTGATGAAATTGCGGAATTCAATCAATTGAAGGTTCTTAAAGCTATGCAGAATAACCGTGTCAATGCGGCTTGCTTTGCAGGTACAACGGGCTACGGACACGATGATATGGGCAGAGACACACTTGAAAAGGTTTATGCCGATGTTTTCCACACCGAAGCCGCACTTGTACGTCCTCACATAACCTGCGGGACACACGCTCTTGCAATTGCACTTTCCGCAAATCTTCTCCCCGGTGATGAGCTTCTCTCCCCTGTGGGAAAGCCCTATGACACTCTTGAAGAGGTTATCGGCATAAGAGACTCCTCCTGCTCACTGAAAGAATACGGTGTCTCCTACAGACAGGTTGACTTGCTTGCTGACGGCACATTTGACTATGAAAATATAAAAAAAGCAATCAACGAAAAAACAAAGCTTATAACAATACAGCGTTCAAAGGGCTATCAGATGCGTCCCTCCTTCTCCGTGAAGCAGATTGGTGAGCTCATTTCCTTCTGCAAAAAAATAAAGCCCGATGTCACCGTTATGGTGGATAACTGCTACGGTGAATTTGTTGAAGAAATCGAGCCCTCGGATGTGGGTGCGGATATGATTGTAGGCTCACTCATAAAAAATCCCGGAGGCGGACTTGCCCCCATAGGCGGATATATTGCAGGCACCAAAAAGTGCATAGACCGTTGTCACTACAGACTTTCCGCTCCCGGAATAGGTCAGGATGTAGGGGCAAGCCTCTCACTTCTTACTAACTTCTATCAGGGCTTCTTCCTCTCCCCCACAGTGGTTGCAGGTGCATTAAAGGGTGCAATTTTTGCCGCCAATATATATGAAAATCTCGGTTTTAAGTGTGTACCCGATTCCAAAGAAAGCCGACACGATATAATACAGTCCGTTCTTCTCGGCTCTCGCGAGAAAATGCTTGCCTTTGCTGAGGGTATTCAGAAAGCCGCTCCCGTTGACAGCTATGTCACACCCATTCCCTATCCCATCCCCGGCTATAACTGTGATGTTGTTATGGCGGCAGGTGCTTTCGTTCAGGGCTCATCAATTGAGCTTTCCGCCGACGGCCCCGTAAA
>JAZSJT010000051.1:0-19379 GCA_045534425.1 Acutalibacteraceae bacterium | reverse complement strand
CCGAGAGTTTATATCGGGAAAGTAATAGATGCAGGCATAACAGACACCGCAAACATGGGAGCCGCAATGGCCCCTGTAGATGTTAAAATAGAACCATAAATTAAGCGAAAAGCAACACAAAATCTTACACAAATTTCGACACGAAAGGTGGTGAAAAATCCCTATTTTACTGGGGTTACTGGTGTTTTTGAACTCGAAAATTTGCAGCTGAAGCAATCGTCAAAAATTGTCTGTTCATAATTTATTTACAATTAGTTTTTGACACAAAAATCAGCATTATTATGCTGAATAAGAAAAAATGAAAGGATGAATCAAATGAAAATTACATACCGTGAAGTGAATGGTTATCTCATCCCTAACCTCAGATTACCGCCCGAAGAGTCAAATATCACCCTCGGTAAATGGGGGATGATGTATAAATCTCATCTCGAAAAACATAAGTCCGTACTTTTTAATTCTCTGCTTATTAAAGGTAAGCTTTATCAGCACTGTGATGAAGTCGAGAAACAGGCAAATGAAATGTACTATCTTCTGATTGAGCAGATGAAAGAGAGTGAAGGTGTTACCGAGCAACTGAAAGAAGATGATCAGATGGAGTGGATACAGAGAATGGGGAATATTGAAGCAAGGGCGAGGGAGATAGTATGTGAGGAAATAATTTATATTTAATAGTTGAAAACAGGTGGCTTTAAAACCACCTGTTTTTCTTGTATGTTGTAAATATTCTATATAAAACTATGTTGTTTTATATGTTCCCTATGGGTACATCTATTCTATCTTGAGCGACACAAACCCCGTTTTTAACAAGATAACATTCTACATAATGATCTCCATAAAAATCCGTGCTTTCCTTATGATGTGTATTACCGAGTTTAATTTCACCTCTTATACAATCTCTTTCTTCTGCTACATGTCCTACATTTCTTACTTTCCAATAAATATCATATGGGGCAGGACAAGTTGTGCTTTCTATAAAGAAGTCAAGTGATTTATGTCTTCGCAAATAACCTTTGCTCCTAAGAAAATCAATTAAAAAGAAATCTTGCCAACCATTTTGTGAGACTTTACAATTAATTCTCAGCATGTATAAATCTCTTACCGGAAACATGTCGCTTATAAATTGCTCTGTGTTTCTAAAACACACGTGGTGATAACTGCTTTTTTCAACCACTATGTTTTCAGTGTCTGCAAATTCATTTAATGAAATTCCATTATCATCAATTGTAAATACAATTGGAGATGGTTTGCTGTCTTTCAAGCGTTTATGTTCCATAGTTGCTAAAAATGATACATCTGACGCGGTATATTTTTCGTATGTACGTTTTGCAATAATATGTGGCGGAGAAGTATCTTCGGTTATTTCTTCACACGAAGCAACCATATAAGCATTATCTTGAGCTTGTTCTAATAACCATTGAACATTTTCAGTGGGTGTCATAATCCTTGTGTTTTTTTCTTCTTTTTCATTTAATCCCGTATGACTACAATGGTGAGGTATATCATATATATCCCATACAAGCCTATCTTCATTCCCTTGCTCTTGAGAGAACTCAACAATTTTATCTAAAACTGAATATGGTGTATCGCCTGTAATTAAAATGTTTGTTTCATAATCATCATTTAGCAATCGAATTTGCATAACAATTGAAGGATCGTTTTTATCTTGAACTTCTTCACTGTCATCTGAAAATGGTGCATGAACAAAAAACTCTATTTCATCTTCATATCCTGAAATTGAAATAATCTCTCCGGCATGAACAATTAAATGCTTTATATCATCATAATCAATTTCTTGATCTTCCAACCAATCTTTTAAAGTATCGGGAGCAGAAAAAATTTTTATGCCTTCAGCATTCTTTAAACGATATCTAGCCTCATTTCTGATTATTTTTGCATCAGATTGATTTTCTAAATCTGTATCAAGTAAAAAAGCTGCAGACACCCATAATTCCTTTATATGAGAGCGGTCATCAGATTGATATTTTTTAGCATGTTTCAAATAAAAAAACTCACTTGCTCCTTTCACATGGTCTTCATGAGCATGTGAAAACATTACAACTTCAAATTCTTTTATACTCGATAATTCTTCTTTTATGTCATATCGAAAATCATCAGTTGCCTCTGTACGCATATGTGCATAATCAAACAGTATTTTAGCTCCGTCTTTTAATTCCAACAAACATGTTTCTGCATTTCCGAGGGGATAAAATTTTATCGTCTGGCTCATTTTTTACTATCTCCATTATTTTGATTATTTTCAGCAACGTCAAGTGCAATTATCGTGTTAACGAAACGATGCATTTTTACGTGAGTCGAAACATTTGTAATAATGGATATTAATATAATAATAAGCAAATATTTAACCGAAAACACAACAAACTCACTATAAAAGATTAATGATAAAAAGTATAAAACAAGAAACAATATGGTTTCTATAAATAAATCCCTACAAGTTAAATAATCTTTTTGGCTTTGTGAAACTTGTCCTTTATCTTGATATTTTCTATATATTTTATACCAATTAGAATTCTCATACTCATAACGCTCTTTTTTGTTTTGAGGTATATTGGATATTATTTCTTTATACTTTGTTTTAGCCTCAGAATTCAAAAATCTATCGTCTTTGACAGAACATTTATTAAGGCGAGTAAAGATTGTTTCTCCGGCTTTAGGGATAAAGAATAGTCCCACCAGTTTGTTCTTTAGATTAGTACTCAACAAACAGTCGCATATAAATGTTGCTAAAGATAAGACACTTGATACAACTATACTGCTAAAAATAGTTGTTAATGTTTTATTCAACTCAATATCGGTAATGCTTAACTCTTTAATTGGTGTACATAAAAACACAAAGAGTAAAACAAGAATTATTATTAAGTATTTTAATTCTTTATCCCTGTAATCCTTCATATATAAAATCTCCTGTTTGTATAATTAAATCATCTCAAAGCTACCACAGTATAAACGGTGCTACCAACCTCTTCGGAAACAATATATGGATATGAATTGTTTAATAACAAATCTTTGATGACATATGAGTGTGGATGCTGGTATCTATTCTTTTTGCTCGCTGAAATTATGTGGTATGCATTAAGTGTAGAAAAATTTCTATTGTAATTATATCTTGAACCATGATGAGGAATCTGTAAACATCCTATATATTCCCAATATGTTTTATATTCATCATAAAGCTCCTTGAACTTCTTTTCCCCTGATGCATCATAATCTCCGGTGTATAAACATCCGGATTTTTTTGTGTTATATGTAAAAACGTGCCATGGTTCAGGAATGTGAGGAAATACCATGTGTTGGAGTATGTGTTTTTTGTTTGTTCCTGAAAAAAGCACCATCGAATTTGTATTGAAAGATCCGGGAATGTTGCTGTAAGCGTCTTTTATTCTTTCTCTTTGGTAGTCACTTCCACTCATCCAAGCATTTTTTAAATCATAGCAATCACCATAATCTTTTTTCAATATTTTCGTTAGTTCTCTGTGTAGCATATCGGTTCTATCTTTATGCCTAAAATTGAACGGAATATAAAACCAATCCCCAAAAGGTGCTTTAATCTCAAAAGATTCGCTAATTATTTCTGTTACGTTAAAACCAGATGCAAGCACTTGAATGTTCAAATTATCATAGTATACATCTTCTTCCTTAGATGGAGCAATTTGGTATAATACTGTTTCTTTTTCTGTTGCTCTTACTACTGCATTTGGATTGTTAATAAAAGAGACAGTGAAGCCTTCAGGATTTGCACCGTATATAATGTTATATAAAGATAAATATATTTTTTCTTTGGGTGTCAATAAAGGGAAAAAAATATTTTTTACATTACAGTATTTAAGCAAATACTCCAAACCATTTATATGATCATCGTGCAAATGAGATATAAACACTGCATGTATATCTTCACCTTCATAAAATGTGTGTCTAATTTGTCTTTCGATCAATTCAACATTTGTTGCTGAACCACAATCATAAACAATGTTAATATTTTTATGATTTGAAAGAAACCCCTGAAAACTTTCACAATAAAAAGCTCCTTGACCTACAGGTAAAAAACTCCTAATCATTCTCATATTGTAGCACCTCTTGTTTTACAAAATTAAAGCATACATACTTTCTTATATATGGATGTCTCACCATAAAAAACCTATTTTTTGAAAAACTAATTTTACCGAAACATAAAATATTGTCGATATACTTACACATAATTATTATATTACGGATAACTATTGACTACAATTTTCATTACAAAAATGCAACTTTTTTCGACAAAAATGTTGCATTTACACCAAGTTTTGATACAGAAAGCGTCAAGTCTCCCTGTCAAGCCTGTTCTTTTTTAGGCAAGACAGGTGATTTTTTTGTTGGAATATTTTCATAAGTTATCACTTCTGCAATTATGCATTTCGACAAATTTTGAAAAATAATCATTTTAAGTGTTACTTTTTCCTGTTATCTACGCTTTATAAATATAAGAGAATTTTTATAAAATCAAGGAAAAGTAATTATGGAAGTAAAAGAAGTTAAAACAAAAGCAGAAATAATTGAGATATTAGATGCAAACGGTATAGATTTTAATATAACCACATGTGGCGGTTGCGAAAGAATCTGCATTTCATTTGATGATACACCGGATGGTTGTAATTCTGCGATAATTGTTCAGACCTGCAACAAAGATGTGCTTTGCAAAGTATATCTTAACGAAATTATGTTTATTGCAATCGAAAACAGAAAATCAGTTCTGTATCTGACTGACAAAAAGATTGAAACGCACTACTCAATAGATTATTGGAAAGAAATACTTGATGCAGAGGTTTTCGTTCAGCCTCATTACAGTTACATAGTAAATCTGAATTATGTTGATGAAGTGACAAAGGATTTCGTTAAAATCAAGTATTGCGACAAAGAGTATTCTGTCTATACTTCATCAAGAAAAATCAGTGCCTTCAGGAAAGCATTCTTAAAATTCGGTAAATAATGATATAACAAACATCACCTCGGTCTGAAAGGACTATGGTGATGTTGCTTTATTCAAACAGTTAGTGTATAATGGTTGTATCAAAAGTATGAGGATATAACTATGGATAAGAACGCTGCAATAAAATTTGTTTTAGAAAATGCACGTCCGCTTGATTTGGCTGTTTACAAATATTTTTTTGAGGATGAATCAAACCAAACTGTTATTGATGAACTTTCAAAGTTTCAGAATGCTGACGGTGGATTCGGGCATGCTCTTGAGCCTGATTTCTTTAATCCCAATTCAAGTCCTATTGCGACAAACGATGCAATCATCACCCTTTCACGTGTAAATGCACTTGACAGAGATTCTGATAGGGTAAAAGGAATAGTAAGATATTTGTCATCTCACGATTCTTTTGATGAAGATAAAAAGCGTTGGCTGTTTGCAATAGATAGCAATAAGGATTATCCTCATGCAATCTGGTGGGAGAAAAAGGGCGACGGCATCAGCAAATTTAATCCATCAGTTTCTTTGGCTGCATTTATGGTTTGTTACGGCAATCACACTTCTCTTTATGAAGAAATCATAAAAGAGAGCTTTGATTATCTTAAAAACAGCGGAGAGGTCAGTGGAGATGATGTGAATTGTTATTTGTTGGCTTATGAGCTTTTAACATCAAACAATATTAATGATATAGTTAATTTGGATGCTTTCAAAGACCTGCTGTGTAAGGCTATTGAAAATTGTATTTGCAAAGATATATCAAAATACGGTGTTGAATATGTGCCAATGCCTTCAACTATATTTACCGGCAGATATATGGAGTTTATTACACCTGAAATCAAATCATTAATCGCTGCCGAAAAGGATATTTTAGGAAAACTGCAAATGGAAGACGGCGGATTTGATATTACTTGGAAATGGTACACTCCGTATCCCGAAGAATATGAACAGGCAAGATCTTGGTGGCGTCCTCGCATTACTATTGAAAAACTTCTTTTTAACGAGGTTCAGATTAGAGAAAGTTTTTGAGTTAAATTATATTCCTATTTAATTTTAGGAGGAATTCTTGTGTCGTTGATAGACAGATGTTTTTTTATGCTCATGCAGTCAGTGTATGGAAGAGTGCCAAAAATAAAGAAATACAAACAGAATCTGACAAAAAGTGTTGAAAAGTCAGGTGTAATAAAACAAGGTCACACAATGTTTTACCCTTCTTATGAAAAATTGTTTTATTGTGATAAATCAACAGGTGAAGGATTTTTCTTCAGGTGTAAGGCTGTTACAGATAAAGGGAAATATCCTGTGATTATTTTTCATCACGGAAACGGATTACATCGAGCAGGCAAGAATAACAGACAGTTGGATGAGTTTACAAAACTGATGAGAAAACTCAATAAACAAAAATGTCATCAGGTTGCTATACATCTTGATGCAGCCTGTGAATATAACACGGCAGAACACAGTCGAGCCCTTGACGGGTTTATTGAGTATTTACAGAATACATATAATAATGTGGACTTTGACAGAATTTATCTTGCAGGTATTTCTCACGGTGGTTATGCCTGTGTGTATGAAGTGTTGAGAAATCCCGATAAATATGCGGCTGCAGTAATTTCTATGGCATATACCTTCGATGATGAACTTATGTCAGCAAAAGAAGAATATAAGAATCCGTTTATTCGCAATCTTACAGCCGAAGACTACAAAAACCTTTCAGAAACACCATTTTATATCTCATGGGCAAAGGATGATAGTATTGCTATAACTGTAAGCAACGAGAAATTGTCCAAAAATCTCAAAGGAAAGAGTAAATACTATAAAGAAAAAATATATGAAACCGGCGGACATAGTATAGCCTATGATTTTTTCAAAAACAGCGATTGGGATGAATGGCTGTTTTACTTGAAAAATACAAAAAGATAAATGACAATCAGATAAAAAAGGATAGCTCTTTAACCGGAGCTATCCTTTGCTTTTTATATTCTTATTACCGGCACGGCGATTCTTGCACCGACATCGGTTTGGGCTCCGAAGTTGAAAGTCGGAGCAATATTATCTGCAGGTTTATAACCATATCGTTCAAAGTTGTAGTTTTCCAATGCTTTGTAAACCTGACCGATATAAGCACCGAAATCATCGGGATTTTCATAAGGCTCACTCTGAAAATAAAGTAAAGTGCATTCGGGAAGTTCTGCTATTTTATAGCCATCAGGCAAAGGCTTGCTATAATCCAAAGGAACTTCAACACCTGAAGCAATATTGCTATAACCAACCTCTTGTAAAAATTCAGGCAATTCAAGGATTGCTGCGGTATCAAACTTTTCTGGAATACTGTTCTGAAGTCCTTCCCAATCACAACCTGCTTCTTCACAATAAGATAAATAACCTGTTGCCGATTTTGACGGCAGATAAATCAATTTTCTTTTCGGTCTGTCCATAGGTATTACAGTACAGATTGATGTGCTTTCCATCTCTCGTCCTTCTTTCAAGATATGATAATGATTTGCAGGGTGACCGATATACAAAGGTATCGCAATCGGACTTTTACGGTACTCATCAGGAGTAACAGAAAATCTTTTTGCAAAAGACCTTGTATAGCCTTCGTGAGAAGTGAAATGGCTGTCTAAAGCCACATCAAGCACATTATCATCTGTATTAATCAGCTTTTCTGCACTTTTGCTTAATACAATAGCATTTACATATTCATAAAGAGTTGTCTGCAAGAATTTATGAAACAATCTGTCGAGCTGACGGCGGGAATATCCGATAGCATTGCAGATGTTTTCAATATTGAAATCAACATCGTTATGATGCAACTTTATGTATTCTTGTGTAGCAACAACTATTTCCAAATCGTTCATATAGCACCCTTGAAATATGATAACAATAAACCAATACTTTTTCTTGATTTATATGGACAAATTCACTTTTTAAATATTAGATGATGAAAAAATGAAATATTTTTATATTTATCAATATTACAGGTTTGCATTTCAAGTTCGAGCATATTCATATACCATTCATCGGTATATTTTATTTTATCGTTAGTTGAAAGAGCAAAGAAAGTTCTTATACCAAATATATTCTCACATGCAAGACCGTTGGTTTCCGCAAAATCAAAAAGAATTTTGTTGTCATATGTTCCTCTTTTGCCAAAAAGGTTGTTTCCATTGTCCGCATCACTATTCAGTAATTGAAGCGCAGCATCAGGTGTATCATCAAAAACAGCATATGCTAAAATTCTGCCGGGAAGATTATGCTTTACGATAGATAAAATTCCGTCATAGTTAAGAAATTTTACCAATTCCTGTAATATTTCATCAGCATTCTGAACATACTCCAAAACATTATGACAAATAACTACATCAAAACTGTTTTCTGCAAGTTTATATAAATCATCTCTGGTTGTAATGAGTCTGTAATCACCGTCAACCCGTTTTATAAACATATCTGGGTTGGGTTCATATGCAATTACATTATGATGCTTTGCATAGTGGCTTGCTGTAACACAAAAACCTGCACCATAATCCAATATGTTTAACTTTTTATCCGTCGTAAAATCCAACTGACGGAATATCATATCATAAAACAATTTGCCCCGAGGCTGTTCAATTAAGTTTCTGTAATCATCAATAGAATTTGGCATTATTTCGCCTCCTCAATAAAAAGCTCAAATCTTTTTCCGTCTTTGTAAATGATACCGTCTGTAACGGTGATTTTTAATATTATGGTATTTACATCATTTTCGTTTGTGTGACCGTTATCATACCACGATGCAAACGCTTCTCGTAATTTACCAGCTAAATCCTTGTTTTCTTCGTTACGGATATAGCCTAAACTTTCAGCTTTTCCGTGTCCCGAAAACCATTCACCACATATTCCCACAATAGGATTAGTGCTTATATGTTTCATTTTGTTGGTTGAATTGTGAGTTATGGTATAAAATGCTCCGTTGATATAAATTGCGTCAACGGTTCTTACCCACGGAACACCACAGTTATCAACAGTTGCAATCGATATAAGAGAATCCTTACTGAAACGCTCATTCAATATATTATCAAATTCTTTGTTCATACACTTATCCTCTGAAACTTAAATAGATTTTCCTGAAATTTCGGCAATTCGGAATTCAATCATTTTCTTCAAAAACGGCAAATCACGTTGAGTTGCATTATTAATACGGAAAGTGCAACCGCATACATCGTCAAAAACTTTACCGAAGATATTTTTAGTTTTTCCTCCACCGCAAGAGCCACAATTACCACAATGGTCAACATGCTTCCACGCTGCATTTTTTACACTATCATCAGCAGTTACATCTTCGTAGGCATTACTGTCCTCAGACCATATTGTCCAGTGGTTTTCAGGCTCATCCGGGTCTTTGATTGCAATAAAACAAACATATTCACCATTAAATTTACAAAGATAATATATTTTGTCTTTCCAATAGCCGTTGTCTTTTATAAATTCAACACAGCTATCCTGTAAATAATTGGCAAAATCTAAAGCAGTTTGCTTCATATCACCGCTTAAATTTTCAACTATGTAATCAAAGATGCTCTTATCCATATCCGCATAACTCGTCCTTTTATGATTTTATACGTTATATGATAGCATAAATTGAAATGTGTTTCAATATTTCGAAATCTACTCACAAACAATAAACCACATCGTAACACACAGATGGCTAAGTGAAGTATTGCGTATTGCATTATAAAACAAGCGTTTTTGTCGAAAATTAATACATTTTTGCACTTGCGGTTGAAAGAACTCGAATAAACTATTAAACTGATGAATATAACTTGGATGTATTTAGGTTGATTTATTTAATTTCGAAAGGTTTAAGTTGTAAATTCAAAATGCATATAAATAAAAGCATTGCAAGTGAAATTTGTCGATAAGTAAAATTTTTTGATATTGAAAATGAAGAGAGCGAATGATATACTATTTTTAGGTGTTTGCTTCTCTTTTAAAAGGAGGATACCTATGATTGTCATTATTAATGGTGCACCAGGTGCAGGAAAGACATTTTTATTGGAGAATTTGGAGAACATTTGTGAACAAAAGTTTGTTCCTGTTAAAAAATATACTACAAGATTTCCAAGGAATTTTGAAAAAAACCAAGAAACAATCGATTTAAGATATGGTTGCGAAAAAGAGTTTATTGAACAGTTAGATTATAATTATGTTGCTAAAGGAAAGTCATATGGTATCGATAAAAATGAAATCGAAAGTATTGTTGATAGTAATAAAATTCCGGTAATGATAATTCGTTCTTTTGAAACCATCAGGAAAATCAAAGAAGATTTTGAAGATGTTTGTGTAATATTTATAATTGGTGGTACAGGGAAAACGCTAAATGAAAAACTTGAAGAACAAGGTAGAGCGCAAAAAGAAATTGCTTTATCTGATTCTAATTTTCGCGCCATAACCAATGATTATATTGAAAATATTGATTATATAGATTATTGCATAATAAATAGTCTGTATGATAAAGATTTATATTTAAAACAGTTTACAGCCATAACTCAAGGAAAGCTAAAAAGATAAGGAGAAAAATATGCAGGTTTTTATTAGTTGGTCACAACCTACAAGCCAAGAAATTGCCAAAGTTTTAAAAAATGAGTTGTATACTTTTTTTAACGAAAAAATTGAGTTTTGGGTTTCTTCTGAAGATATTCTTGCTGGAGAAGTATCTATAACTAAAATAATTTCAGCACTTCAAAATAGTGATATGATAATAACTTGTTTAGATGCTAGCAACTACAATAAATCTTGGCTATATTTTGAAACTGGAGCAGTGTTTGGAAGGCAATATAACCCTGATAACGTACAATCCGTTGTGTTTCCTATTATATTTGATGATTTGGAGATTGCGGAATTTAATAAAACACCCTTTAAGGAACTTCAACTACAAAAATTCAATAAGGGTAGTATAGAAAAAATAGCCCAAAATATAAACAAAAAATATAGAGAGTTAACTGGAGAACTAGCAATAGCTTCTACCACTTTTGAAAAATATTTTAAGGATACATGGTCTAATTTGTATGAAAGTGTTAATAATATTATTGTACAACAAACTATGGAGAGTGATAATGTGATAACAAAAGAGAATGTCACAGAAAAATTATCGCGATATGCAAGTTTTCCATCGCCATCCCTTGGCTCTGTTATTCGATATGATTCAGGTTTTGAAACAAGTTATTTTTATGATTTTTTGCTTGAAAATGTTAAGAAGAGGTTGTACATTTTTGGACGAAAAAATCGTAAAATAACTGATAAAACGCTTAACACAAAATTAAAAAGTGTTTTGAACAACAATGTGGATTTGCGAATGCTTTTTTTGAATCCTAATTCAGAGCAAGCTAAAGACCGAGTAGCGCAAGATACAGATCGGTTTAGAGATAAACTTTTAATGAGCATAAATGAGCTACATGAATTATTCAAATCAGAAAGCCAAGATATGTCTCAATTCTGTAGGATGTATAATGATCAACGAGAGAGTGAAATTATTATTGCTGATGAAGTCGTTTTTTATAAAGATTTAGCCTATTCTGAAGATGGCAAGCCTTTACATTTTACAAACCAATCATTTTGTATAACAGCGATTAATAATCCATTGGGTAATAAATATTTCACATTATTTGAAAAAACTTGGAAAAAAGCTGAAACCGATAGTATAACGGATGAATTCATCGAGTCACTTTTCAAATAATTTGTTTTTTAAGTTATTACGACTTGATGAACCTTATAGTATTACCGAAGATTAGTTATTAAGAATCTATAAACACATTTCAAATTGGCTTTATGACAATGTTGAAGAATTGTCGGAAGAACTAGTTAAATAAAGCAATTTGCCCCATTGAGATTGCAGGTTTCTGCTTTCCCAACGGGACTTTTGTTTTTATATATTAACTTTTATCCGACTAATACCGTTGCTGATTTCCCGTACCAAGACACTATTAGGAATTTTACTCAACCACTTTTTACTGAAATTGGTATTACTGTAATAACAATCAAAGTTTGCAACAGGTAACACAACCCATTCACCTTCAGTCTGCTTGTTAGCTTCGTAATATGCAACAACATCATATACTACTTCTAAAGGAACACCATTCAAATCAAGGCCTTGCAATTTTTCTGCCTTTTCGGGCGGTAAAACATAGTCTTCAATTCGCAAAGCACCAAGTTCTAATGCATCCGCAATAATATCATCAAATCTTAGTGCCCACGCAGCTTTTGTGTTGAGAGCGAAAATCGGCACCTGCATCTGTCTGACCTTCATTTTCCATTCGTTTTTAAAGCCTTTGGATATTCCTGCTACTGTAGTTTTTGCTTTTTCGCTTACTGTATCAGGATTATTCTTTACAAACTTAATAACATTTTTAATGTGCCTATAATACCATCCCTCACCCTTACTGTTTACAAGCTCAGGAAATTCATCGGAAAACTCCCCAAAATTAGTAAACAGCCCAGATTTGTTTTTGCCGGGAATACTGCACCAAGCATAAAGAGCTTTTCTTGCATAATCAATATGTTTATATGGATTATCAGTAAGTTTGTTTCCGTCCTTATCGTGAAACAAATAACCTCTTGCAATTATGGTTAATATTCTTCCAAAACCTTCGTAATCCGTTATGGTCTTGAATGTAAATCTGCCGAGGTATGAGAGGTCGTGTTTGTTTGCTGCTGAATAGGTTGGTCTACTTGTATAGGCTTGAAATTCCTGCCATTCGTTTGTCATTACCACAACCTCCATTTCTTTTTCGGCTCGTTAATTTTGTAAATATGACTTCTGTCAATAGTTAAATCTGATACCACAGACGGTAGCACCTCTAAAACAAATTGCCGTTCACCGAGAGCAATAGCACATTTTACAACATCTGCATAATCTATGCAGTTTCTTTTATCTGCCGGGCGGATGATATTCATACAATTGCGGATAATTTGCTCTTTGTAATCAGGTGCATTCTCAATGCCTAATAAAAGTTTTTGTAGCTCTTTACTGTCACCCTTTCGGGTGATATTTTTTTGTATGCCTATTTTGCGGTACATATCATCAAAGTCGCAGATAATATCACCGACAATGCGGTAACCGCCGTTGCGGAAATCACAAAATACATCTAAATAATCATACAGTTTTGCAGTTCTGCAAATTGAATACAAAACATTTTGTCTTTCTTCAGGTGGTACAAAACACCATTTAACTTCATCCAAGGCAAGTCTTACCTTTCTTATCTGATACGGTGTCATATTATCAAAAACAGAATAAAGCTCATCAACCGAGTAACCCTTTTCCTGTCCACGTGCAAAAAGAATACGATAAACATCATTTTTTCGTTTCATATCCGCAGACAAGTGTTTCGTATGTCGTACTCGCTTTAATGCTTCGTGATAATCCTTAATCAAACTTTCAACCCGTTTAAGTGTATCAGGATTGAGTTTTTCTTTCCAATCAGGCTCACAAGCAAAGGTAAACAGATGCTTATCACTTACCGGCTTCACAGGAGCATTCGCTGTTTCTTTTTCAAGCATATATGCAAAATACGGTAGCTTTTCAAGATTAGAACTGACAGCAGACCAATCAATGCTTTCAAAATACTTTTTCAGCCTTGCATTTTTAGTAGGTTCATACCACTTATGATTTTCATTACTGTCAACAATAGCTTTGTAACGAAGAAAAATACTGCGTTTTGTGTTTTTCTTTTCAATATAATCTGACAAATCAGGCTTGATACCGCTTTTTGCAGAGTCGATTTCCAATCCGTTTAATATAGCAAGAGTTTCAACCTCGTGATAATATTTTTCCTTTTCTTCGGCATCGGTATTTTCATCGTAAGCAATAATACCTCGGTTAAGTGCTGCATTGCTTATCTGACCGATACGGGATGAAAATATGTTTTTAATGGTTACAAATCTTTCGTACCAATCATTAGCATCTACAATCAAAGGTTCAGCAGTAGGTATTTTAAGTAAAGGCAGTTCCGTACTGCTACGCATAACACATTTATTAACAAGCGGGTCGGCAATGGTTTTTACCATATCTCCGTCAAAATCAGCACCACCTAATCTTTCAGGAATAAGGGAACGGGAATCCACCATAATCACATAACTTAAGTGTGAAAAGTATTTGTTTCGCAAATATCCTGCCGCAACAGGTCTTACAAGTGCTTCTTCATTTCGGGCAATATGGGGACTACGGAGAACAGTATAATAATCATTTTCATTGTAACAGTGATTAGGTGCATATATAGAATTATCTGTCAAAAACTCTTTTTCAAGCTGACGGTATGCAAAGCTTTCACCGACAGTCTGTTTGACGATATGTGCTACTAACCTTACAAGGTCATCTGACAAATATCTGTTATCACCGCTGACCAACAGCTTGCCAACTGAATACTTGCTGAGTACATTTTCTGCTTTGTCATTCAATTCTTTTGTAAATATGGGTTCGTCAATAAACAAAGTATTTTTTGAAATAAGCTCTGCTCGGTGTTTACGGCGAGTATCATCTGTTTCCTCATCAGTAAAATACCTTCTGCGATATTCATTGTCAGCAATAAAGAGGTAATATTCTGTTTCGGTTGTTTTTGTTACCCACTGTCTTGAATCATATTCAGGAGAACTATTCCAACCGAGCGGTAAATCTGTCGGACGGAATTCTTCATTTGTTATTGAAAGTGTATTCAAAAACTGATAATTAAGTTCTGTTGTATTTTGTGCTGTAAGCTTATCCATACCTGATATGTACAAAGCATGATTGAAATCTCTGCAACGCTTCAAATATTCTGCCCAAGTCAGATTATTGTCGGTCATCCATTTAAGACCCTTGAACATACTTTCCGTAAGAATAATATCAACATCATTCGGATTATACTTGTTGCCCCACATATCAACAATATACGGAACATTAAGTTCCGAAAGCAAGGAAGCAAAATCAACCTTATGCACAACACCTTTGATGTATGGCATACGGATTTGAAATGAGTTGTGTCCCTTGGCAAGCAAGTCTGCTAACCTCGGAGAAACAAACCCTTCACCGTCAAATTCAGTAATTGTAATATCCGTAAATTTTTCTGTGCGTGTATATTTACGCATAGGGTTATTACTGCTATCATCTTCAACAGTGACGGTATTTACATTTCCTATTGTTATTTTTGGATTTTTAATTACAATGATTCTCTTGTCAGAAAGTATGCTTTCATCATAATAGCGTGTGCCGCTTGTGAAAAGCAAAGCGTTATATGCATATAACTTACTGAGCTGACACTTACCGATAGTCATACCGAGCATCATTCTTTCACGCAAAGCATCATACACATCAGCACGAACAAAAGATAATTTACTGTCTCGGCTCATAGATGCAGAGCGTTCAAAAGCAATATATCTTTTATCTTCTTTACCAAAGTTCAAAGTTATACCTTCAGGCTTAAACATATATTCTGCAATTTTTTGATATTCCAAAACTCTGCCAACAGCCTTACGGTCAAAGACACCTGAAAAATCTAAATACACAAAAACATCACGAAGCTTATCTAAAACTATATTTGCATCATTTGGCTTTTCACCCAACACAAGCATAGCCTGATGAAAAATTGGGCAATCATCCTGTAATGTATTTTCAACTAAATATTCTTTTGAAGGCTCTGTTGTATCAAAATAAAAGCGGTAACCGTCATCGGTTTTCTGTGCCGATGTAATTAAACTCTGTGCTGATATTTCAGGTATAATATATTTTTTACTTTTCATATTGTACTCCAAGATTTAATTTCGATTCAGTATAACATAACGCCTCTTAAAATTCAATATCTCTTTATTTAATAACTGCCCCCACAAATTCATTTTGTGAGGGCTTTTTTTCTTTTCAAAATTCAAACGAAAGGAGGCATACCTCATGCAAAAATTAAAACTTACTCCGCAGTTATTTGAGAGAGTATCAACGCTGATTAAAACGCAGTGCTGTAACTGTTATGAAGAAAACTGTCTGTTACTTGATGACGGAGAAACTCACATCTGCCCTCAGCTCATAACACCGAGTCACATTATCTGCAGATATTTTCTCGAGTCCGTACTGCCGGGTGACAAAACATTGCTGAAATTAATAACAGAACTTTAAGACCGACTGTTTTTCAGTTGGTCTTTTTTTATCGGAAATTCCGTTCATCCAATAAAAATTTTTCTTTGAACAAATCATCGTTCAGGGAAAATCTATCCGATAAAGTGCAAAAAACACGGAAGGTATTCCGATGAAAAATGCCGAAAAAGTGTACCTTGAAAATTTTTGAAAGGAGGGAAGCAAAATGTCAAAGGCTAAAGAAACTCATTTGTGGTTTGAAAAAGGCGACGATGAAATTCAGGTTGAAAGCTACAGTAAGAAGCTTAACGAAGCAATTCTTGAGCTGAACAAAAATGTTCCGGGTGCAGTATATATCATTGATGATGAAGAACACGGTTTTCTTCGTGCTGCTGTGAAACTTAAAAACATCACCTTTATGATACTGTCACCACAATCCGAGAAAACAAAGAAGGCTCAATCCGAAAACGGTAAACGAAATCAGAAGAATCTTAAAAATCAGAAACGAACTTGATATGAAGCAAATCTTATTTCCGGTCGGTATTAAAACGAGGACAAACCAGCGCTTGCGTTTATTTTTTTAGGAAGCTCAAATACGGTTATGGTGCAAAGATTGCCGAGGGGATTTGTCGGCAGGCAAAGCAAAAAACGCAGGCAATACTTTGTGTATTAACGAGTATTTTTGCAAAGCATGACGGGAAATCAGCCGCCAAGATTTGTGCCGATAACCGTATTGGAGTTTCCTTCTGTCCGAAGTTTAGCAAGCATTGGATTTGTATCCGCAAATCCGTAAAAGCAGAGTGTTTTTACAACCGCACCAAATACAAAAATTAAAGAAAGGAGAATTCCTATGAGCAAAAGAACAAGAGATATAGACTTTCATGTGTATCTCAGTAAAGACGAAAATCAGATATTAGAAAATCTTTGTAAGAGATTAAGAGTAAACAGAAGCGTGCTTATCCGTGCTTTGATTCTCGGTAAAAAATTAGTTGAGGCTCCGCCTGTTGATTACAAACAGTTTATTATTGAGCTTCGCAGAGTCGGTACTAATCTTAATCAGTTAACTGCAAAGGCTAATTCAATCGGTTTTATTGATGCAGATGAATGCAAAAATGTTCTGAATGAAGTCAGAAATCTTGAAGCAGACATCTCAAAATATTTCAAACCCGGGAAGGATGAAAACCGAGAATGGCTGTAACAAGAATTTGGGCAGTCAGAAATAATCTTTCTCAGGTTGTTGATTACGCTTCCAATAAAAGCAAAACTGACCTTTCGAAATATTCAGACTTAATTGATGCGCTTCATTATGCAGCCGATGATGAAAAAACAAATCTCGAAAACGAGCAAAGGCTACTTGTTGAGGGCATCAACTGTGATCCCGATATTGCTGCGCGACAGATGATTGATACAAAAGAGATTTACGGAAAGACCGACGGCATTGTTGCCTATCACGCGTATATTTCTTTCAAGCCCGGTGAAGTTTCACCTGAAGAAGCACAGCAGGTTGCAATGGAGGTTGCAAATAAAATGTGGGGCAAGGATTATGAGGTGATTGTTGCAACTCATCTTAATGCTAACTGTGTTCACTGTCATATCGTAATAAATTCCGTTTCAATGACTGACGGAAAAAAGATGAATGAAAACAAAGCCATGTATCAACTTTTCAGAAAAACAAGTGATGCAGTCTGTCTTGAACACGGCTTGTCTGTAATTGAAAAGCCGAAAGGCAGACGCATTCCCTATAACATTTATAAAGCAATGCAGAAAGGCTTTAAAACAAAATACGATTATATGCGTGACGATATTGATTATGCAGTTGAGAGAAGTGCAAACGAAAAACAGTTTTTCAGAATAATGACACAGAAAGGTTATTGGTTTGATAACGGAAAGATAGCTTACCGCAATGATGAGCACGCAGTGAAGCTCACAACCCTCGGTGAAATTTACACCTATGAAAAAATCAGAGAACGGATTTACTCTCAGGATAAATTTACTGCAAACAACAATTTCAGAAATTATTTATACGCTAATGATTTTTTGAAGAGGCAGATATTCGTTTTCAATTACAAAGGTTATGAGTTTAAAGAATCAAGAGAATGTTACAGACATCCTGAGCATTTCAACAGAATGGTTTCTGATTTCACAAAACTGATTGTGGGTGGTGCCGTACTCGGTGCACCTGTTATTTCACTTTTGTTTCTTGCTCTGCTTTTTGCAGGAGCAATAGCCGAGAAGAACAACTGCAACCCGCATCCGTTCACACCTAAAATGAAATACTCAACTCCGAGGATTGAATTTATGCAGGACCAGATTGAACTTGCAATAAATGAAAAGCTTTATGATTTTGCAGAGGTTGATAAGTTTATTTCAAAGACAGAACTTCGTATTGAGGAGCTGAAAAGTCAGCGTAATAAAATCTACAATCAGATAAGAAGATGCAAAGACCCGACGGCAAAGGAAGACCTTGTTGCCCGTCGGGATTTTTTAACGGCTGAAATAGGTGAGCTTCGTGAAAAATTAAAGCTCGCCAAAAGAATTATAAAAGACAGTCCCGGACTTGAGGAGAAGCTCGAAACGGAAAAACAGCTTATCCGTGAATGGTACTTCCCCGAAAGGCAAAGGAACAAAGAAAAAGATTATGAAGGGAGGTGATATGTATGCATCCTGAGGAGCTTTGCAAGAAAATGCAGGAAGAGAAAAAGACTGACAGTGAAAATTATCATGAGGAAGAAATGTCTTCCCAGGAGTATGCTCACAAGTATATGGGCAGACCCGGTTATTCTGTAAGAAAACACTTACAGATTATACGAGCTGAACAACAGAAATATAGAAGAAATTATTAATCAGGTTAAGGTAAAACTTGGATTAAATTCAATAAATATGACAATAATTATTAACGAGAGGAAGTGATAACTTAATGCTCACAAAATCCCAGCTTGACCTTTGCAAGGCTGCAGAGATAGCTCTTTGCGATAAAAACACACTCACAGACTTAAGAGATATTACAGTAGATAAAAGCCAAAACGTTATGGAGAGAATAGAGAACTTTACCGGTCAGGTAAAAAACCCCTATCTCTTTAAGGTCGGAGATGTTATCGTAAAAGTAGCATATAGCGGCGGCAAAGATTTTTCAGGCGCTTTGAGCAGCGCTCTTTGCTCCTACTGAAAAATTTACCATAAGCTAATTTGATAAAATTATTGAAATACAAGCGGAAGTATGCTACAATTCATTTGTAAGATTTGTGGTGCTTCCGCTTTGTTTATATAGATAAACAAGTGGAGGTTATACTAATGTATTCAAAATATAAGGATTATTTAGAGCAGCCTCAGAGGGAA
>JAZSJT010000115.1:0-12865 GCA_045534425.1 Acutalibacteraceae bacterium | reverse complement strand
GGTACTGCTGTGGGGGAGAATGTTGAGCTTACCGATGATGCGGTAAAAAAAATTGCCTCGGCTTTTTTAACATATCTCTCCGAAAAAACAGGTGTCCCGAAAGAAAAAATCTCTCTTGCCGTGGGGCACGATTCGAGAATTTCAGCCGAAAGAATTAAAAATGCTTTGCTTTGCGTTTTTGCGGCAAAGGATGTAAAGGTCTTTGACTGCGGTCTTTCTTCAACTCCGGCTATGTTTATGACAACCGTCACTCTCGGTGTGACGGCAGCGGTGCAGATTACCGCAAGCCATCACCCTTATGACAAAAACGGACTTAAATTTTTCACGGAAAACGGCGGCTTTGAAAGTGAAGATATCAAGGCAATACTTGAAAAAGCAGAAAAGCTCACAGCGGTTGAAACCGCTTCTCCCGAAGCCGAAAAAATTGATTTTATGTCGCAGTACAGTGAAATTCTTAAAAAGAAAATCGTTGAAGGAATTTCAGACGGTGAAAAGCCTCTTTCCGGCTTTCATATCGTGGTTGATGCGGGAAACGGTGCAGGCGGATTTTTTCCGAAAATTCTGAGCGACCTCGGTGCAGACACCTCGGGCTCGCAGTTTTTAGAGCCTGACGGAATGTTTCCCAATCACATTCCCAATCCCGAGGATAAAACGGCTATGGGCTTTATTTCCGATGCCGTTATCAAAAACAATGCCGACCTCGGTATAATTTTTGACACCGATGTTGACCGTGCCGCCTGTGTTGCTTCCGACGGAAAAGAGATAAACCGCAATGCACTTATTGCTCTTTCCTCTGTCATTGCCCTTGAAAACGCAAAGGGCGGAACGATTGTCACCGACTCTGTCACCTCATCGGGACTTCGTGAATTCATAAATGAACATCTCGGCGGAAAGCATTACCGCTTTAAAAGAGGCTATAAAAATGTTATAAATAAAGCCATTGAGCTAAATGAGCAGGGCATCAATTGTCCTCTTGCCATTGAAACCTCGGGGCATGCCGCTTTAAGGGAAAACTATTTCCTCGATGACGGTGCATATCTTATAGTAAAGATTATTATTCTTATGGCAAATTTAAGAAAAGAAAATAAAAGCCTGCAGTCCCTTTTAGAGCCCCTTAAAATGCCTTTTTCCGAAAAGGAGGTCCGCTATATAATTGAAGAAGAGGATTTCCGTGCTTACGGCGAAAAGGTTATTTCCGATTTTGAGAAATACTGTGAGCAGTTCCCCCTTATCATCCCCGCCGACGACAACCGAGAGGGCTTCAGAGTGAATTTCAATAAGTGGTGCGGTGACGGCTGGCTTTTAGTGAGACTCAGCGTTCACGATCCCGTAATCCCCGTCAATATGGAAAGTGACTCTGAGGGCGGGGTTGAAAAAATTGAAATGTTCTGGAACGGCTTTATTAAAAATTATGATAAATTAAGAAAGAAATAAAAGGTGATACCCATGTATAATTTCCCTATAGGTATAATAATTGATTCCTTCAGAACCGATATTCCCACAGCAGTTAAAAAGGCTGCCGAGCTTGGAGCAAAGGGTATTCAGGTTTATTCAACAAGAGGAGAAATGGCTCCCGAAAATCTCACTCCCGAAAAGAGAAGAGAATTTCTGAAGCTCGTTAAGGATAACGGACTTGTGATTTCAGCGCTCTGCGGAGATCTCGGCTGCGGCTTCTACCGTCCCGAAAGCAATCCCGAGCTTATTGAAAAGTCAAAAAGAATACTTGACCTTGCAAAGGATCTCGAAACCGATATCGTTACAACTCATATCGGTGTTGTTCCCGAAGATAAGGAGCATCCCAGATTTAAGATCATGCAGGATGCCTGCGGTGAGCTTGCACGCTATGCAGACTCCATAAATGCACATTTTGCGGTTGAAACAGGTCCCGAAACCTCACTTGTTCTCAAGAATTTCCTCGATACTCTCGGTTCAACAGGAGTAGGCGTAAATCTGGACCCTGCAAACCTTGTTATGGTAACGGGTGACGATCCCGCAGGTGCCGTTTATAATCTCAAGGATTACATCGTTCACACCCACGCAAAGGACGGTGTTATGCACTATTTCAAGGATCCCGAATTCATTTACGGAATAAAGCACGACGATGCTTTAGTCACCGCTCCCTCATTTGAAGAGGTACCTCTCGGTGAAGGCAGTGTACCGTGGGATAAATACCTTGCAGCCCTCAATGACATCGGCTTCAAGGGCTTTCTTACAATAGAAAGAGAAGTGGGCGACGATCCCGCAAAGGATATCGGAACGGCAGTAAAATTCCTGCAGGAAAAAATGAAATAAAACAATCCGCACAAGTCCCCGTGAAAAGAGACTTGTGCGGAAGCTTTTTCTTGTTGAATTGTTGCGGATTTTCTGCTAAACTGTTTGTATACATATAAAAACAAGGTGATACTTTAATATGAAAAAGCTGTTTTCTCTTATTCTCACAGTTGTGCTTTTGATCGGTGCCGTGCCGCAAACGGTTTTAACCGCAAAAGCCGGGAAGACCGGTATTGTTTTTTATGAGCCTGAATATTTTGATTCACCCGAAGCCATATATAATACAATACAGCTGTTGGAGCAGAGAGTAGATATGAAGGCGCTGAAAGCTGCTCTGATTGAAGCTGTGAGCCAATGTGCGGACGAATTGGATATAACCTCCTTCGCAGTACCCTATTCTATGAGAATCGAGCTTATGGAATACATATATTATGCGATGCCTGAGGCATTCCACGTTGGTTCCGTCGGTTATTATAATTACGGACATGACGAGATAGTACAGCATATCTGCTTCGGCTACAGATATTTCTGCAACACAGCCGAATTGTTTGAGCAGCATAACGCTCTTTTTACTGCTGCCGCTGATAAAATTCTTGAGGGCATAGAGGGAAACGGTTCCCTTTCAGATGAGAAGAAGGCTCTTCTCCTTCACGACAGACTGGCTTTGTGGACCGAATATGATTTCAATGCGGAAAATGTTAATAAATATCCGCATACAGCCTACGGTGCTTTAGTAAAAAGATCCTCAGTCTGTGACGGCTATTCGAAGGCATATCTCTATCTTCTTGAAAGAGCAGGGCTTGAAGCCTATTATTGTGCATCCTCTCAGCTTAATCACGCATGGAATATTGTATATATTGACGGCGTGCCCTACCACGTAGACGTTACCTGGGATGACATAAGATGGGACAATACTCCCGGAAACGGCTTTACGGGCAGAGTCATTCACGATAATTTTCTTCGCTCTACCGAAGGCATAAAGGCGACGGGACATAATGCCACGGATTTTAACAGTGCACCTCAAAATACAAAATATGACAATTATTTCTGGCAGAATTCCACCACGACATTTGAACTTATATATGATGAAATTTACTATATAGATAATTCTGCGGAAACCCTTAACCGCTACAGCGACAAAAAAGCTCTTCTCAGTGTTCAGGATGAATGGTATGCAACAAGCGGCGGAATATGGTCAGCCGATTACCCCTGCCTTTCCTCTGCAGGTACCGATCTTTTCTATTCAAAGGCTGACGGAGTATATAAATATACACCCTCCACCGATACTTCGAAAAAGATTTTTTCGCCCGAGCTTTCGGGGGTTACGGCAATTTACGGCTTTACATATGAGGACGGATATCTTATCTGCGATATAAATAACACTCCCAATAATGCCGTAAATCTTTCCCGTATAAAAGAGCCGTATTCCGACATAACTCTGATTCTTGAGGACATAGAAATTAAGAAGCCTCCCGAAAAAACCGTCTATTATATCGGAGATTCCTTTGACAGCACGGGAATTTTAATAAACGGCATATATTCGGGATTTACAAAAAAGCCTATAGATTCGGGCTTTACCTTCAGCGGATTTTCATCGGGAACCGCGGGCAGAAAGACCGTTCGTGTCACCTTTGACGGACACACGGCAGATTTTGACATCACTGTAAAAACGCCGACACTTGAAATAGGAGCGGCTTCTTATACAATAACACAAAAAAATTCAAGCCCCGTTTCCGTTATATATGAGCCTGCGGGAATGGATGTAACATTGAGCGTCAGCCCCTCTGCGGTTGTCACCGTCAACGGCTTTAATATCACGGTAAATAATTCGGGAAGCTATACCCTCACTGCCACGGGCACATATAACGGACGGGAGTATTCGGACACCTGCCCCGTCACAGTTCTTTGCAGACACGATAACTCCGAAGCCGTGGGCGGCGTGAGCCCTTCCTGCAAATATCCCGGCTACACTTCAGGAGTTTATTGCTACGATTGTGAAACATATATTTCGGGACACAGAGAAATAGATCCCGTTGCCACCTCTCACGTGTTTGACAGCGGAAGATTAATAAAGCCCGGCACCTGTGTTTCAAGAGCCGAAATACTTTTTACCTGCATTTATGACGATACCCATACGGAAATACAATATCGCAGTAAGGACGTTTTCAACCACGAAAATGTTGTTCCCACTCCCGCAACAGATCCCACCTGTTCATTGGAGGGCTTCACCGCAGGTACGCAGTGTCTTGATTGTGAGAGATATCTTTCGGGCCACGAGGAAATACCCATTGTTCCCGATGCACATAAGTGGAACGAGGGTGACGTTATTATAGAGGGTAACTGTCAGGGAGACGGTACAAAATATTTTGTCTGTGAATATAACCCTCTTCATCATTATAATGAGGATCTTCCCGAGAATCCGAACCGCCATCTTGATACAACTGTCGTACCCGAAAAGCCTGCCACCTGCCTTGAGGACGGCTATACATCGGGAATTTACTGTAACAAATGTGAGCAATTTGTTTCGGGACATACTGAAATTCCCGCTTCAGATGAGCATCACAAATGGGATAACGGATATATATCGAAGGAAGCAGGCTGTAATAACGGCGGAGAAAGACTTTTTACCTGCGAATACGACTGTTCTCATACCTACACCGCATATATTCCATTAGCTCCCAATAATCATATCAACTCCGTATATGTTCCCGGTATGCCTCCTACGTGTTCGGAGCCGGGATATACGGAAGGCTATTTCTGTAACGATTGCTTCCGTTACGTAAGCGGCGGCAATGCTATTCCCGTTTCACCCGTTTCTCATAAATGGGGAGAGGGCAGAGTAGGCTCTGCAAGCACCTGCAGTGTGCCGGGAAAAAAGGTATACGTCTGTGAATATAATCATCAGCATACCCGTGTATACGATATGATTTTAGATCCCGACAATCATATCAATATTATCCGAACGGAAGAAATACCGCCGTCTGACTATGAAGTGGGATATACGGCAGGTGTTTACTGTAACGATTGCAACAGATTTATTTCAGGTCACGAGGAAATACCGAAAAAAGCTGTTACGATTAAAGAAAGCGACAGCGTGAGAATTTCGGGAAATATGCTGTTGATTTTAAGCGGAATCACTGTAAGCGACATAATGCCGCAAAACCATAAGGATGCAGTTATAAGGGATGCAAAGGCAGCAGAACTCACTGCAAAGGATGCGTTCACAACGGATTCAATTATTGTTTTCCCCGATAAGATTTACTATGTCACGGTGCTTGGTGATGTAAACTCTGACGGCAAGGTTACTGCCGCCGATGCAAGACTGGCACTGCGTGCGAGCGTGGGACTTGAAACCATAAAAGAAGACGATGAAAAATATAAAGCTGCCGACATAAACGGCAAAGGTATTTCCGCATCCGATGCACGACTTATTCTTCGTATGTCCGTAGGTCTTGAAGAGCAAAAAGACCTGCTCAAAACATATCAGTTCAATTAAAGAAGCAAAATAACAATTCGGGCACAAAGCTATATCAGAAGTAGCTTCGTGCCCGTTTTCAAATATATAAAATGCCGAATTTACAGCTTCTCCGACCTCCGAATTCAGCTCTCCGACCTTAGCCTCGTCCTCGGGCTCCGACCTCAATTTATTGGCGGGAGAAGCTCAAGCACTGTATCTATAAAAACCTGAAGCTGGGGCGTCATAGCCTTGCCCTTGAGGTATGCAAGCTGTGACCACTGATTGAATTCACATTCGGGCACTTTTATTTCCTTGAGTGAGCCCTCCTGAATACTCTTTCTCACTTCAAAAACGGGAAGCATTGTGACATAATTTGATGTTCTTGTGAGCCTCATAATCGTGTCTGTGTTTGCGATTTCAATTGCGGGAGTCACGAAAAGGTTTCTTTTTGCCAATTCATCATCAAAAAGATAGCGATAGCCTTCGCCCTGCGGCATAAGAATAAGCTTTTCCTTTGTAATTTCTTCAAAGCTGACCTCTTCTTTATCTGCAAGGGGATTTTCGGGATTTGTCACAAAAATTATGGGCTCAACCTCTTCACGTACACGCACCCATTCCTTTCTGGGTACCTTATAGTCAAGCATATAGCACAAATCAAGCTCATTTGCTCTCACCTTGGCTTCGATTTCCCTTGCCGAGCCTACGAAAATGCTGAGATTTATATGAGGATAGCGGCGGTTAAATTCGGGAAAAATGGGAATGAAGCAGGATTTCAGTATTGAATCCACAAGTCCGAATCGGATTGTGCCTCTCATATTTTCGCTCTCGGTTGCAAAATTCTGTGCCTTTTCAATAGCTTCTATAACACCGTTGGCATATTCAATAAAATTCAAGCCGAACTGTGTCAGCTTTATGTTTTTTCCGATTCTGTCGAAAAGCGGAACGCCCAGCTCTGATTCAAGCTGCTGCATCTGCACCGTTACGGCAGACTGGGAATAGCCGAGAATTACGGCGGCTTTTGTGAAGTTGTTTAGCTCCGCAACCTTGAGAAATGTTTTTAAGTTTCTTACATCCATATCTTTCACCAATTACTAAAACTTATTAATTTTTTACATCCATTAATTATTCTTATAATATAGCATTTTTCACATACTGTCAAGGGTTTAATGAACATATTTTACAGTAAAAAGTTATTTTTATACAAAATGAATTTATATATTTGTGCAGTATTGTTGTGTGCAATATGCTAAAATAAATATATATATCCTTCGGAGGCAGATTTTATGAAAAAATTAGCAGCTCTATTACTTATTATTCTCTCTCTTGCTCTTATCTTTTCTTCCTGTTCAAAAAGTGAAGCGGCAAAGGCTGTTCAGGAAAAAATAAAGAACATCGGTGATGTTGACCTTTCAAAGGGAGAGCTCATTGAAGAGGTTTATAAGGAATATTCTCTTCTTTCAGGGGAAGACAAGGGCGATGTAAAGAACTTTGACAAGCTCAGTGAAATAAAAAATCAGTATGATGCATTGAAGCTTTATGATGACAAGATAAATGAAATTACTGCATTATACGATAAGACCTTCTCAGAATACGGAGTGTCTTATGCTGACATTGAAAAGGCAGAGAGTGAAATTAATGAGCTTGCACCCGATGAAAAGAATAAGCTTAAAGCAGAATATGATAAAATCACCGCAAAGCTCACCGAAAAGCAGGAAAAATATAACGAAATCAAGGCTGCAGCGGTAAAATCCGCAGCAAGCTATATAAACGGACTCAAAAAAGCCCAAAATCTCACATCTGTTGAAATTAAGGAAATGGGCTGTATTGCACAGATAAGTGACGGCACAACCTACTATCTTTTTGCTCTCAATTATAACAACGGCAGTGAAAACAAAACCGTATATTCCTCCGCCCGCTTTGCAGGCACTCCCACAGTTGATTCAATGATGGAATATAAGGATAATTTCTATTCCGAAAAGCCTATGTCCGATAAAACAAATCCTCTTAAATCGGGAAATATAATTCTTGATATAGCAGAAATCAACAAAGCACTCTCATAAATGAAAGGACAAAAAATATGTCTTGCAAGGTAATAGCACACCGCGGGGCAAACAAGAAAGCACCGCAGAACACAATTCCCGCTTTTGTGACAGCCATAAACGAAGGCACCGACGGCTTTGAAACCGACGTTCATCTGACACGCGACGGAATTCCCGTAATATGTCACAACTATACCATTGATGCCACCTCCGACGGCAGAGGCGACATCAGCTCATATACACTCGAGGAGCTGAAAAAATTTGATTTCGGCTCATATTTCAGTGAGGATTTCAAGGATACTCCCCTCCCCTCTCTTGACGAATTTCTTGAAGTGACCTCAAAAAGCTCCTGTGAAATTATAAACATTGAGCTGAAATGCCCAAAGGACAACAACATCATACATCTTGTTGAGGAAACTCTTAAAATCGTGAAAAAATACGGCTGTCTTGACAGAGTTATAATTTCAAGCTTCTCACCCAAGGTGCTTTTCGCCGTAAAAAAGGTGGACCCGAGATGCCGTACCGCATTTTTATACCCCATAAGCCACCCCTCTGTGTGCAGAATGATTTTATATCCTTTCTTTATGGTTAAAAAAATCAAGGCAGATATCATTCATCCCGCTTCTATTGTAGTAACAAAGGAGCTGGTTGAAATTGCACATAATCTGGGCATTCAGGTAAATGTATGGACAGTAAATGACAGAAAAACCATACTCAAGCTTTTAAGCTACGGTGTTGACGGCATAATCACCGACAAGCCTCTTGAAACAAGAGAAATTATTGAAGAATACGAATTGAAGAAGGCAAAAGAAAATGTTTGACGGAAAAATGAAAGCCGTAA
This sequence comes from Acutalibacteraceae bacterium, assembly GCA_045534425.1. Lineage (GTDB taxonomy): Bacteria > Bacillota > Clostridia > Oscillospirales > Acutalibacteraceae > RUG806. The sequence goes on along the minus strand of JAZSJT010000115.1, from coordinate 4,257 downwards.
CCTTCAGCTATGACGACGGCGTTACACAGGACAAACGGCTTATTGAAATATTTAATCTTTACGGCTTGAAGGCAACGTTCAATCTCAATTCCGAGCTTCTCGGAACAAAAAACACGCTCACCTACGGCGGAAAAGCTGTGGCTCATAACAAAGTCAACACCGATGATGTGAGAGAGCTTTATAAAGGCCACGAAATTGCGGTGCATACTCTCACACACCCCCATCTTCCCGCACTTTCCGATGAAGAAATTATAAGACAGGTGGAAGAAGACAGAAAAAATCTCTCCGCTCTTGCAGACTATGAGGTTGTGGGCATGGCATATCCCGGCGGCGGTGTGAATTTCGATTTGAGAGTTGCCGATATAATCGAAAAAAACACGGGTGTGAAATATGCCAGAACCACCGTTCACACCTTCAATTTTGAACTGCAGAAGGATTTATATGTCTTTAACCCCACCGTACACCATAACGACACAAAAAGATGTATGGAAATGATTGAAAGCTTCATAAAGCTCGAAACCGACACCCCTAAGCTTTTATATATCTGGGGACACAGCTATGAATTTGACCTTTTTGATAACTGGGATTTTGCCGAAGTAATGTGCAAAAAACTTGCATTCAGGGATGATATTTTCTACGGCACAAATCGGGAATGCTTCGGTTTATGATTTAAATATGAAAATTGCCGTCAGGTTTTCCTGACGGCATTGTGTTTTCTCAATTTTTATTTCGCAAGAGATTCTTCGATTTCTCTTTTTATAACATTGAATTCATGTATCAGTCTGTCAAAAAGATTTCTTATAAATCTTACAAGCTTTATGAAAATGTTTTCTGTTTCGACCTCAGGCTCAACACCCTCTCCCATATAGCAGCCGATATTATTGCTTTTAATTTCATTTCCGAAAAAGTCTGTTGTCAGTCCGTCTTCGATTTTCATTCCCTTGCCGATAAGGGGAGAATTGATTGCAAGCTGATATGCTTCAATGAGTTCAGCAGTTGCAAAGCCGGGAGCTGTGTTCATTGCAAGGGGATCACAAAAAAGATTAAGCGTGTTGTAATAGCAGTTATTACTGTATGTATTTCCTGCTGTTAATTCATCCTTGAGAGTGCAGTTCATCGGTGCACCGTCAAGGGCAACAAAAATATTGTTTGCAATAAGGCTGTTTGTGAGGTGATAGAACTGAATTTCACCGCTGTTGATAATAGTGTTGTTATAGAACTTGAAATTATCCTCACCGTTGCCCGATGCCAGAGAGCTTCTGCCCTTATTATCGTTTACGGAAAGACAATATCTGACGGTATTGTTTTTCTGCGGCTCTTTTTTCGCGTTGTTTACAATAAAACGCATATTGTCGTGAGAATAGATATACTGATATGTGCAGTTGTTTGAGTCGGAGTCAAAGTCAACGGTCATACCGTCGCCGAAGTTTTTCTGTCCTGCAATTTCGCAATACTGAATGGTGCTGTTTTCAGAGCCCCAGAACCACATAGCGGCAGTGAAATACTGAATTTCGCCGTTTTCGTCAAGTCCCTCGCCCTGACAGGTGTTTATGGCTCGGCAGTGAGTTACGAGAGCACCGTCACAGATGCCGATAACAACTGCTTCCGCATCCATTTCGTGGAAATAGCAGCCTTCAATAAGCACACCCGTATTATAAATGGGATCCTTTTCCGCATTTTCGCTCCAGGGATCCTGCTGATCATTCCACGATCCCCATATCATAAAGCCGTTTGCTGTGTCATAAACCTCACAGTTTCTGATAGTCAAGTCATTCACGGGATAACGGGAGTTTGAGGGAAGACCTTTGACCATAACAGCCGCACGGGCACCTGCAGCACCTCTTGAAAAATCGTCACGGCCTGTTACCTTGCCGTTTGGCATCCCGAAGAAATAAACATTGTCAATAATAATGCCAACGCTTTCCTCATTTATGGTGTCAATCCAGATTCCGCCGCCGTTGGGAGCGGTAATCTGAAGATTTGAAACAGTGATATATGAGCAGTCAATAAAGGTGAAAACCTCTTCGTTAAGGTCTGTTTTCAATAAAGGTCTTTCACCCTCACCGTAGGAAGAAATTGTGAAGGGTGCATCCTTTGTGCCCTTAATATCACCCAGTGTTACGGCACAATCGTAAACACCGCCTGCTCTGAAAAGAACGGTATCGCCGCCCTTGAGGGGCTCCTTGCAGTTTTCGAAGCCGTCAAGGTCTTTCCATGCTTCTTCGGGAGAAGTACCCTCCTTTGAATTATCTCCGTCAATACTGTCCACATAATAGGTATTACCCGTTAAAGCAAAGCTCACGGGGGAAATTGAAAACAATGAAAATATCATTATGAGAGTCAGAGTAATGCCTATAAGCTTTTTCATAACTATACCCCTTTTTATTTAGTATTATTACAATAGCACAATAATTTTTCATTGTCAAACCTTTACATAAAACTGAAAAATTTTTTCCAAAAAAACAGCACATCTCAGCAAAAATAATTGACGGAAGTTATAAGGTGTGCTATTTTATTATTATAAATATTATATATAAATAACGGAGTGAATACAGATGGCACAGTTAAAAATGTATTGGATAAATGATAAAAAGGTGGAGCTTCTTCCTCTTCCCGAGGGCTATTCCTTCTCAAAATATACCTCGGAAGCCGATAAAATGGCTTGGGTTGAATGCTGCAAAAACGGACTTGTAGGTGACGATGCTACAGAAAAGCAATTTGATGACAGTATTCTCGGTATAGAAGCCTGCGATCCTTATGACGATGTTTTTTTCCTTGACTACAAAGGTGAACATATCGGAACAATCACCGCAATAAATCACACCGACCTCAATATGGGCAATATGCATATGGTCGGAATGAAAACCGAATTCAGAGGCAAGGGACTGGGGAAATATCTCAATAACCGCTGTATACATAAGCTTTCCGAGGAGGGTGTAAAATTCATCCGTCTCACCACTGACGAATGGAGAAAGGGTGCGGTAAAGAGCTATCTTTCATCAGGCTTTGTTCCCGTTCAGTATGAAATGGGAATGGAGGAGCGTTGGCAGAAGGTTCTTGAGGAATACGGAATCGACAGTGTTGATATGCTCTATGAGGACTGCACTCTCTATAAAAAGATATACCGTGAATCCCTTGCAACAAAGGTGAAAATCGGTGTTGTCGGTGCCCGTCGCGGTCAGACAATGCTCAATTATTGCAAAACAGGCTTTAATGCCGAGGTCGTTGCAATCTGCGATAATGCTCCCGATTTTCTCACAAAGGCAAAGGAAAAATACGGTGAAGACGGCATTACATATTATGACAATTTCGATGAATTCATAAAGCACGATATGGACGGTGTTGTACTCGCTAACTTTGCAAACGAGCACGCTCCTCTTGCAATTAAGGCTATGAAGGCGGGCAAACACGTTTTAAGTGAGGTGCTCCCATGTCAGCATCTTAAAGAGGCAGTTGAGCTTATTGAAGCCGTTGAGGAAACGGGAAAAATTTATGCATATGCAGAAAACTATTGCTATATGCCCGCTCCCCGTGAAATGAGAACACAGTACAAAAGAGGCGACCTCGGCAAATTTGAATACGGCGAGGGCGAATATGTCCATAACTGCGAGCCCGGCTGGCACGGCTATACAAACTGCGACCGCAATCACTGGAGAAACACCATGAGTGCATTTTATTACTGCACACATTCCGTCGGCCCCCTTCTTCACATAACAGGTCTTCGTCCCGTAAAGGTTTCGGGCTTTGAAATTCCCTTCAACGACAGAATGTACCGTATGGGTGCCTTTGCCGGTGCTATGGCAGTTGAAATGATAACCCTTGAAAACGGTGCAGTGCTTAAAAGTGTTCACGGCGTGGGCCCCGCAAGAAATTCTGTATGGTATTCGGTTTACGGCAGTAAAGGCAGACTTGAAAGTGCAAGAGAGGATGCGGAAAAGGGCGGTGTAGCAACCCTTTACGGGAACCTCGACAAAAACGAGGGCGACAACACCTTTGAAGTAAAGGAAATAAATACAGACGATTCATTAAGTAAATTAGCAGAGGAATCAGGCCACGGCGGCTCCGATTTCTACACAATGTATCACTTCATTCAGGCAATAAAGGGCAATCGCAATGCGGAAATTGTTGATGTATATGAAGCGATGGATATGTTCCTGCCCGGTCATTTCGGATATTTAAGTGCCATGAACAACAATCAGAGCTTCGACATCCCCAATCTCCGCGACAAAGCCGAGAGAGAAAAATGGAGAAACGACA
>JAZSJT010000104.1:0-1554 GCA_045534425.1 Acutalibacteraceae bacterium | reverse complement strand
GTTAGCTCTTTTCGTCTTCTGACGTTTAATTCAAGAAATCTCGAATTTACTGTTCACAAGTTGTACTTGTTAAACTCAAATTAATCTTCAAGGGTTTCATTTTTTGTCGTTGTTTAATTTTCAAGGTTCGTTTTGTTTTTTGCCCTCTCTCAAGAGTGCCTTGTGATTATATCACTTCGCTTTCTCTTTGTCAAGAGGTTTTTTTGATTTTTTTCAGATTTTTTCAGATTTTTTTCTGAAGCTCTGAATCACTGTTCTCTCGTTCAGTGCTTGCACATATTATCACAAATAAAACCCCTTGTCAACACTTTTTTTAAACTTTTTTCAACTTTTTTAAAAGTTTTTTTGCAGATACTATATATTGTGTTTTTATCTATTTTTTTACCCAATTTACAATATATTGTTATGTCTATTTTTGATTTTGGGGAAATAATAGATATTGAGTCAAATATTAAAATGAAAAGAAGTGTTTTATTTTGAAAAGTAATCTTTTATATAAAAATTCATCCTTGAAAAAGATGTTTTCTGTTTGTCTTTGTCTTATTATGACATTCACCTGCTTTATAATATATAATGAAAAGGAAGCCTCTGACACCGAAATGACTCTTTCATCCTTCGGCTCCCGCGGTGAAGAAGTCCGCCGTATTCAGAAAAAGCTGAAGGAGCTGGGATTTTACTCGGGAAGTGTTGACGGCATATACGGGACAGCCACAAAGAATGCCGTTACCGCCTTCCAGCGTTCCTGCGGAATAAAAGCAGACGGCATTGCAGGTCCCACAACTCTGTTATATCTGGGACTATCCTCATCTTCGGGATATTCTTCTTCTGATGTATGGCTTCTTGCAAAGCTTATTGCCGCGGAAGCAAGAGGAGAAAACTACCGCGGACAGGTGGCTGTGGGTGCAGTGGTTCTCAACCGTGTTTCCCACGCTTCTTTCCCCGATTCCATTTCCGGTGTTATTTATCAGAAGGGTGCATTTGACTGCGTGAGAGATTCCAACTGGAATGTTTCTCCCACAGATGCTGCAAAGAAGGCCGCAAGGGAAGCTCTTAACGGTTGGGACCCCACAGGCGGTGCCATTTACTATTACAATCCGAAAACCGCATCTAACGGCTGGATAAGAACCCGTCCCGTGCTGACACAGATAGGCAATCACATTTTCTGTGCCTGATGCATATATAATGTATATATAATATATAATAAATTATTATTGCAAAAAACCGCTTCTTTATGTATTATTAAATTAATACATACAAAGGAGCGGTTTTATGGATTTCTTTTCAAAGGTGACTGCATTTTTTGTTTCAGTCATTTGTTTTTTTCTTGCACCCTTTTACAGCATCATACCTTCAATGAATGACTATACTTTTTCTGTTGACACTGCGGCATCCGGGCAGGAGCTTCCCAACGCGGTGAGCAATGTCAATGTCTGGGAAATGGGAACGCAATTTATAAATCCTGAAGTCAGCAGCGAAAATAATATTTTCGAGTTCGTTGAATATGTTCAGCTTATGCAGTGCACGGGCGGCTCAAAGGAAAGAGACCTTTTTAAG
>JAZSJT010000015.1:0-24182 GCA_045534425.1 Acutalibacteraceae bacterium | reverse complement strand
TTGACGGCATCGGAAGACTCCGATGCCGTTTTTGATAGCATAATCATATGATTTCAGTATAAATCGCAAGAGTTTTATTATAGAAAAAAGCACCTGATTTCTCAGGTGCGAGGTGGTTAAAATTATATGTTACCAAGCTTTGATGTTTGAGTAAATGTCAACTCTCTGAACAGAGAAAAAGTTCTTTTTAGCGTAAAGAGTAACCTTAACTCTGTATTCATATCCGGGGGCTACGGTAACTGCTTTTACCGTGGTGTTTGAACTGTAATCGCAAATGTCATCATCAAACTGATAATAGTCTGTCCATGAATATGATGAATTTTTTCTTTGCTGAACTGTGATATCTTCAAATCCGCATCTCACTACTTCAAGTATGCAATCAATTGTGCCTACAAATTGAAGAAGAGAATAATCGTCGTTTATAGCGGCTGAGCCGTCAAAAATAAGTCCCGTGGCACGGTCAGGTGCGGTGTAACGGTTTCCTTGTGCGAGGATTTCATTTATTTCATTTTGTGTGAGAATAATATTATGTTCCGTAATTTTTTCTGTTTCATAAGCTTGTGCATTAACACTGTAAAGTGTTGTAAGGCATAAGGTGAGTATAAAAACTAATTTTATTACTCGTCTCATTATTTCAATCTCCTTAAAAAAACTTAATTTTATTGGTAATTTTCCAGTAAATTAAAGACCTCTTCAAAGGACGAATTATTAAAAAATATTTTGTAGTTGCTGTTTTCGGAATTGTAATATGTCACAATTCTTGAATCTGTGGTTGAAACAACTATAACATCTGTTCCGTTTATATTTATTTGTTCTATCTGTTCCACATCAGATAAAAGCTGTATGCTTTCTAAATTGTATTTAACTGTACTGTTTGTTCGTATCATTATTTTACCATATATATCTGTTGAGGAAAATACGAATTTGATTGTTTGCATATCTGTTTGTGTATTTTCTATTTCAAGGTCACAAGTATCATCAAGAAATACAGGCAGCAGATGAACATTGTCAATTCCTTGCTTTTTAAGCTCCTCAAAAACCTTTTCGTGGTTAAGGCTTTTGATGTTTAAAGATATCTGCTTTCCGAAAATACAAACAATTCCGTTTTCTGTATCAATACTGAAAATATCAGCACCGGCAGATACTGTTACAATTGACAGAACAGCAACTATTGCAGCTATAAGAAAAATTCGTCTTATGTTGGTTTTCTTCTTTGTATTTGCGACACCTTCTGTTTTATCGGTATTTTCAACCGTATTTTCACGGCTCAGTGCTTCAATACAAAGCTCAATGAGGTCTGAATCCATTTCTTCTTCGGGTTTTTCTAATTCCTCGTCAAGCATATTTCTGATTTCTTCATATGAAAACTCTGCTGACGAGGCTTTGAGAATATTTTTTAATATTTCTTTGTTCATTTTAACCACCTCAGTATATTAGTGTCATAATTTTAGAAAAGTAACACAAAAATTATAAAAACTTTTTATCCGTTAAAATTTTCAATAACAAGCTTTCGTATTCTCTTACATAGTCGGTAATTTTGTTGTTTAACTGCACTTTCCGTTTTTCCGAGTATGCCTGAAATTTCCTTGAAGCTTTTTTTGTCTTTATGAAATAATTGCAGAATTTTCATTTCTTCCTGTGTGCAGGTTGAAAGAATATCATCAGCCATTCTATCAATATCCTCATCGGTTATGAGCATATCCGCAAAGTCAGGCTCTATTTGTAAGATATAAGTTTCATCCTTGACTACATCTAAGCTTAAAAAATACTCTCTCTGCTGCTTTAGCTGTGCATATTTTTTTGTTATCAGATTATTTGCTGTTTTATAAAGCCAGGTTTTCGGATAAACAATTTCTCTTCCGCTTCTTAAAGCTTTAACAAAAATTATATATGTTTCGGAAAGTATATCGTCAGCCGCATCAGGATAGGAATTTAACTTTATTTCACATAATTTTCTTATGTTGTCCCGACACTCATTCCAGATTTTTTCGGAATCTATCATCCAAAAAACCTCTCCCTTCAACAAAAAAATCCAAATTATCCTTAATAATTGTATTTATTGCTTTTTGTTGTGTCAAGTAAATAAATATATAATTTTTATTTTTTTGACAAAAAAACAGAGACAGTCCAAAAACTCACCTTTTCAGTGGTTTCTACCCGTCTCCTATAGTAACAAACAGAGGTTGGTTGCTTTCAGAATGTTTACAAAAAAGCAAAAAAGACACCGAAATTTTATAAAACCTCGATGTCTTTGCTTATTAATCTTCAAGTGTTTTCATAAATTCCCAGGAGAGCCTTGTGGCTTTTTTTGCATCGCCGTCAATCCAGTCTATGTCCTGTTCATACATAATGTATGGGATATCAAGCTCTTTACAGGCATCGTAACAGGCTTTGAGGTCAACTCTTCCTTCACCCAGTGTGCAGAATTTTCTCTCGCCGTCAACGATATTATAATCCTTAAAGTGACAGACTTTTACTCTGCCTTTCATCTTTTTAAGGTATTCCACAGGATTTGCACCCGCATAATGAATCCAGGCAACGTCAGGAATAAACCGAAAAACCTCGGGATCGGTGTTTTCTATAAGATAGTCTATCATAGTTTCACCGTTATCCATTGTCTTAAATTCAAAATCGTGGTTGTGATAATTGAAGGTCATTCCGTTTTTCTTGAGTTTATCCGAGAAGGAGTTGACTGCTGCAATAAAAGCATCGACGGCTTCTTTTGTGCCTCTGTGCTCCTCGGATGCCGCACCGAGGCCTAATGCATAACAGTCAATTATCTTATGCTCTTCTATAAGGTTGTCTGTATCATTTATGAATCTGTCAAGTGGTTTATGTGTAACGCAGACCTTCATTTCATTTTTATCGAGAATTTTTTTCTGAATATCGGGTTCAATGGGGCCTATAGCAGAAATCTGCACGTCTTTTACACCTAAATCCTTGAGATAGGAAAGGGTAGCATCAAAATCTTCAGCATTCTGACAGAAAGCTCTTAATGTATAAAGCTGTATACCGAGTACGGGCTTATTCATATATAACATCCTTTCGGTTTTTGTTTTCGTAATAAATATAAAACAATAATAAAGCAATATCAATAAATAAAAATAAATTCTGCACTATCGCTAATTTTAACATTTATAATTAGTTTACTTTGACGAAAATTCTATATCGGTTTGACAACTCTCTTTTTTGGTAGTAAAATTAATATGTTAAATTATAAACGGAGGAAATCTTATGAAAAAAATTATTTCTGTTTTACTTTCTGTTGTAATGATTTTCACTCTTACAGCAATGTCCTTTGCTGCAGTATCGGGCGAAAACGATGTTCTTAAATTCGATGAAAACGGCGAATTCAAAATCTTTAATATCTGTGATATTCAGGATATGTATCCTATGCACAAGACAGCGAAGCAGTTTATTACCGATATGATTGAAATTCACAATCCCGATATTGTTATTCTCGGCGGTGACAATACTGTTTCCTCAGCCGAAACCAAAGCACAGGCAATTGAAGAAATCTGCAATATTTTTGTTGAAACCGAAACATACTTTACACTTGTTTTCGGAAACCACGATGATGAACAGGGCGTGTCCCGTGAAGAGCTCTTAAAGCTTTATCAGAAATACGGCGAAGAATATTGCCTTGCATACGATGCTGTTCCCGCTCTCACCGGTGTAGGTACACATAATCTCACAGTAAAGAGCTCTGACGGCAGCAGGATTGCATATAATCTCTATATGTTCGATTCAAACTCCTATACATATGATGAAGACGGTAACAGTCTCGGTTATGATGCGGTTCACGAGGATCAGATTGAGTGGTATAAGAGCACTTCCGCAGCAGTGAAAGAGGCAAACGGCGGAGAAACCGTAAATGCCATGGCTTTCCAGCACATTGTTGTTCAGGAAGCCTTTGAAAAGCTTTTCATTGAAAGTCCCTGGAATCTCGGTGCACTCACTCTTAATTTTGACGGAAAGGCCTATACTTATCTTCCCTTTGTCCGTGATATAAAGGACGGCTTTGTTCTTGAAGCTCCCTGTCCCGGCTATTATAACTACGGTCAGTTTGATGCTTTTGTTGAAACCGGTGATGTAGTAGCTGTATTTTCAGGTCACGACCATCCCAATTCATACACGGTAACAAAAGACGGTGTTGATATTGTAAACACTCCCGGTGCAAGCTTTGAATCCTACGGTGATAATTCCGTAAGAGGTCTTCGTCTTATAACATTAAATGAAAACAACACTGCTGTTTATGATACAGAGGTTCTCACTGTTTCCGATTACATTCTTGACGGCGGCGAGCATCTTCTTGAGTTCGGTGAAATCACAATGCTTGATGCAGTTTTCGGAAAAATTCAGCAGGTTCTTATGAAGCTTTACATCAATCTTATACATTTACTTTTTGTATTCTGATTAATTGTAAATTTTCTGTTAACTCACAGTAAAATTATTGGTAAAAGTATTTACTGATACCGATTAAAATTATAAAATCATTCAGGAAATTATTAACAGGGGGTATTACTAATGAAAACAGTATTCCTTACCGGCGGAACCGGTAATATGGGTTGGGCTGCATTTCAGGAGCTCTACAAGCTCGGCGATGTAAAAATCAACTTCCTTGCACGTCCCAGCGACAAGAACAAAGAGCTTCTTATGCCTTATATGGGCAAAAAGAATGTTGAAATCATCTGGGGTGACTTCCTCGAATATGATTCAATTCTCAAGGGTGTAACAGGTGCAGATTATGTTCTTCATATCGGCGGTATGGTTTCTCCCGCTGCTGACTACAAGCCCTATTCAACAAGAAAAGTCAATGTTGGTGCAGCAGAAAATATCTGTAAGGCAGTTCTCGCACAGCCTAATGCAGATGATATCAAGGTTTGCTACATAGGTTCAGTTGCTGAAACAGGCGACAGAAACACTCCCATCCATTGGGGCAGATGCGGTGATCCCATTAAGGTTTCCGTATATGACCACTATGCAATTTCAAAGGTTATGGCTGAAAGAGTTTTCGTTGAAAGCGGAATCAAGCATTGGGTTGTAATGCGTCAGTCAGGCATCCTTTATCCTGCAATTCTTCACAATATGGAACCCATTATGTATCATGTTCCTCTTAACGGTATGCTTGAATGGTGTACTGTTGAAGATTCAGGCCGTCTTATGAGAAACTTCGTTACAGAAGACCTTCCCGAAGAATTCTTCAGAAGATTCTATAATATCGGTTCAGGTAAAGAATACAGACTTACTAACTATGAGTTTGAAGAGCTCCTTCTCGGTTGTATAGGTCTCGGTTCTCCCAAGACACTCTTTGATCCTAATTGGTTCACAACAAAGAATTTCCACGGTCAGTATTATGCAGACGGTGATATTCTTGAAGATTATCTCCACTTCCGTGCAAATATGCCTGTTAAGGACTACTTTGACCATATGGCAAATCAGGTTGAATTCTATTTCAGAATTCCGAAATACATCCCCGCAAAGAAGCTTATCGGTGCATGTGCTAAGCCCTTTATGAAGAAGATCGCAATGACCGAAAGATGGGGTACACTTGACTGGATAAAGACAAAGGATCCTGTAAGACTTTCCGCTTACTACGGTTCTTATGAAGATTATCTCAAGATACCCAACAATTGGGACGACTTCAAGCTTGAAAGCCCCGATAAGAGAAATGAAGCTGCTGATGAATTCAAGCTTGACCATGGCTATGATGAAAGCAAGCCCAAGACTGAACTTGATATTGAAGATATGAAGAAGGCTGCCGAGTTCCGCGGCGGTGAATGCCTCAGTGAAGCAATGACAAAGGGCGACCTTGTTACAAAGCTTAAATGGAAGTGCGGATGCTGCGGACACGAATTCGAAGCAAGTCCCAATCTTATCCTTCTCGGCGGTCATTGGTGCCCCGAATGCTACCTTCCCGAAAAGAAGTGGAACTATGATGAAATCGCAAAGACAAATCCCTTCTTTGCTCAGGTATGGTACACCAACCACTCCAAGGATGAACACAACGTTTATGACTTTGATGAAATCTTTGACGGTTGGGAAAAGAAGAAATAATTTTATAAAGCTCATAAAGATGCAGTTCCGATATAAACGGGACTGCATTTTTGCTTTTTTTGTTAGTATGAAATAAAATATTGATATTTATCTGATTTTGCTTTAATATTGATTTGATGCTATGAAAGACTTGATATTGAAGTACTGTTCGGTGCTCTTTTTTTATCGGTGCGGGACACGGAAAATATAAAATCGGCTTATAAGCAAACAGAAATGAGGAAAATATGAAATATAAATTTGTAATTTTCGATTTGGACGGAACAATTCTTGATACATTACAGGACCTTTATAATTCTGTCAATTTCGCATTGGAAAAGAACTGCCTTCCCGAAAGAAGCAGGGAAGAAGTGCGAGCCTTTGTCGGAAATGGCATAAGACTGCTGATTGAAAGGGCAGTGCCTGAAAATACAGACATTTCCGTAATTGATAAGGTATTCTGCGATTTCAGGGAGCATTATGCTATTCACAGTGCAGATACTACAAAGCCTTATGACGGAATAATTGAACTTCTTGCAAGGCTTCGCAGAAGCGGCATAAAAACGGCAGTAGTTTCAAATAAAGCCGATTTTGCAGTGCAGAAGCTTGTAAAGCTTCATTTTGACGGTATGTTTGATTTTGTTACGGGCGAAAGGGAAGGCATAAATAAAAAGCCTGCTCCCGATGCGGTTTTTGAAGCAATAAAAGCAACAGAAATCCCGCCTGAACAAACTGTATATATCGGTGATTCCGAGGTCGATATTCAGACTGCGAAAAATGCTTCCGTTGACTGCATTACCGTAGACTGGGGCTTTCGTGACAGGGACTGTCTTTTTGAAAACGGAGCAAAAAAAACAGTAAGCGATATGAAAGCTCTTTATGCTGAATTATGATTTTTTACACCTGCCTTTACGGCAGGTGTATTTTGTCGTAATTTATATTGATTTAGTAATTAAAAAGTAGTATTATTAGTTTCAATGTTGAAAAAACGGAGATTTTATGAAAAAGAATTTATTAAGAATTGTTCTGATTCTGCTGATAATTGCAATTCCCGCAACAAACGGGGTAAGCTTAATCTTACTGTCGGAGCAGAACGAAAACACAAGTGAATATGAGCCTGCTTTTCTTGATATTTCTTCAAAAAAAGTCAGTGAGGTCGAAAAATATATTACCGGACTGCTTGAAAAGAGAGCAAAGGAAGAGGAAGAAAAAAGGCTTCAGCTCGAAAGAGAAGAAAAATTCAGACTTTTTCTTGAAGGAATAAAAAACGGTGACCTCACATACCGTAAAGTGCTTTCCGATATGCTTATAGTCGGGGATTCTCTTATGGAAGGACTTAATACCTACAGAGTGCTTAACAGTTCAAATATGATTTCAATGGTCAGTGCAAGTCTTTATCACCTTGAGGGAAATGTTGGAAAAATAATTGCCAACAACCCGAAAATTCTTGTAACCCATTACGGCATAAATAATCTTGTTGACACAGAAGGCTATCTTAACAGCTTCATTTTGCAGTATGAACGAATAATTGTAAAGCTGAAAAATTCACTTCCCGATACTAAAATTTACATTAGCGGAATTTTTAATGTTTCTCCGTCTGTTGCAAGGCGTTATTCTGCTATAGAAAAATATAATAGCCGCCTTCGTGAAATGTGCGAAAAGCTTGAGGGCACATATCTTGATAATTCCTCCTGTCTTCCCGGAGACGGCAAATTTTACGGTAGTGACGGCATACACGTTTCGAAGGGATTTTATACAGATGTGTGGCTTCCGCATCTTTATTATGAGGTTTATCTCAGATAATCGGAGTATTTATGAAAAAATATATTTTTGTTGAGGCAATATGTATTGTTCTCACACTGCTTTTTGTTGTTTCGTCCGTTAGTAAAGAGAAAATAACAACTAAAACAGCAGATGAAATTACAGGCGAAATTATCAGCCTGTTCTGTGATGATACACTTGAAAACAGAGACAGTCTGTTTATAAAAGAAAGCTTTGGTTTTGATACTGATATATTTTCAAGTGTTTCCTATTATTCATCTGATGATGTTATGAATGTATCCGAAATTTTTGTCGGTGTATTGAAGGACAATAATCAGGATAGTATGGAAGAGCTGTTTATTGATTATCAGTCGGATAAATATAATCTTTTTAACGGCTATGCTCCCGAACAGGCAGCGTGGTTGAGTTCATTTGTTTATGATGAAGCTTCGGGTGCCGTAATTTTTATAGTAGCTGAAAATGCTGATGAAATTTATTCTGCATTTTTAAGTGCCGCGGAGTAAGGAGGAGAGAAATGTTATTCAGCAGCATAACCTTTCTGACGGTTTTTCTTCCTCTTACGGCTTTTCTTTATTATCTTCCGAAAGCTTTTATTTCTCCGTCAAAGGAAAGCAAATTTTATAATATATACAGAAATGTTATTCTTTTAATCGCAAGTCTCATTTTTTATGCGTGGGGAGAACCCCGTAATATTCTTCTTATGCTTTTAAGCATAGTCTTCAATTTCACTGCGGCTCTGCATATGGATAAGCTATGCGGTAAAGAAGGCAAAAGAAAAGCCCTTTTTATAATCACTCTTATTTTCAATATCTCACTTCTTGTATTCTTTAAATACAGCGGAATGCTTTGTGAGTCCGTATCGGGATTATTTGGTTTAAAAAATACATTTAATGAACCTGCTCTTCCTATAGGTATATCATTTTATACCTTCCAGATAATGTCATACATAATTGATGTTTATAAGAAAAAATGTGCCGTTCAGAAAAATTTAATTGATTTTTCGCTTTATATTTCAATGTTTCCCCAGCTTATTGCCGGTCCCATTGTGCAGTACGGTGAAATTGATATTGCACTTTCAAGGAGAAAAGAAAGCTTTGAAGGTGCCGCGGAGGGAATTTTCGAATTTATAAAAGGCCTTGCAAAAAAGACTATACTTGCCAACAGTGCGGGTGCAGTATATGAACTGATAATTTCAGACGGAATAAGTGAAATTTCACTTATATCATCATGGACTGCAATTATTTTCTATGCTTTTCAGATATATTTTGATTTCAGCGGATATTCTGATATGGCAAGAGGACTTGGGGGAATGTTCGGTTTTTCTTTTCCTGAAAACTTCAATCATCCCTATACGTCAACAAGCATAACAGATTTCTGGAGACGCTGGCATAAAACACTGAGTCTCTGGTTCAGAGATTATGTATATATTCCTCTTGGCGGCAACAGATGCACTAAAAGCCGTCAGATATTCAATCTCTTTGTTGTGTGGAGCCTTACGGGACTGTGGCACGGGGCTTCGTGGAACTATCTTTTGTGGGGTATATACTATTTTGTGCTTCTCATAACGGAAAAGAATTTTACCGGAAAATATCTTGAAAAATTGCCTGTATTTTTAAGAAGAATATTAACCTTTATCCTTGTTCTTTTCGGATGGGTATTATTCGCAAATGAAGATTTGTCTGCAATCGGCAGATTTTTCGGCGGTCTTTTCGGTTTTCACGGGGTTGTTGGCGGAAACAGTCTGTATATTCTGTTTTCAAATGCGGCAATTCTGATTATTATGGCGGTTTTTTCAACGGATATTTTTTCTTTCAAAACGGAAGACAAGAAAAAAATCGGTGTGTTTTTGTTCCGATTTGTTATTTATGCATTACTTTTCGGTATAAGTTTTATTTATCTTATCGGAGATACTTATAATCCGTTTCTTTATTTCAGATTTTGAGAAAGGTGGAGAGCTTATGAATAATAAAAACTGCATAATGAAAATTCTGAGTGTAGTTCTTTGTGTTGTTTTCTTTTCAATTCTTTGTTTTTTCACGACCTCTGAAATTTTTACGGAAGATAAAAAAATATCAGAAGAGGAAAACAGAGCTCTTACACAGTTGCCCGAGTTTAACATAAATGCTGTTATATCGGGAAAGCTTATGACTAAATTTGAAGAATATCTCTCCGATCAATTTACAGGGCGGGATAAAATAGTATCAATGAAAACCGTTATTTCCCGTGTTCTCGGAAAAACAAATATCAATGATGTATATCTCGGAAGCGACAACAGACTTTTTGAAGTGCCTTCAGAAATCAATGAAGAAAAACTGAATAAAGCAATAACAGCAATAAATTCTTTTGCGGTAAATTCAGGTATAAAGAATCAGTTTTTTATTCTTGCCCCAAACACTTCGGAAATTTATTCCGAGAATTTGCCGAAATATCTAAAGCTTGCTTCACAAAAACAGCAGATAAACAATATATATAACTCTCTTGATGAAAGCTTTACAACAATAGAAACGGTGAATATCCTTAAAGAAAACGCAGGAAACACCAATCTTTATTTCCGAACAGACCACCACTGGACAAGTGAGGCGGCTTTTCTTGTGTTCAAGGAATTTATGAAAGCAGGAGAAATGGATTTTGATGAAAAAGATTATGAGACCGTAAGCCTGAGTAATTCATTTTTCGGAACACTCTCTTCTTCGTCGGGTATATATGAAAAAGGCGATAATCTGAATGCAATTCTCCCCAAAAATTTTGACGGAAGGTATTATGTGAATAATACGGACACACTGGAAAAATCCGTTTCCGTGCTTTATTCGGATAAACTTCACACTAAAAATCAGTATGAGGTATTCTTCGGCGGAAATTACGGAAAAATTGAAATTCAGACAGATAATCTCAACAAGAAAAGTATTCTTATTGTCAAGGATTCATATGCAAACTGCTTCATTCCTTTGTTAATTTCCCATTTTGAAAAAATTGTGATTATTGATCCCCGATATTTTAATGATGAGCTTCAGTTTGTCTTAGAAGACAACAGCTTTTCACATCTTTTGTTCCTTTATAATCTCAATACATTTCTTGAAGATACGTCACTTAGTGAAGCTTTGAATTAATGTGTAAAAAGGCGTCGCAATTTGTGACGCCTTTTCATTTCAATAAAATTCAGTTTATTCGTGTTCCGCCCCATTCAACTGCGGTGAAACCTTTTCTCTCGGGAGCTGAAAGTGTTTGTTCGGGTATTTCAATATACTCTTCCGACGGTTTATATGCCATAAAAATGCGTATAAGCGTATCGGGGGAGGGAGATATTTCAAGCTCTGCGGCGTCGGTGTAAGCCGTACCCTGGAAGGAAATAATATTATATTTATTGTTCTGCATAAGAGGTAACCAGTAAACGATAAATTCGTTTGCTTCACGGCGTGTAAGACCGAGCTTTTTCAGAGCTTCATCAAGAAATTCTGCGGTGCTTTCTCCCTTTATGCAAAAGCCTTCCGAAAAATCAAAGTCAGTGTTTATGTCACCCTCCCAATAAAGATAGTTAAATATTTGTCCGTTCTTATCGGTGAGTGTGCCGTCCGGAGAAGCTGTAACAAGCCAGCCGTCTTTATATTCGGGATATGTGCAGGTAAGCTTTACATCTGAATTGAAATTGACTGATATGTCGGTTTGCTTTTCGGGATAGAGATAGATAACGGGTTTGTAGCACGCAAAAGGATCGGGTTGCCAGTCGCTCTGTTTTATTGTCAGCATATCTGCTTCAGAGCGGTGGGTTATTTTATCGTAATAGGTATTTTCATAGGTACAGATTACCTGATCTCCCACACACCATTCGTCGGACAGCTTTCCGTTAAGCTTGATTTCATATGGCATCGGAATAACCGTTCTTGCAAAGAAACAGTTTGAATAAATTTTTGTGATGGTTATGTGTTCAAACAAACTGTTGTTCTGCCACTTTGTTTCTTCATTTTTTGCGAGCCATTCTTCGGTGTATTCGGAATTTCTCATTCTGTCCGAGAAGGTGCATTCTGTAACGGTGAGTTGTGCGGGGTATGATTCTTTTATTTCTCCCGTGTAGCTGACGTTTACAAAATCTCCCTCTCTGACACCGAGATTTTCAATGGCGGATTTCGGAAACATAATTCTGTCACTGCTATTCAGTTCTTCTTCATCGGAAAAAGGTTCGACTATTACTGAATTTTCGCTTATTGTAATTATTTTTGCATCAAAAGATTTTATTGCATTAACTTTTTCAATATCCCATAACTCATCAATTGTTTTGAAATTGTCGGGAAAGAAATAAACCTTATTGCTGCTGTAAATACTGTCTGATATCAGCCTGTTCCATTTTACGATTTTATATGTAAGTGCAGTAAATTCTCTTGAGCCGCCGTCTTTACATACACCTGACGGGATAGGCATAAAAAGAATTGCAGCGAGTAATACCATAATTAAAACCGTTGTAAGTATTTTCTTTTTCATTTGTGTTCCTCCTTTTACTGATATGTATCAAGGATATTCAGAAGGATATTCAATTGTTCTTCGGAGAGTTGTATTCTGTTGTTCGGATTACCATAGAGCATATCGTCTATAAGCATGTATTCTTTTTCAATTCCGTTGGAAAAAATAAACCTGACGGTATAGCGTGCAGCATTGCCGTTACCTCCGCAATTTACATTCTCGTCGTTCAATTCACTGCTGCCTGACAAAAAAGCATCTTCTTTTGCTGAAATGAAAGAATCCTCAATAAACCTGTAAAGACCATAGATTTTATCCTGTTGAGAAACGGTTATTGTTTCATTGTTTATATTATGGGGATAGGTAATCTGTGCCCCAACAATGCTTATCGTTGCTTCCGGCAGAGGTGAACTTATGTCAGTATCATAATGTGTTGTGTGAGTATTTTCTGTATCTTTGTTTTTTTCGGAAGATAATAGGGTAAGGTCTATTGCCGATAACGCAGTTAAGGATATACATAATATGACACAAAAAGCAATAAAATTCATGTGTTTCTTTTTTCGTTCTTTTATTTTTTGCTCACTGCGGCGGAAAATTTCCGCCTTACATTCATTTAATTCTCTCATAAGAATAAGTCACCATCCTTTCCAAGAATGATGCGAAGCTCCTTTTTTGCACGATAAAGAAGGTTGTCTATCTGTTTTTTATTTTTTTTCAGAACTTTTGCGGCTTCTTCATATGTCATATCTTCAAAATATATGAGATGTATAACATCACGCATATTGCCGGGAAGATTTTCAACCGCTTCATTGACTGTGCGTTTTCTTTCATCTTTAAGAATGATTTCTTCCAGCACCTGTTTTTCATCTGCTAAAGCCTCGGCATCTGAAAGTCCGACAAGGTCAATGACTTTTTTATGCCTGATATAATCAAGTGCACGGCTTCTTCCAATCATAAACAAATATGTTTTCAAAGAAACCTTAAAATTATACCGATGCTTATGTATGATGAGCTCTGAAAAAGCGTCAATTGCAATATCCTCTGCCGCATATATATCGTTTACATAGCGGTTTATGAAGAAAACAAGATTTCTGAACAGTTTCTTCATTATATCGTCAAAGGCACTTTCATCACCGTCAAGGAAACGGCGGTAGCTACTTTCACCGTTATCCATTGGTTTTCCTCCTGAATTATCGGGGCTTATCTGTCCCCTTCACTTATTATACGTATGAGGGAAGGGTAAATCCTTATTGTTCTGCTGAAATTTTATATTTTACGGGTTTTCGGTCAATAAAATATGTAAGTGTGTCAAATCCCAGCTTCTTTATTATTGCCACGCTTTCATTTAGTCCTGCACATAACATATCGGGTGTGTGCGAATCGCTGCCTACAGCAATGCTTTTTCCGCCAAGCTTCTTATACATTTTCAGAATATCGGTATCGGGCATAAGATAGCCCTCAGCATATCCCGATGTGTTTATTTCAAGACATTTATTGCGAGCTATTGTTTTTTTCAGGATTTCTGTAATTACGGGATAATACTTTTTGATATCAACCTGTCTTTTATATTTATGAACGATATAACGAAGCACCACAGTCAGATGCGACAGAATGTCAAAGTCCTGTGTTTCGAGCATTGCTTTCATATCCAAAAAATACTGTTCAATATATTGTGAAAGCATTTCATCGCTAAAACGGTTGAAATCTATTACGGAAAAGGGCATATCAAGATTATTCAGTCTCACAGCGTGAACGGAGCCTAAAACCACATCCCATTTTTGTGAATTAATTATTCTTTTTGCAAAATCAGGATTGTAAATTGCTTCTCCGATTTCCACTCCGCAGGAAATTATAAGCCTATCTTTATAAAGCTTTTGACATTGTTTTGCTTCTTCAAAGGATAAGGAAAGTTTTTCGGGAATTGAGGCATCGGAAGAATATTCGCAATCACAGTGGTCTGTTATTGCAAAGCCCATAATGCTTTCTTCAAGTGCTTTTCGGCATATATCGTTTACCGTGCCTTTTCCGTCGTGTGAATGGCAAGTATGGGTGTGAGAGTTGAAAATTTTCATAGAATACTCCGTAATGTTGCAGATTATGACTCTATTATATTACAGTTCTGAAAATATTCAATAAATAAATTTTTATGGGTACTTTCAATTTTTGAAAAACTGTGTTAATATAAGCTAAAATGTAATATGGGGAGACTTATATGAATTCCTTTGAAATATTGGTATCAGAGCTTATAAAGCATAATATGACGGTATCTGCCGCAGAATCCTGCACGGGCGGTCTTTTTTCTTCGGGGATTGTTTCTGTTGCTGATGCTTCTAAGGTTATAGGTGCATCCTTTGTCACATATTCAAACGAAGCAAAAATCGGTCTTGTTAATGTTAAAGCGGATACCATTGAAAAATACGGTGTAGTCAGTGAAAATGTTGCACTGGAAATGGCAACGGGTGCCAAAAATGCGACTGATGCCGATGCAGGTGTGGGAATTACCGGATATGCGGGACCTGCTATCGACGAAAATGATAGCTCTGTCGGTACAGTGTGCTTCGGCTTTTGGGTAAACGGTAAAACTCTTACCGCAACAAAACACTTCGGAAATGTCGGCAGAAACATAGTACGAGAGCTTTCTGCAGCTTTTGCCGCTGACACTTTGACTAAACTTATAAAAGTATACGGAGAATTAAAATGAAAAAACGCCGATTTTCCAATATACAGATAATTGCCCTGGGATTTTTTCTTATTGCAGTATCGGGTACAATTCTTCTGATGCTTCCCGTGTCTTCTTCTGACGGAGCGTGGACTTCACCTCTTACCGCATTATTTACATCTGTTTCCGCATCCTGTGTTACAGGTCTGGTGCTTGTTGATACTGCAACTCACTGGTCGTTTTTCGGGCAGCTTGTAATTCTTATTCTCATACAGCTGGGCGGGCTCGGTTTTATGTCTGTTGCAACCTTCTTTTTGTCATTTACGAGGAAAAGAATTGATTTACGAAAAAGAAGCATAATGGCGGAAAGCATAAACACCGCACACATAGCAGGTCTTAAAAGAATAACCAGAAAAATTATAATCGGCACTGCAATTTTTGAAGGAATCGGAGCCGTGCTTTTGTCTTTTCAGTTTATAAAAGATTTCGGGTTTATAAAAGGAATATGGTATTCCGTTTTTCATTCAGTTTCCGCTTTCTGTAATGCGGGTTTTGATCTTATGGGAGTTAATGAGGAATTCTGTTCACTTGTTGATTATTCAGATAATATACTCGTAAATACTGTGCTTATTATTCTTATAACCGTCGGCGGTATAGGCTTTCTTGTGTGGGATGATTTATTAAATAATAAATTTAATTTCAGAAAATATCAGCTTCACACAAAGCTTGTTCTTACGGTGAGTGTGGTTCTCACCTTCGGCGGAGCGTTGTTTTTCCTCCTTTTTGAGAATGATAACGTCCTTTCCGGAATGACACCTTTGGAAAAAATCCTCGGCTCGCTGTTTTCTTCCGTAACCTGCAGAACTGCAGGCTTCAATACCGTTGATTTTTCCACGCTTTCAACCGCAAGCATTCTTATGATGTGTTCACTTATGTTTGTGGGCGGTTCATCCGGTTCAACGGCGGGCGGTGTAAAAACAACTACTGTTGCGGTAATTTTCTGTAATCTGGTTGCAAGTCTTAGGGGTGTTACAAGGCCGAGGATTTTCGGAAGAACCTTTGAAGATGATGTGCATAAAAAAGCAGTTACGGTATGCACCTTTAATTTCTTGCTTATTGCAACAGGCGTTTTAATTATAAGTGCACTACAGGATTTTACGCTGAAGGATATTCTTTTTGAAGTCTTTTCTGCCATGGGAACCGTCGGTATGACAACGGGAATAACAAGAGAGCTTTCTGTTATTCCGAAAATTATTATTATTTTACTTATGTATGCGGGCAGAGTGGGAAGCATTTCCTTTGCTCTGGCACTTCTTGAAAAAAGAGCACAGCCTGCAGTTCAATATCCGAAAGAAGCAATTACGGTAGGTTAAGGAGAATATTATGAAATCAATTCTTATAATCGGAATGAGTACATTCGGTCAGCATCTGCTGGAAGAACTCTCAAAAAGAAACTGCGAGGTTATGATTGCTGACAAAAATGAGGGAGTTGTCACTCCGCATATGAAATTTGCTGTGTCCGCAAAGGTTGCGGATTGCACGGACGTGAATGTGCTTTCAAGCTTCGGGGTTGATGAATTTGACACCTGCTTTGTGTGTCTCGGCGGTCATTTTACCGAAGCACTTGAAGTCAGCTCCTTGTTAAAAGAGCTGGGAGCAAAAAAGGTTATCAGTGAAGTGAACAGGGAAATTGAAAAAAAATTTCTTTTAAGAAACGGAGCCGATGCGGTAATTTATCCCGAAGAAGATGTTGCAGTCAGATGGGCAACCGTTGAAAGTAACGATTCGGTTTTTGATGCCTTTGAGCTTTCCGACGGCTACGGTATATTTGAAATCAGTATTCCGTCGGTATGGACAGGAAAAACCGTAAAAGAGCTTCTTGTCAGACAGAAATATAATGTCAGTATTATTGCAATAAAAAAGAACGGTCATATCATTCCTTTTTTGTCGCCTGATGAACCTTTTACGGCTGATGAGCATATTCTTGTTATGTGCAGAAAAAATGATGTTAAAAAATTATTGAAATAAATAATATAAGCGTTGTGCCGATTATGACACAACGCTTGCATTTTTATTTCTTTCTTGCTTCAAGCTCTGACAGAATTCTCTGATATTCTTTTTCGTCAATTTTGTATTTTTTCATTGTAATCAGCACGCCAATACCCATAAACACTATAGGCAGAAATGCCATAACGGCGCTGAGAGCAAATGTCATACCGTCCGTCGCATCAGAAAGAATTGCTTCAATATAATCGGTTTTATAGCTTTCTGTCCATAATTCGGGATTTGAAATAGATGCGTTTTCGGCTTCGGAAATCTTGTTTGTGATATCGGTAAGTCCGATTGCGAGATAAACAACCATAATAATCAACTGCTGAAGAGAGCTGGACATTTTTGACATAAAAGGCTTAACGGAGAAAATAAGAGCTTCGTTTCTTTCTCCCGTCATAAGCTCATTATATTCAACAGTATTTGCAAGAAGAATTGCGGCGATAAGGTAGAAAAGAGCTCCGCCGATACCTATAAATAAAGCTTCAATACAGAGAATATAGTAAGCGATATCCTGATTTTTTATAAGTGTTTCGGAAAGCATAAAAGCAATATAGCCAATAATTATCAGACAAAAGGACATCTTGATAATCTGATTTCTTGTGAATTTTTTAGTAAGTAGCGGATAAATCAAAAATGTAAGTCCCGAGGCTGCACCGTATGCAACAACAAAAAGTGTTGTATTAGAGCCTTCATAACCGTATGAAAGATAGATGTAATTCGTACCGAATGCGGTGAGAAGAGCACTTGTCATACTTGCAAAAAGAAGAATAAGAGAAGTCCAAAGCACCTGCTTATTATTGAAAATAATCTTAACCATCTTTTTTATGCCGATTTTTTCAGCAGCTTCCGTGCTCTTCGGCAAGGGTTTTTCTTTAACACCTGCACAGACAAACATCTGACATCCGATAAAAGTGATAGCTATAACAATTGAAACTACCTTATAGCCGGTAACAGCACTGTTTCCGATAGCACCTGAACCTACTGTAAGAAGAGGAATTAAAAGATTTGCAAGAATTGTACCGAGACCTGCAAAGAGATTAGCCATTGATGTAATAACATCTCTTTGTCTTGGCTCACTTGAAAGGGCGGGAACCATTGACCAGTAGGCGATGTCATTCATCGTATAAGTAAGATCCCAAAGA
Source organism: Acutalibacteraceae bacterium (assembly GCA_045534425.1). Classification (GTDB taxonomy): domain Bacteria; phylum Bacillota; class Clostridia; order Oscillospirales; family Acutalibacteraceae; genus RUG806. Next base: position 6,065 of record JAZSJT010000015.1, on the reverse strand, counting down.
ATATAAAGGAAAGCAAAAGCAATAACAAAGGCTATTCCCTCAAGACTTATTGTATACATAAGAACAAGAACAACTGCATTGGTAATTACACCGATAAAAATCCAGGGCTTGAATTTTCCGAATTTTGTGCGGGTGTTTTCAATAATACCGCCCATAATCGGGTCATTTATACCGTCCCAGATTCTGCAGATGATCATAATTATGCTTATTGCGGCAAACTGACCGTCCGTTACGTTCTTTGTATAAAGGATAAAGGTTAAAAGGAAGGATGTATAAAGTGTATATGCAAGATCTCTTCCTATGCCGCCCAGGGAATATATCCATTTGTTTCGGCTGAAATAGTTTTTATTTTTCAGAGGCTCGTTTTTCAAGAAATTACCTTCTTTCTGTAGTGTATAAATTAAGTGTAGCTTAATTATTAATGTCTGTCAATGAATATATTAAACAATACAATAAAATTTTGTAAAAAATGTGTTGACATTTACTCTTTGAAGTGTTAAAGTATTCACATAAAGTGATGACCGGAAAACATAGCAGATAAGGGTCTTTTCAGAGAATTGCCGTTTGGTGCGAGGCATAAAGAAGCTGTTTGTGAATTCATTCCGAGAGCTGTGGACTGAACGGCTTTTGCCAAGTAGGTTACATCGGGTGCACCCGTTACAGTGCGGGAGTATGTCAGTACTTCGTGAGGGGGCTTTTGTGAGAAAGCTCCGAATATGAGGTGGTAACACGGTATATCCGTCCTCTGCTTTTTGCAGAGGATTTTTTTTTATTAAAAAATTCCTCTGTGTCAAATCTTTTATTGGAGGAAAAATTATGTGGCAGGAAAAAATTGAAACAATGCCCCGTGAAGAGCTTGAGGCATTGCAAAGCGAAAGACTTCGTTGGCAGGTAACAAGAATGTATGAAAGGGTAGAGCTTTTCAGAAAAAGAATGGATGAAAAGGGACTTAAACCCGAAGATATCAAGGGGATTGAAGATCTTCACAAGCTTCCTTTTGCTTATAAACAGGATTTAAGAGACTATTATCCCTACGGACTTTTTGCCGAGCCTATGGAAAATATTGAAAGAGTTCATGCTTCAAGCGGCACCACAGGCAAAAAAATAGTTGTAGGTTATACAAAAAAGGATCTCAGCGACTGGGCAGACTGTGTTGCAAGAATGATGGCGGCAATAGGTCTGTCGAAAAAAGATTTCATTCAGGTTTCATACGGCTACGGTTTATTTACGGGTGGGCTCGGTGCTCACGGCGGTGCCGAAAAACTCGGTGCAACGGTAATTCCTACTTCGTCCGGCAATACATCAAATCAGCTTCAAACAATGGTTGATTTCGGTTCAACCTGCCTTTGCTGTACTCCTTCCTATGCTCTTTATCTCGGAGAAGCGGCTGAAGAAGCGGGGCTTACAGATAAACTTCAGTTAAAGGCAGGTATCTTCGGTGCAGAGCCATGGAGCGAAGATATGCGAAAAGAAATTGAAAAGAAGCTTCGCATAAAAGCATATGATATTTACGGACTTTCCGAAATAATGGGCCCCGGTGTTTCATATGAATGTGAATATCAGGCAGGTATGCATGTTTGTGAAGATATGTTCATTCCCGAAATTATCGATCCCGACACTCTCGAGGTTCTTCCTGCAGGTGCTCAAGGTGAACTTGTCTTCACAACCATAACAAAAGAAGGCTTCCCCGTAATCAGATACCGCACAAGAGATATATGCTCTCTGAATTATGAAAAATGTAAGTGCGGCAGAACTCACGTAAGAATGAACAAGCCTCAGGGCAGAACCGACGATATGCTTATTATCAGAGGCGTAAATGTATTTCCGTCACAGATTGAAGAAGTTCTTCTTAAAGTCGGCGGAGATATAACTCCCAATTATCAGATAATCGTTGACAGAGTAAATAACACTGACACCTTTGATATCAACGTTGAAATGAGCGAAGAGCTGTTCTCCGACGATATCAAGACAATAGAAAAAACGGAAAGACTTATAAAAGAAAAGCTCCGCGATGTTCTCGGTATCAGTGCAGGTGTTCATCTTGTAAACCCCAAATCAATAGCAAGAAGCGAAGGCAAAGCAAAGCGTGTTATTGATAACAGAAAAATTTAAGGAGGCAATATTATGAAACAGTTATCGGTTTTTGTTGAAAACAAAATAGGAAGATTATCCGCAGTGCTTAATGTTCTTAAAGAAAACGATATTGATATCAGTGCTTTATCTCTTGCTGATACATCCGAATACGGAATTCTTCGTCTTGTGGTTGATAAGCCCGACGAGGCAGTTACAGCTCTTAAAGAATCGGGTGTAATGGTAAAATGCACTCAGGTTATTGCCGCCGCTATGGATGACGCCCCCGGCGGACTTGCCTATCTTCTCTCCGTGCTTTCAGAAGCAAATGTAGGAATTGAATATATGTATGCCTTCATAGGAAAGGCAGAAGGTAAGGCTTGGACGGTGCTTCGTGTTGACGATGTTGATATGGCAACAGAGGTTTTCAATAAACACGGAATAGCTATGCACGACGACCACGACAATTACAGAAGATAAAATTTACGGGACTGTTTTTTTGCAGTCCCGTAAATTAATTTGTTTTATCAGAAAAGAAGCGATTTGTCTTCACCTATGCCCGACATTCCGTCAAGTATATACTTGTTTCCGTCGGGATCGCATACATAGCCCTTTAATTCACCGAATGTGATATGGTAGTCAATATTTATAATACCCGTTGTGACCTTCATCAAAAATTCATCGCCTATATCAAAGGTGAGGTCGACCATACCCTTTGTGTCTTTTACGTGCCATAAAAACGGTGTTTCGTGTTTGAAAACAACAGGTGTGAGGAGGGTAGTGTCACCCTCAAACCATATAAGATTTTCGTTATAATCATCCTGATTTACAGATTGATTTCTTGTAAGATTAAAGCCGAAATACTGCTCTTTGCCGTCAATTTCTTTTTTGCCCATGGTTGTTACCCAGTCATAATGGGCATTTCTCGGATAATAACCTCTGTGGTCATCTATAATTGCGGCTGTGCTTTCGTCTGCAACAAAGCGTTCACCGTTGAATTCAAGATATCCTTCAACCCTGAAAAGGTCTTTTTGTGAATAAAGAGGTCTGTTAGCATCAAAGGGAATACTTACAACGCTGGGCTTTGAAACTCTCGTCAGCTTTACCCTGTAATCAATGATTCCCGCTTTTTTATCTGTGGCATAGCCCGCAACCGTGGCTTCTCCTCGCTGGAAATTATTCACATATCTTATTTTAACTTTTTTGCCCTTTGAATATGTTTCATCGGAATTTATAATGGTGTCGGAGATAACTGCCTTTGAAGAGGGGAGCATTTCCTGCCATGAGGAGCATTTTTTGGTTCTTTTGTCGTAAATAACAGTAAGTGCAGTTCCGAAAAGTCCCATATCGCACACGGCAGTGAGAAGAATAACTTTATCAAAATTGATTTCTGTGGCTTCCCATAAGGTAAGTCTGTATTTGTTGAGAAAATTGGGAAGAGATGAAGGACGGTTGACTTTAAGAAAATCCATTTTCTGAAATTCTTTGTCAAATGTACCGAAATGGCAGTTTCCCAATTCGTCAACAACATTTTCGGGCGTGGGAACGGCTTTTCTTTTTTCGGAAAGGTATTTTTTGAAATCCATAAAAACTCTCCTTTTAGTTCTTTTGTTTTTAGTATAAAGCCCGAAAATTAAAAAGTCAATATCGGTAAATTCGCGATTAAGTTAATTTCAGGTTGTGTTTTTAATAAAATAGTGATAGAATTAGTCTGCATAAATTCAGGAGTTGAGAAATATGAATGTGAATGAGATATTATCTTTTGTTGACCATACCGTGTTAGGACAGGGAACGACTGAAAACGACATAAAAAGAATATGCGATGAGGGAATAAAGTACGGATGTGCATCGGTTTGTATTCCTCCGGCATATGTAAAATTCGCAAAAGAATATTCGGGTGATAAAATTCCCGTCTGTACTGTCATAGGCTTTCCCAACGGCTATATGACAACCGCCGTAAAATGCTTTGAAGCAGAAGATGCGGTAAATAACGGTGCTGATGAAATTGATATGGTAATCAATATCGGTTTTCTTAAGGATAAAAAATACGGTGCTCTGCTTGAAGAAATAAATGCAGTGAAAAGGGCTTGTAAAGGTAAGCTTCTTAAAGTAATAATTGAAAACTGTCTTCTTTCAGATGAAGAAAAAATTAAAATGTGTGAAATTGTAAGCTCTTCCGATGCGGATTATATCAAAACCTCAACGGGATTTTCCATAGGCGGAGCAACGAAAGAGGATATTAAGCTTTTTTCAAAGCATATTACAAACAAAAAGAAAATCAAAGCCGCAGGCGGAATATCATCTCTTGAAGATGCCGAAGACTTTATCGGTCTCGGTGCATCAAGGCTCGGTACAAGCCGCATTGTAAAAATCGTTCAACAGGACGAAAGCTGTAATTGCGGATATTAACGGTATTTCAGTTATTGATTTTTTACAATTATTGTGATACAATGCTAAAAAATCTAAAAGGAGTGTAATTATGGATACAGCAGCAGTTGTGCAGTGGTTTCAGCAGGTATTCGGAGCATTTGACTTCAATATCCTTCAGTTTTACAATAATATTCACGAAAGTGTTTTAGGAAAGGTTTTTGACATCTTTTTCCTTATTTACACACATCTGGGTGATGACGGTATTTTATTTATAATTCTCGGACTTGTTTTCCTTCTTTTCAGGAAGACAAGAAAAGTCGGTGCTGGTATGCTTTTCGGTATTGCTATAGGTGCGTTGATTACTAATGTCACGATAAAGCCCCTTATTGAGCGTCCCAGACCGTTTGAGCTTTATGAATACTTAACCGATAACCCCGATATTGTTATTTTCAAAGAATGGTGGACAGGAATGGGTGAGGTTCACGCATCATCAATGCGTTCATTTCCTTCAGGTCACACAACATCCGCAGTTGCTGCTCTTGTTCCCGTATTCCTTTATTGTAACAAGAAATACAGCTGGCTTGCACTTTTTGCCGCGATACTTATGGGGGCATCAAGAAACTATGTAATGGTTCATTATCCTTCAGATGTTCTCGGCGGAATAATTGTCGGTCTCATAGCCGGTGTTCTTGCATTTGTTATCGTTAATGCCGTTATGAAGAAACTTGAAAATTCTGCAAAACCCGGTGTACAGAAGGTTTATTCATTTGACCTGTACGAACGTGTAAAAGCAATAAAAGCCAAATAATATTTATGCCTTATCTCTTTTCAGGGGTAAGGCAATTTTTTTTCATTTTTATAACGTGAAATTTACATATAAATATTGAATTTCTTATACTTTTATTATATAATAAACTGAATTATTTTGGGCAGAGGTAAATTATGCTTGTATCAATGAAAAGTCTTCTTTTGAAAGCCGTAAACGGCAATTTTGCCGTTGGTGCATTCAGTGTGGGAAATATGGAAATGGTTATGGGGGCAATAAAGGCCGCCCAAGAAATGAACACTCCGATAATTTTACAGATTGCCCAAAAACGTCTGAAAAATTCCCCTCTTGAGCTTATGGCTCCTATGATGGTTTCTGCAGCAAAAAATGCAAAGGTTGAAGTGGCTGTCCATCTTGACCACGGTCTGACATTTGATTGCATAAAAGCAGCTCTTGAATACGGCTTTACTTCCGTAATGCTTGACTGTTCACTGAAGCCTCTTAACGAAAATATAAGTCTCACAAAAGAAGTGGTTGCTCTTTCAAAAAAATATGAAGCCACTGTTGAAGCAGAACTCGGTGTTGTGGGCGGTAATGAAGGGGACACCGAAGAGCATATAATTACCTGCACCGATCCCGATATTGCAAAAGCATTCTGTGAAGAAACAGGTATTGATGCTCTTGCAGTTGCCATAGGAAACGCTCACGGAAATTATCCCGTTCTTCCCGAGCTTCGTTTTGATGTTCTTGAAAAAATAAATGAAAAATGTGATACTCCTCTCGTTCTTCACGGCGGCACGGGAATAACCGATGTGATGTTCAGAAAAGCAATTTCTCTCGGTATCAGAAAAATTAATAT
>JAZSJT010000123.1:0-23550 GCA_045534425.1 Acutalibacteraceae bacterium | reverse complement strand
GTTCTTATGAAAGAGATTCCCAAGCTTGATGTAAGTCTTCGTCCCGAAATGGGAAAGAGCGTAAATCAGGTGAAAAATGCTCTCGGTGAGCTTATTGATGCAAGAAGAGAGGAAATCAAGAACAAGGCTTTTGCCATTTCTCCCGATTTCGACTGCACCGTTCCCGGAATCAATCCGCAGATAGGCGGTCTTCATCCCATAACACAGATGTGCTATGACCTTAACGATGCTTTCCGTTCAATGGGCTTTGAGGTTTTCAGCGGTCCCGAAATCACAAGTGAATATTTTGCTTTTGATAATCTTAATTTCCCGCCCAATCATCCTGCCCGTGAAAGCATGGATACATATTGGCTTGAAGGACACGACAGCGGAGAGGCAAATGAAAAGCTTTGTCTTCGTCCTCATCTCACAGGAGATTCTGTCCGCTATATGCAGACTCATAAGCCTCCCTACCGTTTCGTTTATCCCGGAAGAGTTTACAGAAATGAAACAACCGATGCCCGTCACGAAAGAGCATTCTTCCAGTATGAGGCACTTATTGTTGATAAGGATTTTACCTACACTGCAGGTAAGGTTATGATAAAGAGTATTCTTTCCAAGGTCTTCGGACAGGATGTTCCCGTAAGAATGAGAGCAGGCTTTTTCCCCTTTGTTGAGCCCGGCTTTGAAATTGATATGGGATGTCTTGTTTGCGGCGGCAAGGGCTGCAGTGTCTGCAAGCACGTCGGCTGGATTGAAATTATGCCCGGCGGAACACCTCATCCCAATGTTCTTCGTGCGGCAGGGGTTGATCCCGATGAATACACGGGCTTCTATGTAAACATCGGTCTCGACAGACTTGTTATGATGCGTTACGGTGTTGATGATGTTCGTATGTTCCACAGCACTGATTTAAGATTCCTCACACAGTTCAAATAAGGAGGAGAAAACGATGAAATTATCACTTAACTGGATTAAAGATTTTGTAAATCTTCCCGACGACCTCACTATGTCACAGCTTGCCTTTGACCTCACAATGTCAACGGTTGAGGTTGAAGGTGTTAACGACCTTAAAAAGCAGTTTGACGGTATTGTTGTCGGTGTTATAAATGAAGTTCTCCCGCATCCCAATGCTGATAAGCTCCGCGTTTGTAAGGTTGACATCGGTGCGGATGAAATCAAGGAAATCGTCTGCGGCGGCTCAAACCTTGAAAACGGAATGAAGGTTGTTGTTGCCTGTCCCGGTGCTATGGTTCGTTGGCACGGAGAAGGGGAGCCTGTTGAAATCAAAAACACAAAGCTCAGAGGAGTTCCTTCCTTCGGTATGATCTGTGCCGCTGTTGAAGTGGGACTCGCTGATTTATTCCCCACTGATGATGACCATGCAATTATGGATATAACATATCTCGATGTAATGCCCGGTGTGAACCTTGCTGATGCACTCGGTCTTGACGATATGATTCTTGAAATAGACAACAAGTCTATGACAAACCGTCCCGACCTTTGGGGCCACTACGGTATTGCAAGAGAGCTTGCCGCACTGTATAATCTTCCTCTTAAAAAGATTGAGAAGTATGTTCCCGAAGCAGATACTGTATTTGATGTAAGAATTCTTGATGAAGAAAGATGTCCCAGATACATCGGTGCAAAAATTGAAAATCTTTCTGTCAAGGAAGCACCTTTTTCAATGAGAAGCCGTCTGTGGAGAGTGGGCCTTCGCCCTATTAACGCTCTTGTTGACATCACAAACTATGTAATGCTTGCAGTAGGTCAGCCCACTCATGTATTTGATTCCGACCACATTATTAACCATATTGAAGTCAGACTTGCAAAGGAAGAAGAAAAGCTTCAGCTTCTCAATGACAAGGATGTTGCTCTTTGCTCTGATGACCTTGTAATCGCAGACAGTGAAGGTGCAGTTGCTCTTGCAGGAGTTATGGGCGGAGCAAAGGATTCCGTTCTTCCCGACACAGACAGTGTTATTCTTGAGGTTGCAAACTTCAATTCCCACGGTGTAAGAAGAACAGCACTTCGTTACGATAACCGCACGGAAGCTTCTGCAAGATATGAAAAGGCAATTGATCCCGAAAGATGCGATCAGGCAGTTTCGCTTTCAATGGAGCTTTTCAAGGAGCTTTTCCCTGAAATGAAGGTTACCGCATATTCCGACTGCTATCCCAATAAGCTCGTTAAGAAGGAAATTGACGTTGATTTCGATTGGCTTGACAGAAGACTTGGTATGAGAATTCCTCAGGAGGTTGTTGCCGATAAGCTGGGAAGACTCGGCTTTGAGGTTACTTTTGCTGAAACAGGAATGCATATTGTTGTTCCTACATGGCGTTCAACAGGCGATGTTTCCATCAAGGCTGACATTATGGAAGAGGTTGCCCGTATGTACGGATATGAAAACTTCCAGCCCACTTCAATCACAACCACCTTTGACGGTGCAATAAATCAGCTTGATGTTGATTTAGTCAGAAAAATTAAGGAATATCTTGCATTCCGTTGCAATATGCAGGAAATCTTCACATACCCCTGGATGACAGACACATTTGTAAATGCACTTCTTCCCGATACAAATGAGGTTCTTTCTCTTTCAACTCCTCCCTCACCCTCGGAAAAATATATCCGTTCCACACTTCTTCCCAATATCTGCAAGGCTATTGTAAAGAATGAACGCAATTTCTCTGAATTTGCAATTTTTGAAGAAGCAAAAATATTCCGTGACTGCAAATACACTCACGAATATGACGAGAAGGAAGCTCTTCCTTATGAAAGACGCCATCTCGGATGTGCATTTGTCGGTTCACCTGACAATGTGACAGAGCTTTTCAGAACTGCAAAGGGTGTTATCGGTATGATGCCCCGTTACACTCATATGGAAGAATTTACCTTCAAAAAGGTTGAAAAGCCCTGTTGGGCAGATGAGACAGTATGGCTCAACATCTTCCTCGGTGAAAAGAAAATCGGTGACCTTGCACTTCTTTCACACAAAGCAAAAACAGATTGCGGAATAAAGGTTGTTTCTGCTGTTCTTGTTGAAATTGATATGGAAGAGCTTGTTTCCTTTAAGTCAAGAACCAACCGTTTTGTTCATATTCCCGAATTCCCCATGAATGAATATGACCTTTCATTCCTTGTGGATTCTATGACAAAATGGGAAGATATCTACAGTGCATGTATGCTCAAAAAGAGTGATGACAGCCTTCTTCGCGATGTCAGATTTGTTGATGAATATAAGGGTAAGCAAATTCCTGCAGGCAAGAAATCCGTTACCATACGTCTTGTTATCGGTTCATCCGAAAAGACACTCACAGGTGACGAGATAGAAGCCGCAGCAAAATCTGTTCTCAAGAAGCTCACAAAGAATCTCGGTGCAGAAATCAGATCATAAAGCATATTATAATAATTCAGCTTCCGCCATATCGTGCGGAAGCTGTTTTTCTTGACATTTATTGTTTTTTAATTTAATATAAAAAAGAAACGGAGGATATTATATGAAGGCTATTATGGAAAAGCACGGATTCATATGTGATATGGACGGTGTTATATATCACGGCAATAAGATATTAGACGGTGTAAAAGAATTTGTTATGTGGCTTATTGCTAATGATAAGAAATTTGTATTTTTAACAAACAGTCCCGAGAAAACTCCCCACGAGCTCAGTATGAAGCTCGGACGTATGGGACTTGACGTCACTCCCGACCATTTCTATACAAGTGCTATGGCAACAGCCGCTTTTTTAAGCTCACAGAAGCCCGGCTGCACCGCTTACGTTATCGGTGAAGGTGCTCTTTCAAAGGCTTTATATGATCAGGGAATATATATGAATGACGTGAACCCCGATTATGTGGTTGTGGGTGAAACAAGAAGCTATAATTTTGAAAAAATCGAAAAGGCAATTGACCTTGTGCGAAAGGGAGCAAAGCTTATCGGCACAAACCCCGATATCACAGGGCCCACCGAAAAAGGCATTATGCCTGCAACAGGCTCACTTGTTGCACCGATTGAAATTTCAACAGGCAAAAAGGCATATTTTATAGGAAAGCCCAATCCTCTTATGCTCCGTCACGGTCTCGGAAAGCTCGGATGCCACAGTGGTGATATAGCATTTGTCGGAGACAGAATGGACACTGACATTATTGCAGGAATTGAATCAAATGTAGACACCGTTCTTGTTTTAAGCGGTGTAACGGCACTTGAGGATATTGATAATTTCCCCTACAGACCGAAATACATACTTAATAATGTGGGAGAAATCCTGACAAAAGAATAAAATGAAGCCGTTCCGGAGATTTCGGAACGGCTTTTTTCAATTTTCGGTTCTTTTAATTATATTGTTCTGTAACGGTTCGTCAAGCCGTGTGAAATATTCACTGAAGCCGCCCACGCGGACAATGAGATTTTTATATTCATCAGGATTTTTCTGTGCATTAATAAGGTCTTCACGGGATAAAACATTTATCTGCAAGGTCTGGCCGCCGTTGCGGAAATATGTTTTTGTCAGTGCAGTAAACGCTTTTCGTCCTTCTTCGGTGCAGAACTGTGATTTTGCGAATTTAATCTGTAAAACATTTCCGCTGGTGGCAAGATATTGATTACCTCTCATTACGGATTTGAGAAGTGCCGTAGGTCCGTTTACATCGTTTCCGGGGGTTGCTCCTATGCTGTCTGCAAGAAGCTTTCCGCCCTTTTTCTTCCCGTTGGGAAGTGCCCCTAAATGGAAACCGTAATCGGGAGCACGGTGAAATGTGGAGCAGCCCACACCGAAAACACCGCCGCGGAAGGTCTTTTTTGTCTGGAAATATCTGTAAATATGGTCTGTTATTTCAGCATAGAGGCTGTCAACCTCTTCAATATCATTTCCGAATTTATGATATGACGAGAAATCACGGTAAAGCTCATCAAAGCCCGCAAAATTATTATTAAGTGCAGTTATAAGCTCTCTCATTGTATACTTCTTTTCGTCATAAACAAAATGCTTAATGGCGGCAAGAGAGTCTGCGGTGTCCGGAAGTCCTTCCGTCAGAACCTGTCCGTGACCGTATATGGGCCCTCGGTTTTTATAGTCAAGTCCCTTTTCAATGCAGCCTTGCACCATAATGGATTTCCAAGGGTTTGGAGCATCTGCGGCGAAAATTTCCTGTGCTTTATTTGAAGCTTCGGTTATGTAATCGGCAAGATATTCAACTTGCTTTTTATAAGCGTTCATTAATTCTTCAAAGGAGCTGAAAGCTTCGGGATTTCCCGTATCAGGTCCCAGCTTTTCCATAGAAAATTGGCAAACACCTCTGAAAAGTGCAAATTCAAGAGCCTTGGGAACGCTTATCTCACCGTCTTCAAGTCCCATATGGCTTTTTCCGAAAATGTCTATCTGATTACAGCCGTTCATACAGTATAAATGAGAATCGGACGGCGGTATTCCGATGGCTTCAAGAGCGGTGCATACACTTTTATCATTATAAACAGCGGGCATACCGATACCTGTTGAAAGCGTATCAAGAGCCAGCTCCCATAAATCGGCGGGAGTGCTTTCGTTTACTCTCATTGTGATATTGGGAGTGTTATATTTCTTTTCCTTTGCAAGGCGAAGCACCGCATAGGTGAGCTTATTCGTACAGTCGTTTCCGAATTCGTCGCTTCTTCCGACACATAAATTCCATGTTCTTGTGTATCTGAAAAGCTCCCATAATTTTTCAAGACATTGATAGTCTTCGGTGCTGTCTGTGTAATATTCACCGAGAGCATAGTCAAAAAGGCCGGGGGAGTCAATATCAAAAAGTGAGAAGGAAAGCCAGAAGAACTGACAGGCTTCAAAGAAATTACGGGGCTTGTTATACGGGATGTTGGAAAATGCATCGGCAATTCTTGTAAGAATTTCTTTTTTTTCTTCCGTGGCATTTTCAATCTCTTCAGATGCTTTAAGGCGGTATTTTTCTGCAACAGCTTCAAGAGCTTCAACTGCAAGAATAAGAGCATCGTAGAAATCCCTTTTATCTGTGTGAACCTGACGGAATAAATCAATTTTTTTTCTTATCCCCTTTGTGCCCACTCTTAAAAGCATTTCATAATCGGGATTTGAGTGACCGCCTCCTGCCGCCCAGGCACACTTATTTATTTCAAGCTTTTCCTGTAAGGGAGTTCGTACCTTGCTTATAATTCTTGAAGTTTCATAGGGCTTAAAATAATCATAATAGAAATTAAGCTCCTCAAGGTCTGAAAGTTCGGAAAGCTTTTCGGCGTTTTTGTCTCTTATGCCTTCATTGAGTTCAATTCCGCCTGCACGGGAATAATGAACGGCAAGTGATTCGAATTTTCCGAGAGGAGACTGAAACCAAGCTTCGGTATTTATAGTGACCTCCAGTTCATCCGCAAAGGCTTTCATTCCGTTTGCAATACGATAGCTTTTGCTTTCCCGTCCTGCGTGAATATAGCCGTAAGCGAAGGGCTCAAGATGTTTCATATTCATTGTATTTACCTCTTTTAATTGCCTGCAAGTGCATCTGCGGGTGCATTTTCGGGGGAAAAGCCGCTGAAGCCGAGAAGCGGGAAATTGAGAAGCTCTTTTATATCCTCGTCGCTGATTTCAAAATCAAAAACATCTGCATTTGTTTTCATTCTCGCATCATTTGTTGATTTTGGAAGAGGAAGAATACCGAGCTGTAAAGCGAATTTAATGCACAGTTGTGCCGTATCCTTATTATATTTTTTTGCGATTTCGCAAAGTCTTTCATTTTTTAGCACTGCACCGCTTCCGAGAGGACTCCAGGCCTCAACTAAAATACCGTTATCCTGCATATATTTTACTGTATCGTACTGAGTAAAGCCGGGATGGAATTCAAGCTGATTTACCTGAGGCTTTATTTCAGCAAATTTGCAGAGAGCTTTTATATGCTTTTCCTCGAAATTGCTCACACCTATTGCTTTTATCTTTCCGTCCTTATACATCTTTTCAAAGCCTCTCCATGTGGATAAGTTGATTTCCTCCCATTGGGGAGAGGCTTTTTCAACTGCAGGCCAGTGAATGAGATAAAGGTCGAGATAATCAGTGCCGAGATTTTTAAGAGAGGTTTCCACTGCGGCAACAGTTTTTTCATAACCTCTTTCGGTTACCCAGTGCTTTGTCGTAAGGAAAATATCTTCTCGCTTTACACCGGATTTTTTGATGCCGTTTCCGACTTCTGCTTCGTTACCGTATGCGAATGCGGTATCAATATGGCGGTAGCCCGAAAGAATTGCTTTTGTTACACATTCTTCAGTAGTACCGTCTGCAGGTGTCTGCCAGGTGCCGTAGCCGATACAGGGTATTTTTACACCGTTTGAAAGAATAAAGCAGTCCGTTAAAGATTTCATAGAAACACTCCTCCTTGATATATATTTATATAATAACACGGGAATGTTATTTTTTTCAATATATGTAAAAATTTTTTCTTATAACTGAAATCTTTTCAAAAAATGGTAAGGATTTGTTCATATTCTTAAACTTTTGATTATTGCAAACATATATTCTTTGTGCTAAAATAAATTATAAATACAAAAAAGATGGTGAAGAAGAAAATGAAAAAAATTCTCAGTGTCATATTGACGGCAGCTCTGCTTGTGACAGGTATTGTTTTTTCGATTGCCGCAGAAAAGGGTGACGTTGACGGTGACGGAAAAATTTCCGCAGCCGACGCCCGTATGGCTCTTCGCTTTTCCGTAAGCCTTGATGTGCCTACGGATGAGCAGAAAATACTTGCTGATTTTGATGAAAACGGCAGCATTACCGCGGCGGATGCAAGAAGCATTCTTCGTCTTTCTGTTGGTCTTTCGGTTGATGAAAACGAAACTCCCGAACCCCCTGTTGAGACTGTTCCTCCTGTTGAGAAACCGGAACACACACCCTCCGCAAGAGAGCTTGCTTTCTATGATTCATTATATGAAACCGCACATCCTATGCTCGGCGGAAATATAAAGGCTTTTGAGTTCCCCCTTCTCAAGAATTTCCAGAAGTGGTGCTGTCTTTATACAATTAAATATGTTTTCCGTCCTGCACTTGAAAAGGCAGGCTATTCAAAGAGCGAAATAGACCGTCTTGCTCCTCAGACCTTCTCGGCAGATTCACTTGCAAAGATTCTTTCCAATGCAACAAATATTTCATGGTCTGACAAATTTGTTATTGACTCTCTTCCTTTATATGTACCTTCACTTCTTTCGGATTATTATATTAAAACTCCTGCTGCTGCAGATGTTTATTTCCTCTATGATTTCTATGACGATATGGTTGAAAGAAAGGTATATGAGCATTCCGACGAGGATATCCTGAATTATGAACCCCGTATCGGTGATGTTCTTTTCATAAGCAATAAATCCGACACATATGAAAACGGCTATCCCACCGTTGACCACACCGCACAGATTATTAAGGTGTATAAAGACGGAACCTTCCTTTGCACTGAAGGAAGCCTTATTGATAAATCCGAAGGTGACGGAATTGCAAGAGTTAGAGAAAGAAGATATATGTTTGACAAGCAGACGGGTGCATACTGCTATGTTGACTTTGATGCAAATCTTATATTCCGCAGCATAGTAGTTCTCTATGCCGCACAGCCTAAATTCTGATAAAGTTAAAGAGTTACCGCAGCTCATTTGCGATAACTCTTTATTTTTTTAAATCTTTCTGATTTCAGAAAGAACTTCCTCAAGCTTTTTTACGGAAAGCTCTGTCTCAAGATAACATCTGTCGGAAACGGGAATAAGTGTGCCGTTTTCTGTGAATTCAATATTTATTGATTTTCCTTCAATTTCATCTGAAATGCGAAGAAGCTGTGTCGGAATGAAAATTTTACACTCATCCGTATTGTGGCAGAGCATTAAAATGTTTTTACCCTTTCGGGTGAAACGGAAAACGGTTATATCTTTAACAGGTGTTTTTATTTCAAAATATTCAGTAAGCTCATATTCACCCTTGAAATCCTTAATAAGGGTAAATTCTCTTCCGGGAGTTCTTATCATTTTTTTCTGTTCTTCTGTGAGAAGCTTATATTTTCTCGCATCCTCCCAGCGTTTCAAGACCTCAAGGTTATCCCTTGAGCGTTTGTTTTCTCTTATTGTGACAAGGTTGCTCTGTATTGTTACGGGACAGTCGAAGCCTGCCGCGTGAGATGCTCCGTATTCAAAAACATCAGGTCTTGAGTCCTTGAAATACCCCCACCAGCCGAAATTCAGCCTTGTGAAATCCATTTTCATATTGGGTGCTTCAAAAAGCGGATATTTATTTATCATAGCCTTAAAAATATCCGTGGGAAAAATATCAAAAGCATTCCCACCGCTTAATATATGCCATGAAAAATGTCCCTTTGCCGACGCTTCGCAATATATGGGCGGTGGTATGAGTTTATCATAAACTCTTTGCTGTGCAAAAGGAAGCTGATATTCATAGGGAGCATTCACACCTTCTGAGCCGTCCATATAAATAAAGCGGAAGCCCTGATTGTAAATACGGGCAATTTTTTCGGCAATTTCATCCTGTAAAGAAGAATTCTGGTCGCAATATCCGCTTGAGGCTCCGAATTCACTGATAAACACAACTCCGCCGCCGGTACCCACCGGGTGTTTTTGAGGTGAGGTTCCGTTATAGCCTCTTTTGCAGCCGCTGTAGCAATAGGGATAGGTGTCCGAACAGCTGTCATAATGAATAAGCTCGGTGCCTATTCGAAGTATTCTGCATTTTTCGGGAAGCTCTGCTTCATAAGGATATTGGTCAACAAAAATCTCCGTTTCATATTCGTCAATTCCCTGTGAGAGTGTAAAGAGCTGTCTGTGCATTACCCGTCGGTCTGCTTCGGGGGTAAAATAACAGCTGTCAAGTCCTATATGTGAATGAAGAAAGTGAAGTCCTGCACTTATTCCGCGGGCTTCAATTTTTTTTATCATATCCTTTATGTCGGAAAGTCCGTTCTTATATTCTTCTCTCAATTCATAATTTCCGCAAAGGCGGTATGAGCCCTGTTCCTTTACAAAGCAGGTGTAATACATCAGCATCTGCGAGAAGCCGCCCTTCAGGGCATTTTCTATGTGTTCATCAATATTGAATGGAGTGGCATCCCAAACCCAGTAGGCCGATGCATTGATTTTATCACAGCGTCTGCTTTTTACCCCCTGCGGTAAATTGAAATCATTTTCAAATTTTTCCGTAATATCAAGAAAATCATCTTTTTTGCAGGCTGAAAGAATACACGAGCATCCCTTAAAAAGAATGCCTTTGCAAGCTTCCGAGAAAAGAAGATAACCTTTTTCCGTTTTTTTGCTTCCGATAATTGCTTTAGGTGTTGTACCCATAACGGCAACACAGGCTTTGTCATCGTGGCACACATTCATCCATTCGCCGAAATATTTTCTTTCTTTAAGGTGAAGCTGAAGAAAACGGAATTTCGTTGCAGGCGGTTTTTCAATATAAAGCCATTTATATACATCTTCCGGAAATAAAAAATCATTGAGAGTAAAAACAAAATAAGAGCCTTTGTCCTCAATATCAATGACAGCTTCATAGGGAACTGTGTCAAAGGATACGGTGAATTTTCCGTTTTTATATCTCAAGCCTGTTGAAACAGCTGTCACTTCTCTTGCAGTGTGCATAAGCTTTAACTCATTATCAAAAAAACGGTCCTGCGTCACAGTGAACAGCGGGGTGTTGCTGTCACAAAGAAGCTCTTCATCGAAGGCGGTAAGCTTTA
The DNA here is from genome assembly GCA_045534425.1 of Acutalibacteraceae bacterium. Taxonomy (GTDB): domain Bacteria; phylum Bacillota; class Clostridia; order Oscillospirales; family Acutalibacteraceae; genus RUG806. The sequence continues at coordinate 12,855 of JAZSJT010000123.1, read as the reverse complement.
AGCTTAACGCACTGCCGTTTTTGCCGACTGTAAATACTGCGTTTTCGTTTCTTATAACATAACTTTCTGCCGTTTCGGTTACTCTCATTTTATATCCCTCCGTTTCCCTTTATTTGCAGTATAGCAGTAAAAAAAAGATTATTCAAGCGGTATAAAAGAAATTCGGAATATAAAGGGACAAGGTTACATAGAATGTGATGAAAGGAGCTTCAGCGATGCTAAAAAAGGTGTTATGTATATTCCCAGAAAGACTTAAAATCTGTCTTGAAGCTTCCTTTGAGCTTTTTTCTGACATCTATGAAATCAGACTGATTTCTGATGCTTCTTTGTTTCTTTATACGGCAAAAGGTATAAGATTTATAGCTTCTGACGGCAGTGCTTCACTTATTCCGACTGAAAAAACAGTTAAACCCACAGAAAAAGAACTTGAAGAAATTTTAAACCGTGCCACGTCTTTTTCGGGCTTTCTCCATGAAAAGGAGTTGAAAGAGGGGTTTATTACCTTCGGGGGCGGAATAAGAATAGGAATATGCTCCGACGGCTTTTCGGAGGATTTTTCTTCGGGAAAAATAAATTCCGTTGCAATAAGACTTCCTTACAGTAAAGCCGAGTTTTTCTGTAATATCCCTGACAGGCTTCTTTTTGATTTTAAGAGCGGTCTTTTAATTGCAGGGCCGCCCGCAAGCGGAAAAACCACTCTTCTGAAGGCTGTTGCAAGAAAGCTTTCAGACGGGGTTTTAGGTGAATATAAAAAGGTTTGTGTTATTGATGAAAGGGGAGAGCTTTCGGGAAACACTTTTCTCGGCAGCTGTACCGATGTCATAAAAGGAAAAAATAAGGCTGACGGGATACTTCACGCACTGAGACTTTTATCTCCGCAATATATTATTTGTGACGAAATGGGAAATTCGGAAGAGACAAAAGCTGTTCTGGAAGGACTTAACAGCGGTGTCTCGTTTATGGCCTCAATGCACGCGGAAAGCCTTGATACTCTTATAAGAAGAAAGCAGTTTCGTATTCTTTTTGAAGAAAATGTATTTGATAAAATTATTTTTCTGTCGGGAGAAAAGGCAGGGCATATTTCACAGATATTCAAATATGAAGAGGTTTTGGATGAAATACATAGGACTTCTCGCACTTTGTTCGGCTCTTTCTCTGACGGGAGTATATTTTTTCCGTCTTCATAATAAAAGATTGAAGCTTCTTAAAATGCTTTCAGAATTTTTTTATCTTTTTTCCGAATACATTCTTTTGTCTGAAAGCGATGTGTCGGATTGCATAAACAGACTGATGTCACACGGTGAATTTTCATTTTTACAGTTTCCGGTGTCATTTGGGGAAAACTTCAGTTTTGGCTGTGATGTAAGAAAGCTGTGGGAAGACAGCGTGAATTCTGATAAGGAGCTTTCAAGTCTCGGACAGTCATCTAAAGAGCTTCTTTTATCCTTTCAGGAATGCTTCGGAAAAATCCCTCTCGGGGTTTTCCGTGAGAAATGTAAAGGCTACGGCAGAAAATTTTTTTCCCTTTATGAAAAAGAAGAAGCCTTGCACGAGAAAAACAGTACGCTTTTTTTGTCATCGGGAGTTTTTGCGGCGGCGGCAGTTTTTTTGATTTTTGTTTAAGGAGTGGCTCATACGGACATTGAGATAATTTTCAGGATTGCCGCTGTGGGGCTTATCGTTGCAGTGCTCAATCAGGTGCTTTCCCGTTCGGGACGTGAGGAATATACAATGATAACAACCTTAGCGGGACTTATTATCGTTATTATGATGGTGCTTCCCTATGTGGGTTCTCTGTTTTCATATGTCAGGAGTGTGTTTAATTTGTGATGTTAAAAATTGCGGGAGTTGTACTTTGCGAAATTCTGATTTTTACCGTGTTAAGACAGATAAAGCCTGAATTTGTGATAATTTCACAGGTGGCATCGGTCGTGGTTCTGCTTTTTATGATTGGAGATGAACTGAAAAACTCGCTTGAAGCGGTGAATATGTTTTTTGAAAATACCGACGGTGCATCACAGTTTCTGCCTGTTCTTTTTAAGGTTCTCGGAATTTCTCTGATAACACAGTTTATTTCCGAAATGTGCAAGGATGCGGGGGAAAGTGCCTTGTCGGTTAAAGTTGAATTCGCGGGAAAGGTAATGATAGCGGCGGCGGGTATTCCCGTTATAAAAGGATTTACGGGGTTCGTTGCAGAACTTATAAGCGGTGTATGAAAAAAATTTGTGTTTTGCTCGTTGCTTTTTTTATTTTTTTGTTATTACCCTTAAAGGTGAATGCATCGGAGGGTGTATACGGTGAGCTTTTCGATGCTCTTTCACCCGAAACGGAAAAGCTTCTTGAACAGTTCGGAATAACCTCTTCGGTTTCTGAAACCTTTTCGGAGATTTCTCCGGAAAAAGCTCTTAAAGCGGTTGTTTCACTGTTTAAGGACGGCATAAAAAAGCCTCTTTCGGCGGCTGTATCTGTTATCGGTATTCTTTTTATCGTGACACTTGTTTCCTCCTTTATTGATACAAAGGGCACGTTTTTTATGATGACGAAAAGCATATCCCTTATGTGCATTGTTTTTTTGGTTCTCAGCACCACAACCGACATTTTCACGGAGTGCAGTTCTTCGCTCCTTGTCACAAAGGATTTTATGCTGGTGCTTATCCCTGTTTTTGCTGGAATAGTTGCCTCGGCGGGAAATCCCGCACTTGCAATAAGCTTTAATACGGTTGCATTCAGCTTTGCCGAAACCGTAGCTCTGCTTTTTGAGGGGACAGTTCCCGTGATTTTAAGTGTACTTATTGCCGTTTTCAGTGCGGGAGTGATAAATCCTTTGCTGAAATTTCAAGGAATAGGAAAAACTCTCTCAAAGGCCATTACACTTTTTATGGCATTTTTTGCAGGGATTTTCGTAGCCGTACTGTCAATCAGGGGAGTTATCGCCGGTGCGGCGGATTCAGTAACTGTTAGGGGAGTTCGTTTTCTTATAGGAAACACCGTTCCCGTGGTAGGCTCTGCCATAGGTGAAGCTCTGAACAGTGTTATTGCAGGAATTGGTCTTATTAAAAACACCGTGGGGGTAATAGGAATTGCGGCAGTTGCCGTAATAAATCTGCCCTGTGTTATAAATGTTATTATGTGGAAAGGAGCATTATACTGTATATCAGTATGTGCGGATATTTTTGAAAACAGCGAGGTGAAAGGCTTTACCGAGAATATGAGCAGTATTCTCTCCGTAATAATCGGTGCGGTTATTTTCACCGCTTTTGTTTTCATTATAAGCATTGCCATTCTGATTACGGTAAAGGGGAGCTGATGGAAGAACTGCAAAGCTGGGGACTTCTCCTTTTATATATGAGTGCGGGAAGTCTTATATATTGCTTTTTACTGCCGTCCGGCAGTGTTTCAAAAACCGCAAAATCAGTGATTTCTCTGTGTGTGACGGTAAGCCTTTCTTTGCCTCTTTTTAATACTCTGGGTAAACTGAAGGGGACTGATTTTAGCTTTGAAATTCCTGCTGAAATAAGAGAATATGATAGTTATATAATATCCTCGGCAGAAGCTGCGGTTGAAGAGCTTATAAAGGAAAAAGTGCTTGAATTTACCAATGTTCCGTATAAAACTGAAATTATTATTGATAAAGTCGAAAACGGCAGCATAAATATAGGATATGTGAGTTTAATTTTTTCAGCAAAGCCTTTAAGGGAAGAAGAATTGAGAGATGCTCTTTTTCAGGTGCTCGGAGTTCCTATTGATATAAGGGTGGAGAGTGTACGTGAATAAACAGCTTGAAAAGCTTATAGTGAGACTGAAAGCGGATAAAAAACTGTTGTTTATAATAGTTCTCGGAATATCGGGGATGCTGCTTCTTTTGCTGTCGGGTAACACCGACAGTAAAAAGGACGAAAAAAATGAAGGTGAAAGCATCGGCTTTGAAGAAATCAGCGAAAGCGTTGAAAAAAATCTCACGGAGCTTATAAAAACCGTAAACGGAGCGGGAAAAGTCAAGGTTATGGTAAGTATAGACTGTCTTGAAGAAAAAACAGTTGCCGTCAATACCGAAAGGGAAACGGCAGATAACAAAACGGATATTAAAGATGAATATGTAATTATTGAAAAATCACAGGGAACGGACGGACTTGTTCTTAAAATCACAACTCCCAAAATACGTGGAGTGGGAATTACCTGTCAGGGTGCACAATCGGTTACTGTCAGACAGGAAATAATAAAGCTTGTCAGTGCAACTCTCGGAATACCCGTAAACAGAATATGGGTTGCAGAAATGAAAGAATAAACGGAGGAATTTTTATGCATCTTCTTTTAGGTAAAAAACAGATAGTTTTAGCGGCTCTTGTTGCGGCGTTAGGTCTTGCGGTTTTTGTGAATTGGTATTATTCGGGAACCAATACAGAGCTGTTTCCCGAAGGCAGCGACGGAAACATTTCAGTAAACTCTCCCGACGGCGAAGCACAGCTTGTGGGAAATACTGCCGATACGGAATATTTTGCATCCGTAAGAATAACCCGTGACAATGCCCATGCTGATACTCTTGATGAATTGCAGGCAGTTCTCACTTCTGCCACGCCCGACAGTGATGCTGCCGTTTCCACTGCAAAGGCGATAGAAGAAATCAGTGCGGCAATAAAAATGGAGACCGATATTGAAAGTCTCGTGACGGGAAAAACAGGAAGTGACTGTGTTGCGGTAATTTCCGAAAACAGTGTCGACGTGGTTGTCCCCACCGCCGCTCTCACAGATATGAATATACTGACCATTTCAGATGTGGTAAATGAAGTGTGTGCGGGAAAATATGAAAATATAAAAATATCAGGCACGGGTAATTCATCTGCCGATTGACAAAACACACCGCTTTTTGTTACTATAACACAGAAGGCGGTGTTTGATTATGGATTATATAAATAAAGGAAAAAACGGTGAGATTATTTTAAGTGACGGTAAAAACGAAGCAGAATTTGAATTTCTGGAAATGTATGTTATTGACGGTCAGGAATATGCCGTGCTTCTTCAAACAGGGGATGATATGGTAACGATAATGAAATTTACCGAAGCTGATGGTAAAACCCCTGAAATTTATTCCGAAATCGAGGACGACGAGCTCTTTGAAAGAGTTTATTCGCTTTATGAAGATGATAATGAAGATTAATATAAGCTGTCGGTGAGTGCCGACGGCTTCTTTTTATGTTGCATTAATAATGAAAATAATATATAATAATCAATTAGAGGTGTTTTTATGAAATCTGATGTAATTGTTATAGGCGGCGGTGCCGCGGGGCTTATGGCGGCAGGTAAGGCGGCTTCAAGAGGGCTTTCTGTTACTGTGCTTGAAAGAAATCCGCGACCTGCAAGAAAACTGATGATAACAGGTAAGGGCAGATGTAATGTAACCAATGCCTGTACTCTTGTAAATGAATTGATGGATGCAATTCCCGGAAATGCCCGTTTTCTTTACGGTGCTTTTTCACGGTTTATGCCATATGATACAATGGACTTATTTGAAGGCTTGGGAGTTCCTCTTAAAATTGAAAGAGGCAACCGTGTTTTTCCTGAATCCGATAAGGCTGTTGATATTGTTGATGCACTGGTTTCCTATGCAAAAAACAGCGGTGCAAAAATTATAACGGGAGAGAGAGCTTCTTCTCTTCTTACTGATGAAAACGGTATTGCGGGTGCTCTTTGTGAAAGCGGTAATAAATACTATGCTCCCGAGGTTATTGTTTCCACCGGCGGATGCTCATACCCTTTGACTGGCTCAACGGGTGACGGCTACACTCTTTCTGAAGGTGTGGGACATACGATAACACCGCCCGCCCCCTCTCTTGTCCCTCTTGAAACCGAGGAGGACTGGGTGAGACGGCTTCAGGGGCTTTCTCTGAAAAATGTTTCTATCAGCATAAGAAACACCGAAACCTATAAGGAGGTTTATTCTGATTTCGGAGAGATGCTTTTCACACATTTTGGTGTGTCTGGCCCGATGATATTAAGTGCATCCTCTCATTTAAGAGACATAGCTCCCGGAAAATATGAGCTCACAATTGATCTCAAACCCGCACTCAGTGAAGAAAAGCTTGATGAAAGAATAATCAGAGATTTTGCTAAATATTCCAACAAGGCACTGGGAAATGCCCTGCAGGAGCTTCTTCCGCGAAAGCTCATTCCCGTAATTGTAAATCTTTCGGGTATAGAACCCGATTTGCGTGCAAATAAGATAACAAGGGAAATGAGAAAGGACCTTTTATGGCTTCTGAAAAATCTCACCTGTACCATAAAATGCACAAGACCTATTGATGAAGCAATTGTAACTGCAGGCGGAATAAAAACAAATGAGATTGATCCCAAAACTATGCAGAGCAAAAAAATCAGAGGTCTTTATTTTGCCGGGGAAGTAATTGATGTTGATGCATATACAGGCGGATTTAATCTGCAGATAGCATTCTCAACGGGTGCTCTTGCAGGAAACAGTGTAGGAAAAGGAGATTGATTATGATTAATATTGCAATAGACGGTCCTGCAGGTGCAGGAAAAAGCTCAGCGGCAAAGCTTGCCGCAAAAGAGCTGGGCTTTATTTATATTGATACGGGTGCCTTATACAGAAGCATAGGCGTTGCCGCTTTAAGAAAAGGCTATGATACAAAGGATGCAGGAAAAGTAAATTCACTGCTTCCCGATATTTCTCTTTCCCTTAAATTCGTAAACGGTGAGCAAAGAGTGCTTCTGAACGGTGAAGATGTGAGTGTTGATATAAGACTTCCCGAAGCATCCATGGCGGCATCAAATGTATCTGCAATTCCCGAGGTCAGAGCATTTCTTCTTGATATGCAAAAAAAGTTTGCACGTGAAAACAACTGCCTTATGGACGGCAGAGATATAGGCACGGTTATTCTTCCCGATGCACAGCTCAAAATTTTTCTCACAGCCTCCGCTGAAAAAAGAGCCGACAGAAGATATAAAGAACTCATAGAAAAGGGAACACCTAAGGATTATAATGAGCTTCTCCAAGAAATTAAAGCACGGGACTATAACGACTCACACAGAGCGGTAGCTCCCCTTAAACCGGCAGAGGATGCATATATTCTCGATTCATCCGATATGACACTTGATGAGGTTGTTTCAAAAATAGTTTCACTTGCAAAGGAAATAAAAGAATGAAAATTACACTTGCCGAGTCCGCCGGCTTCTGCTTTGGTGTTGCACGTGCGGTAAAAAAAGCAGAAAACTTTATTGAAAACAAAGAAAATGCCTGCACTTTGGGACCGCTTATTCACAACCCTATTTTTGTAAAAAGTCTTGAAGACAGGGGAGTGTATGTTGCCGAAAGCATTTCCGACGTAAAAGACGGCTATACGCTTATTATCCGTACACACGGAATAACTAAAGAGCTTCTTGAAGAAATAGAAAAGAGCGGAATAAAATATTTTGATGCAACCTGTCCTTTTGTGAAAAAGATACATTCCATTGTAAAAGAGCGTTCGCTTGAGGGGGATAAAATCTTAATTGCAGGTGACAAAAATCATCCCGAGGTTATAGGAATAAGAAGCTATTGCTCCACTGAAAGCTTTGTTTTTTCGAACGAAGAAGAGCTTGAAGCCATAATAAAAAATAATTCATTTTCGGAAGAAACAACATTTTCTTTGGTATCCCAAACAACTTTTGATTCAAAAGAATTCAAAAAATGTGAAAAATTTGCAAAAAAACTATATACAAACATAAAAATATTTGATACAATATGTAATGCTACCGCTCTGAGGCAGGAGGAAGCAATAGCCCTTGCCAAAGAGAATGATATGATGGTCGTAATTGGAGGCCGCAACAGCTCCAACACCGAAAAGCTCAGAAAGCTTTGCGGTGAAATTACAAAAACATATCTTATTGAAAAGGCAGCCGAGTTATCGGAAATTAATTTTAATCCCGCTTTTTCAATCGGAGTTACTGCCGGAGCGTCCACTCCGGACGGTATAATTAAGGAGGTAATTAAAACAATGTCCGAGTCCAATGTAAACATCGAATCAGCAGTAGAAAACCAGGGACAGGTTAATGCTGTTGAAAACACCGAGGAAATGTCCTTCGAGCAGGCTCTTGAGGAATCTCTCAACAGCATGAACAATGATCAGAAAGTTACAGGCGTAGTAATGCACGTTGCTCCCAACGAAATTCAGGTTGATATCGGCAGAAAGCAGACCGGTTATATCCCCGCTGATGAATACAGTGCAGATCCTAACGCAGATCCCATGAAAGAACTTAAAGTAGGCGACGAGCTTGAGCTTATCATTATGAAAACTAATGATGTTGAAGGCACAATAATGCTTTCAAAGCGTCGTTTCGATGCTATTAAGAATTGGGATACCATTGTTGAAGCAAATAAGGAAGGAAAGATTCTTGAAGGTGCGGTAGCCGAAGTAATCAGCAAGGGACTCATCGTTGTTGTTGACGGTATAAGAATTTTTGTTCCCGCATCTCTTTCAGGCGTTGCAAAAGACGGCAGACTTGAAGATATGCTCAACAAGACAGTTAATTTTGTAGTAATTGATATTGACAAGCGTCGCCGCAGAGCAGTTGGCTCCATCCGTGAAGCTAACAAGATTAACCGTAAGGCTAATGAAGAAAAGTTCTGGGCTCAGGTAGCTGAAGGTCAGGAATATGTAGGTATTGTAAGATCTCTCACAGATTACGGTGCATTCGTAGAATTTGAAGGCGTAAGAGGTATGATTCACCGTTCCGAGCTTTCCTGGAAGCGTATTAAGCATCCTTCAGAAATCGTAAATGTAGGCGACGAGGTTAAGGTATATATCAAGGCTCTTGATATGGAAGCAAAGAAGATTTCTCTCGGCTATAAGAGAATTGAAGACAATCCCTGGGAAATTCTCAAGAGAAATTATCCTGTTGACACAGAAACAGAGGTTAAGATTGTAAAAATCGTAACATTCGGTGCTTTCGCAGAAATCTTCCCCGGAATGGAAGGTCTTATCCACATTTCACAGATTGCTCACGAAAGAATTGAAAAGGTTCAGGATGTTCTTTCCATTGACCAGAAGGTTATGGTTAAGGTTATTGAAATTGATTCCGCTGCAAAGAAAATCGGTCTTTCAATGAAGGCACTTATTCCTGCTCCCGAAAAGCCCGTTGCGGTTGAAGAAGAAGCAGTTGAAGAAGCTCCCGTAACAATGTCAATTGACGAGCTCATTGCAAAAGCAAACGAAGCAGAAGCTGCAGAAGCAACTGACGCTGAATAATTTATATTTACAAAAAACGGACTGTATCTTTTATGATGCAGTCCGTTTTTATGAGAAAACACAAATCATAATTTATCCCAGTCCGAAGCTCACACTGAGTGCTTTGTCAATTCTTGTCATTTCAGAATTGTCAAGGGTTCCCATATGCTCTTTAAGGCGGGTTTTATCAATTGTTCTGACCTGTTCAAGTAATACTATTGAATCCTTTGCTAGTCCGCAGCCGCCGGAATTAACGCTTATATGGGTGGGTAGCTGTGTTTTATATTTCTGACTGGTTATTGCCGCCGCAATTACCGTAGGAGAATATTTGTTTCCAACATCATTCTGGACTATAAGTACAGGTCTCACTCCGCCTTGTTCACTGCCCACAACGGGGCTCAGGTCTGCATAATATATATCACCGCGTTTTACTGTCATTTTTTTTGAACTCCTTTTTATATGTTTCATCAGTATTTTTCCCGAAAAAAACGGCAGTTAAACATCAAAAATAAAAATTTTGAAATTTTTGAAAAAAACAGTTGACAAATTAGAATCGTTCTATTATAATTAGAATTGTTCCAAGAGAATAAAACAAAATTACATATAAAAGGAGTTTTAGTTATGTCAAAGAAATTTGTTTGCACAGTTTGCGGTTATGTCCACGAAGGAGACAGTGCTCCCGAAAAATGCCCCGTTTGTAAGGTTCCTGCTGAAAAGTTTAAAGAGCAGTCGGGTGAAATGAAGCTTGCCGCAGAGCATGAATTCGGTATATATGAAAAGACAGTTGCAAATAACCCCGATATCAGCGAAGAAGATAAGAAATACATTTTCGATCAGCTTATGGCTAATTTCAACGGTGAATGTTCAGAAGTAGGTATGTACCTCTGTATGGCAAGAATTGCACACCGTGAAGGCTATCCCGAAATCGGTCTTTACTGGGAAAAGGCTGCATACGAAGAAGCAGAACACGCAGCAAAGTTTGCAGAGCTTTTAGGCGGTGTATTGGAGCCCAATATGAAGGCTTCCACAAAGGAAAATCTTGCATGGCGTGTTGATTGCGAATACGGTGCAACAAACGGCAAGTTTGAGCTTGCAGCTCTTGCAAAGAAGCTTAATCTTGATGCTATTCACGACACAGTTCACGAAATGGCACGCGACGAGGCCCGTCACGGCAAGGCTTTTGAGGGACTTCTTAAACGTTATTTCAAGGGCTGAAGGAACCCGCAGCAGGATCCCACGGCTCTGTTTAATCTGAGCTACGGACTATTTATCCTGACTGCGAAGGACGAAGAGGGAAGGGACAACGGCTGTATCATAAACACCGCCTTCCAGGTAGCAAATGATCCCACAAAAATTGCAATTTCCTGCCAGATGGGTAACTTAACCCGTGAAATTATAGAAAAAACAGGAAGGTTCAATTTAAGTGTTTTAACGGAAGATTTGCCCTTTGAAACCGTACAGCATTTCGGTATGAGAAGTGGGCGGGATGTCGATAAATTCGAGGATTTTCAGGGATTTGACCGTGCTCACAACGGTATTGCGTACGTGACAGAAAACACCAACGCATTTTTCAGTTGTGAGGTAAAGAGTTCTATGAACCTCGGCTCGCATCAGCTCTTCATAGCAGATGTCACCGAAAGTGCAGTCCTCAGCAAAGCCCCCTCCTGCACCTACGCACACTACCACAAAGCAATAAAGAAAAAATTCAATTAAACGGTTGATTATTTTTGCTGAAGCTTATAAAAAGGGCTTGTATGTGCATTAAAATAATTATCCTCCAAATAGTAAAAAGCTATGGATTTTTCGCCATAGCTTTTTTTGTGTGTAATTTTTGTGCTAAAAAATTTTTTTATTATATTGTTTTGTGTGCTATTTGATTTGTGCTAAAAATCATGTTATTGTGTAAAAGAGGTGAATTTGTATGGAAGAATATTTAAATTCTACAGATTATATTGACGAAAAAGATACAATCCGGAAAATGATTGGCTTTCTGATGAAGCAGAAGCCGGGAAATTAGCAGAAGATGAAAATGAACCGTTGGAGATTGATTTAGGTCAGGCTGATGTTATTGAAGCTGATTCAAACAAAGTAAGAACTGAACCGAGAACAGGAAAGGAAATTAAGTATATCACAAAAAAACGGAAAGAAGCTCATAAAGACAAACACCCGTTATGTATATAAAATTCTTGGTGGTAATGGCTTTGTGTACCGACTTTATAATAAGAGCCCTAAAATAGATAAATGGGTTATGACGGATCCCGATTCAGATTCTGTCAAAAACAGGCGTTCAGAACAGAAAGAGAAGCAGAGCAGCATATGTTATTAGCTCGATACGGCAAGGCTTTTGAAGGCCTTCTTAAGAGATATTTTGGTTAATTTCTTAATAGGATTTGCTTTATTTGTAGTATAAGAAACTGTATAAACCGGTTGAGCAGAAGGGAACGAGTCTCTTCTGCTCGATTATTTTTTGTAGTTTAATATAGTTTATTCCAATATCATAAGGCTTCAGTCAATACCCTGAGAGGTTCATATTTTCTTATCTTGAAAACTGTAGTCAGGAGTGTTATAATTAAAAAAGAAAGGTGGGAACGTAAATGCTTTTATATCATGGCAGTAATGTAGCTGTTAAAGAACCGAAAATAATAGGCAGCAATCGTGCATTGGATTTCGGAAGCGGTTTTTATCTTACATCCGATTGTGAACAAGCTGCAAAATGGGCAAAGCTTATGGTGTTACGCCGGGGCGAAGGAACTCCCACTGTTACAGTATTTGATTATGATGAAGATGTTGCTTCATTAAAAACTCTTAAGTTTAATGCTCCTGATGCTGCTTGGCTTAAGTTTGTAGCTTCGCACAGAACCAATACAAATGTTGCCAATGACTATGACGTAATTTCCGGTCCTGTTGCGAATGACAATACTATGCCTGTAATAAACATGTTTATTGCAGGAGATTATAATGAAGAAGAGGCTATCAGGCGTCTTCTCACACAGAAGCTTAAGGATCAGTATGTGATGAAGACCGAAAGGGCAGTAGCTGCGTTAAAATTTAAAGAGGTGATCACATTATGACAAGAACTCCGAGTGTAATAATGGACTATTACAATAAGGCTGTGGTTGAGCTTATCTGCGAAAAATACGGCTTCAGTCCGATGCAGGCTTTTAAGGCTTTTGCTTCTTCTGAGATTCACGGAATGCTCTCTGATAAGAAGTATGAAATGTGGGATTTCGGAGCTCCTGCTATATTTGATATGTGGGAAGCAGAAAAAATTACAGGCAATCCCAGAAACTCTCTTTATCTCAGAGGTGGACTTGCATGAGTCGTGAAATGACTTTTTTTATGTATTTAACGGAAAGATATGCCGAGTATAAGGGAACAACCTCGGGTGAGATTCTGAAAGTCTGGGATGCTCTTGGTATCACTGAAAAGATTTATTCTTTGTATGAGCTTTATCACACAGAAGCCATAGAGAATGCTTTTGAGGATATAGACAGGCTTATAAAAGAAACCGAAATGTCCTGAAAAAACTTCAGCATAAACATTTTTCTTTGTGCTTATTTTGTGCCATAAGTTGCGGTAAATCTTGAAAAATAAAGGATTTACTGTGACGAAGTCCGTCACGGCAAGGCTTTTGAGG
>JAZSJT010000034.1:0-51039 GCA_045534425.1 Acutalibacteraceae bacterium | reverse complement strand
TTGCGCCGTCGATCTGAAGACCGTTCCAGTCGAGGATATAGCAAAGATTATCAAGTCCGTAATGAGCAGCAAACATTGCGCTTTCCCAAACCTGACCCTCCTCTGCCTCACCATCGCCTACGAGAGCCCATACGCGGCGGTCAGAATTATCAAGCTTTGCTGCAAGCGCCATGCCGCATGCAACGGAAACGCCCTGACCAAGAGAGCCTGTGGACATATCTACGCCGGGAACCTTGTTCTTATCGGGGTGACCCTGGAGGTAGGATGTTGTCTTTCTGAATGTCTTAAGATCCTCAACGGGGAAAAAGCCCTTTTCAGCAAGAGCCGCATATAAAGCAGGTGCTGCGTGGCCCTTTGAGAGAACAAGACGATCTCTTCCCTCCCACTTGGGATTTGCGACATCAACCCTCATCTCCCTGAAATAGAGATAAGAGAGAATATCAGCTATTGAAAGAGAACCGCCGGGATGTCCGCTTTTTGCATTGAAGGTACCCTCAATAATACCTTTTCTTACGTTGGCGGCTTTAAGTTTTAACTGTTTCTTTTCACAATTTTCCATAAGTAAAGCACTCCTTTTATTTTGAAAGTTTTTTGATTGTATTTATAAAATATTCGGGCAAAGGTGCCGAAAATTCCATATACTGTTTTGTTGAAGGATGAATAAATCCTATTGTTTCGGCGTGAAGGCACTGACCGACAAGACCGAGATTGTTTCCGGGAGGTCCGTAAACGGCATCACCCGCAACGGGATGTCCGATTGAAGCGGAATGAACTCTTATCTGATGGGTTCTTCCCGTTTCAAGTGTGAAGCTGCATAAATCATAGCCGTTATATCGCTCAATAACCTTATAATGCGTTATAGCTTCTCTGGGATTAAGACCGTTGACCGCCTGTTTTTTTCTGTCTGCGGAACTTCTTCCCAAAGGAACATTAATTGTACCCTCATCCTTCGGCATTTTTCCTATAACGACAGCCTTATATCTTCTCGTAAAGCTGTGCTCTTTAATCTGTTCGGCAAGAAATGTGTGGGACACATCATTTTTGGCGACAATAAGAAGTCCGCTTGTATCCTTATCAATTCTGTGGACAATTCCGGGACGGATAACTCCGTTTATTGATGAAAGTCTGCCTTTACAATGATATAAAAGAGCATTGACAAGTGTTCCGTCGGGATTTCCCGCAGCGGGGTGCACCACCATTCCTTTGGGTTTATTTACCACAAGAAGGTCTTCGTCCTCATAAACGATTTCCACGGGAATATTCTGCGGAACTGCTTTCAGCTCGGTGGGTTCGGGAATTATGACACTTATTCTGTCTCCGCCTTTAATTTTAAGACTTTTGGAAACGGCTTTCCCGTTGACTGTAACGGCACCCTCGTCAATAAGCTTCTGAACGGCACTTCTTGAAAGATTGTCAATTTCAGAAGAAATTGTCTTGTCGAGACGCTCACCATCATAAAGGGACGGAACCTCAAAAACTGTTTCATTCACCGTTATTTTCCTCACCGAATTTCTTTTTCTTTTCAGCCGTTGAATCTCTTACTATCTCATAAACAAGATAAAATATGAGACTGAATGCACCGCAGGTAATAAGGATATCTGCAAAATTGTAAACAGGAAAATCAACAAAAAGCGTTTTTATATAGTCAACCACAAAGCCTCTTGTTATTCTGTCTATCATATTTGCCGCACCGCCCGCAACAATGAGAGGTATACAAATATCGTATGCAAGAGGACGTTTTTTAGGTAATGCGAGATATACGAGAACTGCAGCAATTACAACTCCCGTCACCACGGAAAGCATTTTCGGATTGCCGTCAAACATACTCCACGCCATACCCGTGTTCCGCACATAAGTCCAACTGAAAAGACCTTTTATAAAGCTCACGTCTTCATACAGAGCAATATTATCGACCACTATCTTTTTGATAAGCAAATCGACGAAAATCAGCACTGCCATAACGATTAACTGTAAACACAATGAAAGTATTTTTCTTTTGTCGTATTTTTTCAAGATTAATCCTCCGTAAATCATAAAAACAAATCGGATTGTTTCGGATTATTTTTTCTTTTTACCTTTTTTCTTGAAAAAACTGCCTTTATTTTCGTTTTGTGCTTTTATATCGGCTTCATCCTGTTCAAAAGCGGAAAAATCAAGATTAAAGCTGTCAATATCATCGTTGTCAGAAGCTTTTTTATCTTCAGCATCCTTTTTCTCCTCTGTCATGGCACTCACCTTATCGGCAAGAGAGAAAGATGCTCCTTTGAAATCAGCGTTTGCTGAAGCTTCACCGAAATCACCGAAATCATCAAAATCCTCAAGCTCTTCTTCGAACTCCGTAAACTCTAAAATCTCCTCTTCTTTTTCTTCGGCAGCTTCGGTTTTTTCGGTATAATTTTCCTCTAAAAATATTTCCTTTTCTTCAATTTCAGGAAGAACATTATCGGAAGAAGAATCACTGTCAGCGGTCTTGATTCCGTCAATTTCACTGTTGCTGTCATCAACAACATCATTGATTGCATTTCTTATATTATCGGCTATTGCTGAAAAATCGTCTGCATTATAATCAATTCCCGATGTAAAGACCGGCTCTGCAGCCTTTTCTTGTGCTTCAGGTTCATTGACTTCCGTTAAAACCTTATCGGAATGATCAGAAATTTTATCATTCTCCGCAACAAATTCTTCGGGATTAAAAATTGAATTATCCTTCTTCTTTCCGAGAAGAGCATCAATCTGTGCAGATGCTTTTATTGATGCCGCAGTATCCGTAATAAGAGTGGGGGCTGAAAGAATCTCAGGATCCACACCCGTTTCTCTTTCTTTATATAAGCCGTAAACAGAAAGCATCTTGATTACTTCAACATCCTGTGCAATGGGCTCAAGATGAGCATCCATATTGAAGTTGAATACATCCGTACCCTCTTCAAATGCGGGAAGAACGGAAAGTGCACTCTTCTGTGCAGCAAGCATTTCTTCACTGGCGGCAACCTGCTTTTCAAGGCTTTCACGAAGCTGAACAGACTGACTCTGAACAATATAATAGTTCTTTTCTACAGATGTAATAAGGTCAACAAGCTTTACCTTGAGATTTGTGGCAAGAGCAGTCATTCTTTCACATTCGTGCTTTGCACCTGAAAGCATTTCGGCAGCCTTTCTGCTTGATTCATCCATCATTGCAGTGGCGTTTTTATCTGCCTCATAAACCTTTATTCTTGCTTCCTCGGTAGCGGAAGCCATCATTGCGGCACTCTTTTCTCTTGCTTTGCTGAGAATTGCTTCTACGGTATTATCGGCATCGTTAAGTGTCACCATAACCGTGTTTTCAGCATCGGAAAGTATTTGCTGTGCCTTTGCTTTTGCAGTTTCAAGAAGTGTTTCTGCTTCAAGGCGGGTTTCTGTGTGTATCTGTGAGCTGAGTGCCTTTGCTTCATTAAGAACGTTTTCTGCATTAAGCTTTGCTTCGTCATTCAGTCTTAATGCGGCGGCTTTGATTTCTGCCACTTCTTCCTCGGCTCTTGTCTTAGCTTCTTCTATATAAATAAATGAATTATGCGTGCTTACACGGTTAAGCTCATCTGCCTGCTTCTTTGCTTCATCTACCATCTGAACAGCACGGGTTTCCGCTTCATTTATAAGCTGAGTTGATGTGGTTTTTGCTTTTTCGAGGCTGTCTTTTGCACGGGCAACAAGCTCATCTGCTTCGGCATGTGCATTTTTGAGCAGCTCATCAGCCTGCTCCTTTGATGAATTTACAAGCTCTGATGAATATTTTTCGGCAGCATCATTAAGTTCATTTGCCTTGATTTGTGCCTCATCACGGACAGCAACAGCTTCTGAAACTGCTTTATCTGTAATATCTGCCGCTTCAATTTTGGCATCTGCAACAATACTTTCAGCCTGTTCAGAAGCCTGCTCAAGCATAGACGCAGCTTGAGAATCAGCATTGTTTATAGTCATTGAAGCCTGAGCATTTGCTTCATCAATAGACTTTGTTGCCTGATTTTTTGCATTTTCCAAAGCTTCATTTGCTTCTTTCTTTGCATCAGCAATAAGATTTTCGGAATATATCCTTGCTTCCTCAAGCATTTTTTCTGCCTTTTCGTCACAATCACCCAAAAGCTCATTGACACTGTTTTCAACTTCTGCCGTAACACTTGCGGCAGAATCTCTGGCGGCGGCAAGATAGCCGTCTGCCATAACCTTTGCTGACTGAATAATACTTGTATATTCTGCTTCGGCGGCAGCAGTTATGGTATGTGCCTTTGCTTTTGCATTTTCAATGATACCGTCGCCCTGTTTTTTAATTTCACCGACGGCATTATTGGCATCAACAATAAGTGCATCTGCCTTTGATTCAGCCGTTGCAATTATCATATCTGCACTTTTCTGTGCATTAAGAAGAACGTCTCTCAACACATTCTCATCTTTTCTGTATTCATCAAGCTTTGCAGCAAGAACGCTGAGTTTTCTTATGAGATTTCCGTTTTCTTCAAATACCTTTTCGTAATCGCTTATAACATCGGCAAGAAATTTATCAACCTCTGCGGATGAATATGTATCATTTTCAAGTTTTCTGAGTTCAACCTGTTTGAGTTGTGCGGGACTGAGCATAATAATTCGCTTCCTTTCCTCTTATTGCTTTTTATCAGACAAAGAACATACCGTTATTTTCAAGTTCATCAAGAAGGTCACCCATCACATCAACATTATAGGGAGTTATAATGTAGGTGTTATTTGCTATCTTCTTGAGCTTTCCGCCATTTGCATATGCAACACCGCTTAAAAAGCAAAGAAGTCTTCCGGCTTCATCCTTGAGAGTTGCTTCAAGATTGAGAACAACTGTTCTTTTATCAAGAAGCTCGTCTGCAATTGCAGTTGCTTCATCAAAACGCTCCGGCTTTTTGAGAACAACCTGAAGCTTTGCCGTGGTGTGAATGTCAACAACCTTTGTTGAATGATGAACCGAGCCTCTCTTATCGCTTGATGACTGACCTGACCTGTAAGAAGAGTCCTGTGAAGATGGCTCGTATTCAATATCCCCTGTCTCCACTTCATCAAAATATCCGTCATCAACGTTCAGTATCTTTTTAATTTTATCACCTATACCCATAATAGTAACATCCTTTCATTATTTTTACATTATATTATAAGGGTTAATTTACATAATCAGTAAACTCTTTTGCCGAAAAGCGAGCTTCCCACTCTCACAAGTGTTGAGCCTTCAAGAATTGCCGCTTCATAATCGGATGACATTCCCATGGAAAGAATGCTGAAATTCGCTTTATCTTCCAATGAAGCACGGCAGTCTTCAAACAGCCGTCTTGTTTTCTCAAAATATTTACGGGCGGTAAGTTCATCCTCACATATGGGCGGAATACTCATCAGTCCTCTTAAAGAAATTCCTTCTGTTTCAACTGCTTTGAAAACCGTTTCATTCAGCATTTCTTCTTTGAGTCCCGTTTTTGAAGCCTCATCGCCGATGTTGACTTCAAGGAGAATTTCCATTGTTTTATTATTGCTTACAGCCTGTCTTGATATTTCATCTATAAGAGCTATACTGTCAACTGACTGTATCATATTAACCGTGTTTATAACTTTTCGTACCTTATTGGACTGGAGATGCCCGATTATATGCATTTCCAAATTTTCCGTATTGAGAAATTCCAGTTTTCCCAACAATTCCTGAACCTTATTCTCTCCGATAAGCCTTACACCGAGAGAAGTCATATAGTTTATATACTGCGGGTTCACGGTTTTTGTTACTGCCATAAGCCTTATGTCCGAGGGCTTTCGTCCCGACTTTATTGCAGCTTCTGACATTTTAAATGAAATTTCTTTATAATTTTCCGAAAGAAATGAAAGGGAGGCATCAGTTGAGAAGCTTTGAGTCATATAAATCCGTCCCTTCTAAAATTATTTCATCATACAGTTTAAGAAGACCGGAGGTTTCGCCGTCATCGCCTGACAGAATTATGTTATCATCGGAATAATCTATAAGAACCTTTTTAAATTCAACGATATTACCGACCTTTACATATACACCTTTGACACCGTCAACTGTTCTCAATGCCATTCTGTCAACAGCAAGTCCCGACACGGAACCTACTTTTATCTTTACAGACACATCCCGCAGCTGTGCAATATTTTCATTCATTATATTGCTGCTTAATATGAGAGTTATTCTGTCAGAGCCGTCTTCCGTATTGATTGCTTCAATTTTCATTCTGAGTTCATCTATCTGCGAATTGCCGAAAACCACATTCACATAAGAGCCCTTGGTTTTTCCGGCAAGCTTTTCCATTGTGGTATTACATACAAGATACCAGTTAAAATCAGTTATGAGTTTTCCCACATTATACTGTGAAACCTGTGCGGGAGAAGCTATAAGAAGATTTTCAACATCTTCGGGACATAGCTTTTCAACATCGGAATAATCAATGCTGTTTTCAAAACCGTCTGCCGTGTTCACATAATAGCCAGCCGTCTCAACGCTGACACTTGAAGAAGGAACGGCAAGACTTTTTATTGAATCATATTCGTTCATCAGTGAATTGATTATGGGAGTGACATCAATAGCCTGTCCTGTGCCAAGCTGTTTTTTTGTAATGGCTTCTCTGAGCTCTCTTGAAAGAGAATATATATCGGAAAGCTCATTTTTTTCTACGGCATCCGATAAAGAAAAAAGAATATCGGTTACCTTATTTTTATATACCGTAATATCCGTCTGATGGGTAACCTGTGAATTGAGAGAAACTGTTTTATAATACTCTATTTCATCCTCAAGCTCACGAAGCCTTTCGGCATATCCGGCTTTTTCCCCATCCCGGTATATGTCGGCAACGATGTCCCCCACCGCAACCTTTGAGCCGTTCATAATCGTCGGAACTATCGTACCTGAATATGTGTGGTTCAACACCGTTTCTTTTCTGATTGCAATAGCCTTTACATCAATGGTTTCATAGATTGTTCTTGTAACCGCAGTCTGGGTTTTTATTACGCTTGTGGTTCCCATCAGTGCAAAGAAAGGATATATTACAAGAAACATACAAATAAAAACAATAATAAAAATTCCTGCAAATCTGATTCTTTTGTCGGTTATTTCAAACTCTATTCTTGTGCTGATTTCAGGTAGCTTCAATCAGTATCACCTGCCTTATTGAATAAGCTGTTTTTTATAATCAAAGCGGCTGCTTCAACAGCATCATCAGTATTTTTATAGTCATCACAGTATATACTGTGTAATTCACTGTTTCGTCTGAACCAGGTCATCTGCCTTTTTGCATAATGCCTTGTTGCTTTTTTAAGATTTTCGGCAGCCTCCGTGAGGGTAATTTCTCCCGTGAGATAACCTGCCATTTCCTTATGGCCTATTGCCTGTGCCGAGGTATAGTCCTTATGAAGAGAAAAATACTCCTTTGCTTCTTCAACGAGCCCTTTCTCTATCATCATATCAACCCGTCGGTTAATTCTGTCGTAAAGCACATTTCTGTCGCGGTAAAAAAGGCCGATATAAACGGGCTTATAGGGAGACTCGATTGATTTTGAGCGTTCTCTTAAAACAGAGGGCTTCTCACCAGTGAGATATAGCACTTCAAGTGCTCTCAAGACTCTGCCTTCATTATTTATGTGAAGAGCAAAGGCGGTTTGGGGATCTTTTTCCGAAAGCTCATTATAAAGACTTTCAAGCCCCTCTTTATCTGCTCTTTCTCTTAACATTTTTCTGATTTCTTCGTTATCGGGCTGCTCTTCAAAAACTATATTCTGCAAAAGACTGTCAATATAAAGTCCCGTGCCGCCGCAGATTATAACCTTTTTGCCCCTTGAAACAATATCCTCTATTGCCGCCGAGGCATCCTTTATGAAAGAAGCAACGGAATATTTTTTGTCACAATCAAGAAAATCAACAAGGTGATGTCTTATGCCCTGCTTTTCCTCTTCGGTGACCTTTGCGGAAGCAATATCCATTCCTTTATAAATCTGCATGGAATCGGCGGATATGATTTCTGCATCAAATATTTTTGCAAGCTTTACCGCAAATGCGGTTTTCCCCGATGCCGTGGGACCAACCACCGCAATTACGGGAATTTTATCATGGGTTTCTTTCATTTATACTCTTCCGAACTGTTTTTCTATTTCGTGTTTAGTAAGCTCATACATAACAGGTCTTCCGTGAGGGCAATAGCGTATACTGTCATCCGAAAGAAGCTTTTTCACAAGAGCTTCCGATTCAAGTAAATCAAGCTTGTCCCCTGCCTTCACTGCCGCACGGCAGGCTGTGGAATGATAAAGCCAGTCAAGCTTTTCGGGAACGGGACGCATATTACCGCGAAGCAGCTCCCCTGCCATTTCGGTTATGATTGCAGAAATATCTTCTTTTTGTAATGTTACGGGACAGGCTCTTACAATAATTGTACCGCCGCCGAAATCGTCAACGGAAAATCCGCCCTTTTCAAATACCTCTTTGTTTTCAAGCACTGCTGCATATTCCTTACCCGTGAGAGGCACGGATACAGGCGAGAGAAGATACTGTGAATCCGAAGAAAAACCGCCTTCGGCGAGAGAATTGAATATCATTCTTTCGTGTGCCGCGTGCTTATCTATAACAAGCAGCTTATCCCCTTCTTCAACAAGAATGTATGTTCCGAACACTTCACCGACAATTCTTGCTGTTTTTTCTTTCTTCCCGTCATCATCCCTATAAGGTGTAGGGGAATTTACTGTTTCTTCTTTTTTTATATAATAGCTGTCTTTATTCGCCTGAACACTGTCTTTGGTGACGGTATTCATAAAAACACCCGACGTATCACGAAAAACCGCAACAGCTTCTTTTTCAGGGACTGAAAAAGGCTTTTCAGGCTTTTCTTTTTTTTCAGACTCAACGCTGTCGTCAACCATAATATCTATTTTTGAAAATCTGCCGATATTAAAAGAATCGGTTGATGCATTTGCGGTGCTTTTGTTTTTTTCATCCGAAAAAATTACTTTTTCGGAAAGCTCCGAATGAACTTTTTCGTTTTTTTTCGATTGAAGCGGTGCTGATACTGTTTTTGAAGCCTCATTTTCCGTATTATAAGAAGCTTTCTCAAGCGATGAAAAAGCAAAAGCGTCGTTTTCCTTATTTTTTGCGTTTTCAACGCTCTTTACCGATTCTGCGGTAAACTTTAACTGGACAGGCTGTGCTTCTTTTTTTGCGGTGATATCCTTTTTATCCCTGAGTGTTATTTCGGGACGGATATTATCGCCCTTATTCAGTGCGGATTTTGCCGAATAAAAAATTGCTTCGAATACTTTAGAATCTTCCGAAAATCTTATTTCGGTTTTGGCGGGATGAACATTTACGTCAATTTTTCCTGCGGGGATTTCCATAAACAGGAAACACATAGGGAATTTTCCCACCATAATTCTGTTTTTATATGCTTCATCAAGTGCCGCCGCGGCAACGGGCACACGGACATATCTTCCGTTGACATAACAGTATTGCATATTGCGGTTAGGTCTGTTATTGAGCGGTCTTGAAATAAAGCCGTATACTTTTATTGAGTTATATTCATATTGGACGGGAATGAGTGCTTCGCTGACTTCTTTTCCGAAAACGGAATAAACGGTATCAAGAAGCTTTCCGTTGCCGGGAGTATTCAGCACGGTCTTTCCGTCTTTTATCAGGGTAAATCTGATTTTCGGATGGGATATTGCGGTTTTACACACAATATCCGAAACATATGTACCCTCGGTCATATCCTTTTTAAGGAATTTCATTCTTGCGGGAGTGTTGAAAAACAGATCTCTGATAATGATTGTGGTGCCGTCGGGACAGCCTGCATCATCAAAGGAAATTTCCTCACCACCCTCAATTTCAATCATTGTGCCGATTTCTTCATCCGCTGCCTTCGTGAGCAGAGAAAGCTTTGAAACGGCAGCAATTGATGGCAGGGCTTCACCTCTGAAGCCGAGAGTAAAAATAGCATCAAGGTCTTCACCGGACCTGATTTTACTCGTTGCGTGGCTTATAAAAGCGGTCCGAACGTCTTCCTTGCCGATACCGCAACCGTTATCGGTAACGCGTATATATTTCACACCGCCGCTTTTTATTTCAACGGTGATGTGGGAAGAGCCTGCATCAATGGAGTTTTCTATAAGCTCTTTAACTGCAGACGACGGTCTTTCAACAACTTCGCCCGCCGCTATGAGCTCTGCCACGGATTTGGGCAGAACATTGATTTTCGGCATAATACCGCCGCCTTTCTGTAATTTATTTTATACGGCTCTTCAGCTCATAAAGCTTCCCTAAAGCCTCTATAGGAGTGAGTGTATTAACATCAATAGCTTTGAGTTCATTAATAACTTCATCGTTGAGAGAAGAGAACATCTGAATCTGGCCGTAATCTTCCCTTGCAGAAGCAACAGGTGCTTTTACATTTGTTGTGACAGTGCCGTTTTCTTCAAGCTCCTGTAAAATTATTTTTGCACGTTTAACGACGCTTGAAGGCACACCAGAAAGCTTTGCAACCTCAATACCGTAGCTTCCGTCTGCAGAGCCGCGTACAATTCTTCGAAGAAAAGTAATATCGTCACCGCGTTTTTTTACGGAGGTGTTATAATTTTTCACACCGTGAAGCTGTCCTTCAAGCTCTGTCAGCTCGTGATAGTGCGTTGCAAAAAGGGTTTTTGCACCGATTTTCTTTTTATCTGTTACATATTCGAGAACTGCTCTGGCGATACTCATTCCGTCATAGGTGGATGTGCCTCTGCCTATTTCGTCAAGAATAATAAGACTTTTACCCGTTGCATTGGAAAGAATTGAAGACACCTCGCTCATTTCCGTCATAAAGGTTGACTGTCCGCCCACAAGGTCGTCAGATGCACCCACACGGGTGAAAATACTGTCTACAATACCTATGGTGGCACTTCTTGCGGGAACGAACGAACCCATCTGTGCCATAAGAACAATTATAGCAGTCTGTCGCATATATGTGGATTTACCTGCCATATTGGGACCGGTAATGATTGCGGCGGTGTTTTCATCTCCGTCAAGATACGTATCATTGGGAACAAAGGGAGCACCGTCAAGGAATTTTTCAACAACGGGGTGCCTGCCGTCCTTTATATCAATAACATCTCCAAAATTCACTTCTGGACGGACAAAATTATTGGTCTGTGCCACCTGTGCGAGAGAACAAAGAGCATCAAGCCTTGCAAGAGCAGAGGCGGTATTTCTTAATCTGAACTGTGCCTCGGCAACAGTGTTACGCACTTCGCAAAAAAGCTCATATTCAAGCTTTGTTATTCTCTCCTGTGCACCCAAAACCTTTGATTCAAGCTCTTTGAGCTCGGGAGTTATATATCTTTCACAGTTTGAAAGCGTCTGTTTTCTTATGTAATGCTCGGGAACATATTCTTTGAAAGAATTGAGAACCTCAATATAATAACCGAAAACACGGTTATAGCCTATTTTCAGCTTCTTTATACCCGTTTTTTCCTGCTCCTCGGCTTCAATTCTTGCAAGATAGTCCTTGCCGCCGTTGACTATGGTGCGAAGCTCGTCAAGCTCTGTGTGATAACCGTCGTTTATCATATTTCCCTCTCTTACGGAGAAGGGCGGATCTTCTTTTATTGCACGTGAAATAAGACTTCTTATATCCTCCAATTCATCAATGCAATTATATATGTCACGAAGCATCATTGAGCTGCAATTTTCAAGAAGCTTTCTTATAACGGGAAGCGTTGAAGCGGTTGCAAGAAGGCTTCGAAGCTCCTTTGCATTTGCAGAACCGTATACCACACGTGTCGTTATTCTTTCAAGGTCATTTATTCCCGTTAAGGTGTCTCTTATTTCCTGACGCAGCTGTGTAAAATCATAAAGCTCCTCAACCGCATTGAGACGGTTTATTATTCCGGTCACATTTATAAGAGGCTGTTCAACCCAGCTTCGAAGAAGTCTTTTTCCCATTGCGGTTTTTGTCTTGTCAAGCACCCAGAGAAGCGAGCCTTTTTTCTCTCTTCGTCTTTCAGTTTCGGTGAGCTCAAGATTACGTCTTGTCACCGCACCGAGAGACAGATATTTTTCATCGTTATAAATTTTAATTTCGGTTATATTGGCAAGGGAGTTTTTCTGGGCATCAAAAAGATATGAGAGCATACATCCGAGTGCTCTTACTGCGTGTTCTCTTCCGTCAAGTGACAGCTCATCCATATCCTTTTTGAAATGCTCGCGGATAATGCTTTTATTTCTTTCAAGCTCAAATGCATCGTCATTTTTAACCGATGCGAGAATATCGGTTTTTCTCGAAATATATGTACGAAGGAATTTATCGGCGGGGACCTCCTCATTTGTAATGAGTTCTGCGGGAGAAAATCTTGCAAGGTCATTTATTATTTTCTCCTGAACCCCTTCGCCGCATTCTTCGCTGATATAGAGCTCTCCCGTTGAAACATCACAGAAGCCCAAACCTGCTTTTCCCTCGGAAAAATAAACAGAAGCAAGAAAATTGTTTTTTTCCTCGTCAAGCATTATGCTTTCCGTAACTGTACCCGGAGTGACAACCCTTATGACGTCTCTTGTAACTATACCCTTTGCCTGTGAGGGATCTTCGGTCTGTTCACACACTGCAACCTTATAGCCTTTAGCAACAAGTCTTGCAATATATGTATCTGCGGCATGAAAAGGAATGCCGCACATAGGTGCTCTTTCCTCCTGTCCGCAGTCTCTGCCCGTCAGAACAAGCTCAAGCTCTCTTGATGCAGTTTTCGCATCATCAAAAAACATTTCATAAAAGTCACCGAGACGGTAAAAGAGCAGTGCATCCTGATACTGTTCCTTTATCTTGAAATATTGTTTCATCATCGGCGTAAATTCTGCCATTTTAAAACTTCCTCGTCAGTAAAATTAAACCGGATGAATAATGAATAGCCTTTATAGTTAAATTCATTATCCGTTTCGCATTTTATCAGCCGCAGCTGCCGCCACAGGAGGCACAGTTTCCGGTGCAGCCTTCTTCCTGAGCCGTAACCTCGCAGGTCTCGGGATCTTCACCGTTTACGCAAAGAGTGAGAATCTGAATAAGGTAATTCATCATATTGTCAACATTGCCCTTTGCTTCTTCATAGTTTCTCATATTTTCATTGAGCATAATCTGACCGTAGATTTCTCTGAATTCACTGTCATAGCCTTCAAGCTTCTTTGTATCGGGCTCTTCTTTTCCCGATTCGTTCTGATATGAAAGCTGAATGAGATTGAGTTTTCCGATAAGCCCGTTGAGCTCTATATCGTTTTCATTGGCCTCCTGAGCCTTTTTGAAAACAAGATATCTTTCATCTGCCTGAATTGCTTTTCCTAATTCTCTAACTGCTGTAATTACATCCATTGTTTGTTTTTCTCCGTTCTTTTAATTAATTAACTCACCTGATAAAATCCAGTTAAGAGCATTTGTAACCTTTACTTTTACGTATGTTCCGATAAGAGAAGCATCGCCATCGAAATCAATGTTTATATTGCCGTCGGTTCTGCCCGTCAGTCTTCCGTCCTCTTCCTTTGTAAAGCCTTCAACAAGAACCTCATAGGTTTTGCCCAGCATTCCCTTGCATCGTTGGGCGGCTATTTCCTCCTGAACCTTGAGAAGCTCCGTGAACCACGCAGATTTTTCTTTATAGGGCACGGGATCGGGCATATTTTCAGCCTTTGTGCCTTTTCTCGGTGAAAAAATGAAAGTGAATAAAGATGTGAAGCGGACTTCTTTTATAAGAGACAGCGTGTCCTGAAATTCCTCATAGGCTTCACCGGGGAAGCCGACAATGATATCACTTGTGAGAGATATATCGGGCATCACCTTTCTCCCGTATTCAACAAGAGAAAGATATTCCTCTCTCGTATATCCCCTGTTCATCTCTTTAAGAACTCTGTTATTTCCCGACTGAAAAGGAAGATGCAGGTGTCTTGCAACCTTTTCGCACTGTGCCATGGTATCAAGAAGCTCTTTCGTGCAATCTTTCGGGTGTGATGTCATAAATCTTATTTTGAAATCTCCCGGAAGATCGTTTATCATCTTGAGAAGCTTCGGAAAATTCACTCCGTGGGAACAGTTTTTACCGTAGGAATTTACATTCTGCCCCAGAAGCGTAATTTCCTTTGCACCGAGAGAAATAAGCTCCTTTGCTTCTTCAATTACGGCTTCAGGAGCACGGCTTCTTTCTCTGCCTCTGACATAAGGTACAACACAGTAACTGCAGAAATTATTGCAGCCGTACATAATGGGAAGCCACATTTTGAAGTCACGGTCGCGGTATACGGGAAGACCTTCTGCTATTTCACCCGATGTTTCTTCGGTTTCAAAAACTCTTTTACCGCCGCGAAGCACTTTATAAAGAAGCTCGGGCACACGGTGTATTGCAAAGGTTCCGAAAACAAGATTTACATAAGGATAGCTTCTTTTTATTCTTTCCCAGATATGCTTTTGCTGCATCATACATCCGCACAGAGCAATTATCATATCCTTTTTGCCGTTTTTTATGGGCTTCAAAGCCCCCACATTTCCGAAAACTCTGTCTTCGGCGTGTTCTCTTACGGCACAGGTATTGAAAAGCACAAAATCCGCTTCTTCTCTGTTTTCGGTAAAGACATAACCCATTTCGTGAAGCTGACCTTTTATTCTTTCGGAATCAGCCACATTTCCCTGACAACCGTATGTATGAACATATGCCTTGGGAGAAGCTCCCTGATACTTTACGGAAAGTATGGTTCTTATTCTTTCTATGTAGTCCCGCTGTTTTCTGATTTCTTCGGGTGAGACAACGGGTGTTTGATTTTCAGATAAGGTCAATTTTCAGCCTCCGCATATTTTTCGGTCTGTTTTCCGATGATAAAAATTACAATTCAGTTTATTATATATAATATATTAAAAAAAGTAAAGGGGAAAACTAAAAAATATTTTCGAATTTCAGTTTTTCTGTCCGTGCGATGACTTCAATAAAAGCTTCAAGCTCATACAGAACCGTTCGGAACATCATATCATTTTCACCGTTTTTATAAATTTCCAGAAGTTCAAAATATCTTTCAAGGGTATCAGCATCAGTATGCTTGAGAAAAACGGAAACAGGACCTTTATTTCGCTTCCATATTTCCAGCAGCTTTTCTGCTTTTTCGTTGTTTTCTTCCGTTCTCTCTATAACCGTTTTCATATCCTCAAAGGCTCTGAGAGTAAATCTGTTTGCACTCACACTTCCCAAAAGTGCCACGGAAAACAGCAGCACTGCAATAACCACTCTTTTTGTCATTCATTTTTCTCCCGTTCAATTATCAGACTTTTTCCGCACTTATCCACACTCATAAGAAAAATATCGTCAGCGGTTATTCCCTCTTTCTTTATAATGCCTTCAATTTTCTTTTTAGTCAGAGGAAAATCCGGAAGGGGTGAAGAAACATATTTTCCGTCCATTATCACAACCACGGGCATTCCGTTTTTGTTTTCGGGTACATTCATATCCTCTTTTGTAACACACTGTTTTTTATCCTTGAGAAGCACACTGAGGCTTCCGTTGGTTTCCGCCACGGCAAAAGCCACCTCGGATATATCAAAAACATCCTTGCCGCGAAGTGCTTCAAGAAGGTCATCAAGGGTAAAACGAAGCTTTTTCATTTCATTCTGCTGAATTATTCCGTCTTTTATAATTACCACTGAATTGCCCTGCAGAACACTTCGGAATTTCATACTTTTAAGACTAATTGCAGACATAATTATTTCAAGACTTATAAGAATGAGAATTGCCGCTATGGAATTGAGCATGGGAATATCATTATCCTGCATGGGAGTTGCGGCAATTTCAGACAAAAGTATTGTTATGACAAGCTCCGCAGGCTGAAGCTGTCCTACCTGTCTTTTTCCCATAAGCCTCACAGCAAAAATTACGAACACAAAAAGAATGAGTGTTCTGAAAAATGAAATAAGCATAAAATCAGACCTTTCGGAAATAAGTATATCCTGATTTTTTCGGGTAATACATAATACGGGAAAGGTTGATTTGATGAAAAATAATATGATTTATTTCACGGGAAAAGCCGAAGAGGATATGAAAAGCATAAAAGAGCTTTTCGGAGGAAGCTTTGACCTTGTCATAAGACATCTTCTTTTCGGCGGCAAAAGCACTTATGCATTCGTTCTTGACGGAATGTGCGACGAAATAAAAATAACGGAAAGCATTATAAAGCCTCTTACGGATTTCAAGGAAGAAATCACGGAAAATGCTTTTGTCACCGTAAGAAATACCGTTTTCAAGGGAACGAACCTGAAAACGGTGGGGACCTTGGAGGAAGCGGCGGAAAATATAATTTCCGGCAATCTCATTCTCATTACAGACGGTGAAAAAAACGCACTTTCTTTTCCCTTTCAGGGCTTTCCGAAAAGTGCGATAAACGAGCCCCAAAGCGAACAGAACGAAAGAGGCTCACAGGAAGGCTTTTCCGATAACTTCAAGGACAATGCAACACTAATAAGAAGAAAATTAAGAACTCCAAAGCTTATAATAAAGCAGATAACGATAGGAAAAACAAGCAACACTCCTGTTCTTATATGCTATTTATCCGACAAGGTAAACACAGAGCTTCTGTCTTCCGTCACCAAAAGACTCAAGAAAATCGAGCTTGATGCAGTACTGGGCTCGGGATATCTTCGGCCCTTTATCGATAACAGAAGACCGTCATTTTTTACCGATACGGGAATAACGGAGCGGCCTGACAAGTTTTCCTCAATGCTTCTTGAGGGCAGAGTGGGAATAATCTGCGACGGCACACCCTTTGCACTTATTGTTCCCTATCTTTTTATAGATTATTTTCACGCGGTTGACGATTATCTTTCAAGCACATATTATGCTTTTTTTATGAGAACACTGAGAATAATCTGCTTTATTATTGCGGCAACGCTTCCGGGAGCCTTTGTTGCAATTATTCTTTTCCATCCCGAAATATTACCTGCAGACATAATGTACGGAATATCGGCAGCAACGGGAAAAACTCCGTTTCCCATAATGATAGAGGCACTTGCTATTCACTTTATTTATGAAATCGTCAGAGAAGCGGGACTTCGTATGCCGCGGACAATCGGTCACGCCGTAAGCATTGTGGGAGCGTTGGTTATAGGAGATGCGGCGGTTACTGCGGGGCTTATTGCCGCTCCGATGCTGATAATTGTGGCGTTGACTGCCATTTCGTCTTCCGTTATAGTGCGGCTTCATGAGCCCGTCGCAATTCTTCGGTTCGGTTTTATAATAATCGGCGGTTTTACGGGACTTTACGGCATAATGCTGGGACTTGGTGTTATGATTATTGATATATGCTCTGTTTCACCTTACGGCATTCCCTTTTCCGCTCCTCTTTCACCCTTCGTAAAAAAAGCACAGGCGGATACACTTATAAGAAGAAGCTGGACAAAAATAAAAGACAGAAATAAATCTGTAGGAGAAATGAAATTCTGATGACTACTCTCGGAAAAATAAACACGGTTCAGATGTTTTCAATTCTGATGTTAAGCCGTATAATTTCCCTTTTCACCTTTATGCTTCCCTCCACCTCATATCTTACGTCGGGTGACAGAATACTCACAGTTATTCCCGTGGCGATTTTTGAATTTATTTACGCTTCAGTAATTTTATTTTTTATAAAAAAAAATAAGGGAGAAAGCATTATTACTTCCGCGAAGAGAATCTCTCCACTGTTCTCAAAAATCTCAGCAGTTATTTTTGCTTCGGCATTTTTATGGTTTGCGGGCATCGGCACTGCAAGATTTGAGCTTTTTATCAGCACGGTTATATTCCCGAATTCAGAGCTTCATATTATGATATTCCTGCTTCTTTGTGCCGCACTTTATGCCGCACTCAAGGGCATTGAAGCAATAGGGCGAACATCCTTTATTCTTTTGTGGATATTGGGACTGAGCGTGGTTTTTATTCTTCTTACGGTGACGGACGAATTTCTTATAACAAATCTGCAGCCTGTTTTTACGGAAGGTATTTCACCGATTTTCGGCTTTTCTTTTTATGTCTCCGTGAGAGCCGTGGAGCTTCTCACTCTTTACATTTCTTATCCTGAAATAAAAGGCTCGAAAGTAAAGCTCACCTTTTCGTGGATTGCCGTTTTTTCTCTTGTTACAGCTCTTATTCTTACAGTGCTTTCGGGCGTTACGGGAGAATACGGAAACGACCAGATTTTCCCCTTATATACACTCACGGTAATAGCAAAATTCGGTATTTTTGAAAGGCTTGACGACATTCTCACGGGCGTTTGGGTGCTTTGCATCTTCATTCACGTTGCTTTTCTTTTATACTGCAGTCTTTCATGCCTCAGACAAGGCTTAGGAAAGATAAAAAAACTGCCTGCAGGAATTATATGTTCGGTGTGCATCGGAGGAGTTTATCTTATGGCTTCACGCACGGTAACGATATTTTCGGAAACAGTTTCATCAAGAATATGGGACGGGGCTTTTCTTTTTGTTATGATTGTGTTTCCTGCAATAATCACCCTGATAAATATAAGTAAAAGGAGAAAAAAACTATGAAAAAATTAACGGCTGTTTTTCTCATAATTTCTCTTTTTACTCTGACTTTTTCAGGCTGCAGCGAAATTGAGATAGTTGAACTCAACGAAAGACTTATAATTGAAGCCATAGGCATTGATTACAGTGACGGAATATACCGTGTTACCATTGAAGGACTTGATTCTTTTTCCGCAGGAAGCGAATCGAACAGCATTTCCGCCCCGAAGCTCACAAAATGCTATCTCTTTCAAGGAGAAACAATAGGTATGGCAATGAACAGCATTTCCGTTGTTACGGGACAGATACCGCTTTTTTCACAGGCAAGAATTCTTCTTGTGGGATCGGAAACCGCAAAAGAAAAGCTCAGTGAAGTGCTTGACTTTTTCAGAAGAGAATATACAACAAGAACGGACATTCTTTTTGCAGTAGCAGAAAAAACGGCAGAAGAGACAGTTAGTGCAAATTTCGGAAACAATGTTTCTGCAGGCAACGTTCTTGAAGCGGCATTGTCCTCGTGGAAGCATACGGGAAGAAGCTGTTATATGCCTCTTTATAAATTTTTGGGAAACATCTCGGGACAGACCGATAATGCATTCTGCCCACTTATCGGCATAAAAGACAACGGCTTCAATGACACAAAAGAGGTCAATCTTTCGGGAACCGTAATTTTCGGAAAAGACGGAAAAGTGGCAGTAATATCACCTGAAAAAACGCTGTCTTTAATGATAATCAATAACCAAATAGAAAACGGTGACTTAACGGTATTAACGGACCAAGGCACGGCAACACTTGAAATAATTGACTGCAAAACAACGAAAAAACTGAATATAGAAAGCGGAAAAGCGGTGTTTAATATAAAGACCGAGCTTTCCTGTGACATCCCCGAATTTCAGTCTGAAAGCTTTCGGGGACTTTCGAAAAATGACACGGAAAAGCTGTCGGGAAAAGCCGCAGAAGCCATAGGTATTCTGATTGCAGAGAATTTGAGCGAAATCTTTTATGGTAAAAATTATGATATTTTTCATTTCGGCAGAGCACTTGCTCTTAAAAATAATCAATTCCTTGTAAACAACCTGAATATGCATAAAAATCTGCCAGATTTTACACAATTTAACCTCACAGTCAAAGTATCAATTCGAAGAATAGGTAAAATTATTCTGGAAGAAGAAAACAACAAATGACAAAAATATATTATTTTATCTCAATCGCCTCAAAAAAAATAAGTTCAAAAACAAAAAAACCGAGACCATGCAAAAAAAAGAAAATAAACAAAGCCTAGGTTATCGAGGTATCCTTATCTTTTTACGGCAGAAGACAAAAAAAATCGCTTCCTGTTTTTTCAGGAAGCGAATAAGGTTTATTTTTTTGTTTAAGCCAAACAGTGAAAACAATTTGTACGACCTCAATTTCGGTTACAGTCTTCAGTAGCTTATCCGACAATAATCTTCTTGAAGCTCTTCTTTCCTCTTTTGAGAAGAATTCCTTCGCCGATATCTTCTTTGGTGAAGGATTTTTTTATGTCGGCAACTTTTTCACCGTCAACGGTAACGCCGCCCTGCTCAACTGCACGGCGTGCTTCTGAACGGGTGGGAGTGAGTCCCGAAGAAACGAGCATTGTGAGAATGTCAACAGCACCGTCCCTGAAATCGTCTTCAGCAAGAGGTGCTTCGGGAGCATCGCTGCCGCCGTCAGAGAAAAGAGCTCTTGCAGCCGATTGAGCCTTATTGGCTTCTTCTTCACCGTGAACAAGCTTTGTCAGCTCAAAAGCAAGAATTTCCTTTGCAGTGTTAAGCTGTGCACCTTCCCAAGAATCCATTTTGTCAATTTCTTCAAGGGGAAGGAATGTGAGCATACGGATGCACTTGAGAACATCGGCATCACCCACATTTCTCCAATACTGATAGAAATCGTATGGAGAAGTCTTATTGGGATCAAGCCAAACTGCACCGCCCACGGTCTTTCCCATCTTCTTGCCTTCGGAGTTAAGAAGAAGGGTTATTGTCATGGCGTGGGATTCCTTATCAAGCTTTCTTCTTATAAGCTCTCTGCCGCCCAGCATATTTGACCACTGGTCGTCACCGCCGAACTGAAGATTACAGCCGTATTTTCTGTAAAGCTCAAGAAAGTCATAGCTTTGCATAATCATATAGTTGAATTCAAGGAAAGAAAGCCCCTTTTCCATTCTCTGCTTATAGCATTCCGCACGCAGCATATTGTTGACGGAGAAGCACGCACCAACCTCTCTTAAAAGCTCAACATAGTTAAGGTCTAAAAGCCAGTCCGCATTATTAACCATTATTGCCTTGTCTTCACCGAATTCAATGAAGCGTTCCATCTGCTTTTTGAAGCATTCGCAGTTGTGTTCAATGGTTTCCTTTGTCATCATTGAACGCATATCGGTTCTGCCGGAAGGATCACCGATATGAGCAGTGCCGCCGCCTATAAGAGCAATAGGCTTGTTGCCTGCCATCTGAAGACGCTTCATAAGGCAAAGTGCCATAAAGTGCCCCACGTGAAGAGAATCTGCAGTGGGATCAAAGCCGATATAGAAAACTGCCTTACCGTTATTTACAAGCTCTCTTACTTCTTCTTCATTTGTAACCTGAGCAATAAGCCCGCGGGCTTTAAGTTCTTCATAAATCCGCATAGAAAAAACTCCTTTATTGTAAAATTTGATTTAATTACAAAAAATATTCAAAAATCAGAAATTCTGACAGCACAACCCAAGCTGTCACAAAATATCCCAGCCAAGAGCCTCACAGCCGAAAACTGATTCTCGGAACTCCAAAGATACCTCGATAACCGAGGCTTCCTTTATCATATTCCGTAATTTATCCGACCAACTTCAAATTTCCGCCATCAGGCCTCTTCTTTCCGACAACCGATATCCGTCCTTCGACATCCGACACCCGACTTCTGAATTCAGCACAAGCTTTTTTGAGCATACAAAAAAAATAACGCCTGTCCCCTGCATAAAAGGACAGACGAAAGGTCCGTGTTACCACCTTTTTTCGGCAATTCCTCACGGAATTACCCTCAACGGCTCTCATATAAGAGTACCTGCACTTATAACGGATGCGTCCGCCGCAGCCTACTGAGTGTGAGCTTTTCGGTGCGAAACTCAGGGAGGTATTCACAAAAACCGTGCTGCAGTCTTGCACCTGACGACTGCTCTCTGAAAGCCGTGTTACTGTTACTGGTTCCCGTCACAGTATTATATTGTGTTAAATTTACTACAAATGACTGTTTTTGTCAAGAGAAAAAAATCAAAATATCATATGAGATGCCGTGATATCAAACATAACCATCGCCGCACTCAATAAATCCGCTCCGAAAACGGCAACAATAATTTTCTTGTCCGGAAGTGCTTTTCTTTTTTTATCTGCAACCATAAGAAGAACAATCCATAAAAGAAGAAGCACGGGAAGAAAATATATCAAAATGCGAAGAACAGCAAAAAACGGAGATGTTACTTCAACTGTATAATTAACCTGTCCCGAAAAAGCCATTGTGGACTGTGCACCGTCAAAAGCAGATGCACGGAGAATAAGACACAGGATATAGGAAACAAACCACACGGCATACAAAATGAAATTGACGGCAGATACCGCAAAAAGTGCCTTACTGTCACCTTTATTTAATAAAAACCTTTTCATTTCAATTCACCTTAATTTTTTATCTTAAAAACCGAATACGGCACCTGCACCGTATGTAACAACCGACATAATAATGTTTGCAGTCAGAACCCCCACGGCAATAACCGGAAGAGCTTTCTTTATGTCAATATTGAACAAAGCCGCGATAAGTGCACCTGTCCATCCGCCCGTTCCGGGAAGCGGCACGGCAACAAATGAAAACAGTGCCCAAGGGCCGTATTTATCGATTTTGTCCTTGTGCTTTGTAGTTTTACCTTCAAGCTTTTCGACAACCTTTGTTAAAATTCCGTGCTTCTTCATAAAAGCAAAAATTTTCTTAATGAAAAGAAGTATAAAGGGAATCGGAAGCATATTTGCTATATAACAGATTATAAATGCTCTTATAAATTCCACCCCTGCCGCCATGGCAATTATCATACCGCCCCGGCATTCAAGCACGGGAAAAAGAGAAACAATAAAAGCGATAAGCTCCCTGCTTGTGGCAGACGGGAAAAGGGATTCAAACCATAATGCAATCTGTTCGGTCATCGAAATTACTCCTTAAAATCAATTAATGGCATTTTCCGTCATAAAATCCTTGACAGATATAAGAATTTCTTTATCGTTCTCAAATTTAAGAGTTTCCAGAGCTTCGGGATAACGAAGCCAACGGTAGTCCTCAATTTCTTCCTTCTGAAGAATTGTCTGTGTATCTTCGGTGGAGCCTAAAAACACCTCAACTCTTTTTTCAATTCTCGTTCCTATCTTATACTGCGATTCTTTACAGAAGCCGTCTATAATATCTATATGTATTCCGGTTTCTTCAAGAACCTCTCTTATTGCGGTTTCTTCTCTTGTTTCACCTTTTTCCATATGGCCTTTGGGGAACCCCCAATGGTTGCTTCTTCTGTTTTTGATAAGAAGAAAGCGGTTTTCTCCGTTTATCTTACGGAAAACAACAGCACCGCAGGAATGCTCATACAGACAATCGAGAGTATAGGAATCTCTCGGCTCGTTGAATTCAAGCACATCCCTTATTTCATAGTCTATTCTTCTCATATTTTTAGGGGCAACAACAAGAACTGTCCGTTTGGTATCTTTATAACGAAGAACGGCAATAATTTTCCCCTCAAATACCCGCACCGGGTGATTGACACCGAGAATATAAGCACCGAGAACAAAATTCTTCTTTTCATTCTGGATTTCGGCAAGTCCGTAGTTTATGATATATCTTACACCGGTACGGAGTTCATAATAATTACAGGGTTTAGTAACCTTAACCCTTACGATTTTTCCTAACATTCTCTAACTCCGCAAAAAACTAATTTCTATCATTATATATAACACTGCTGCGTTTTTCAAGGCTTTTTTCAAAGTGTTGTGAAAAAATTAAGTAAAATTTCAGGTTATTATTAAAATAATTATTGTAAATCCCGCAAAAAAAAGGTAAAATGACTTTGGTTGTTTCTGCCCCGAAAAAATAAATAACAGAAGGTGATAAGCTATGGCAGAAGATATTTATTTCAGCAAAAACAAAAAAAGTGAAAAAGCCGAAAACACAAAATCGCCCTCTTTCACAGAACAGATTGATGCATCTCAATTAAAAAAAACACCGGGAGAGCTGTCCTTCGGAAAAATTGTGACAGATAATGAAACAATAAAATCTCACATTCC
The DNA here is from genome assembly GCA_045534425.1 of Acutalibacteraceae bacterium. Classification (GTDB taxonomy): domain Bacteria; phylum Bacillota; class Clostridia; order Oscillospirales; family Acutalibacteraceae; genus RUG806. The sequence continues at coordinate 27,212 of JAZSJT010000034.1, read as the reverse complement.
CGAAAACAATATGAAGCGTGACAAAAAGATAAGCAAAAGCCCGAAAAAAGGCTCAAAAGCAAAAAAAATTCTTATTGCAATTCTTCTTGTTCTTCTTTCGGGTATTCTTCTTTTATCCTGCGGTGTTTCCTATGTACTTTCTGACTATGAAACAAGCGAATTTTCGGAAAATGAGTATATTGAAGATAAAGCACTGCTTCATTCTTCATCCGTTTATAATGTTCTTCTTATGGGCATTGACACACTGAACACCGAAGATTCATCAAGAAGCGATGCCATGATTCTGATGTCACTTGATATAAAGAATAAGGAAATCAAGCTCTCATCTTTTTTAAGGGATTCATATGTATATATCCCCGGCATCGGCAATGCAAAGCTCAATGCTGCCTGTGTTTACGGCGGACCTCAGCTTGTGTGCGACACAATAGAATATAATTTCGGAATTGAAATAGACGACTATGCCAAAGTGGGATATGATATGTTCATTAAAATAATTGATGCCGTGGGCGGCGTCACAATCCCCGAAATTGACGAAACAGAAGCCAATGCACTCCGTGCGGAAGGCTTCGAAATTGAACCCGCAACAGATGTTCACTTAAACGGCGAACAGGCTCTCAAATACTGCAGAATAAGAAAAGGGCAGGATGACTTTTACAGAACGGGAAGACAAAGAGAGGTCATTTCACTCGTACTTAAAAAGCTTCCTCTTTCAAATCCCGTGAAGCTTATAAATACGGCAAAGGACATAGCCCGAACAATTGAATGCAGCATAAATAAAACTGAATTTCCCGCCCTTCTTTTAAAAGCTGTCCTCTGCATCACGGGAGACATAGAGCAGCTTACCGTTCCTGCAGACGGCACGTGGTATAACGACACAAAGAACTATCAGGCAGTTCTTGTGGTGGATTTTGAAGAAAACAACAAAAAACTCGAAGAGTTCATATATAACTGATAGGAGAAAATTTATGAAACACGCAAAGCTTACCATCGCCACCGAATTTAAGGTCGGAAAAACCGACGACAGAATTTTCGGTTCTTTCGTTGAACATCTGGGCCGTTGTGTTTACGGCGGTATTTATGAGCCTGAACACCCGCAAGCAGATGAAAACGGCTTCAGGGAAGATGTTATTTCTCTCATTAAGGAGCTGAATGTTCCGATTGTCCGTTATCCCGGAGGAAACTTCGTATCGGGTTATAACTGGGAAGACGGCATAGGTCCCCGTGACCAAAGACCGAAAAGACTTGAGCTTGCATGGGGCACACTTGAAACCAACGAATTCGGCACGGATGAATTTATGGCTTGGTGCAAGAAGGCCGGCACTGCTCCCATGATGGCGGTAAACCTCGGCACAAAAGGTCCCGACGAAGCAAGGCAGCTTGTGGAATACTGCAACCATCCCGGCGGTACATATTTAAGTGATTTAAGAAAAAAATACGGCAGTGAACTCCCCTACGGCGTAAAGCTCTGGTGCCTCGGAAATGAAATGGACGGTCCTTGGCAGATGGGAGCAAAAACACCTGTTGAATACGGCAGAATTGCCTGTGAAAGTGCAAAAATAATGAAGTGGACAGATCCCTCCATTGAAACAGTTCTCTGCGGAAGCTCAAGCTGGGGAATGAAAACCTTCGGCGAATGGGAAACCACTGCTCTTGATTTAGCCTATGACCATGTTGACTATGTTTCAATGCATCAGTATCACAGCAACAATGATAACTATCTTGAAAACTTCCTTGCAAAAGGAGTGGAAACAGATAAATTCATTGAAAGCGTTATTTCCGCTCTCGATTACGTTCAGGGAAAGCGTCACTCAAAAAAGAGAATTGACATCTCCTTTGATGAATGGAACGTATGGTATCACTCAAACGGTACAAAATTTGAAAAATGGTCAAAAGCACCTCATCTTCTTGAAGATGTTTATAATTTTGCCGACGTTCTTGTTGTGGGAACAATGCTCAACTCAATTCTTCGCCACTGCGACAGAGTGAAAATTGCCTGTCTTGCACAGCTTGTGAACGTTATTGCTCCCATTATGACCGAAAACGGAGGAAAAGCATGGAGGCAGACAATTTACTATCCCTTCTGCTATGCATCGAAATACGGCAGAGGCTATGTGCTTCAGGGCATTACAGATATTTCAAAATATGACACAAAGTGGTATTGCGATGTTCCGGATGTTGACACAGCGGCAGTATTGAGTGAAGACGGGAACAGCCTTACAATTTTCGCAGTAAACCGTGACCTGAACGAAACCATCAATCTCGAAGTAAAGCTTCTTGATTTTGAAGGCTTCATTCCCGTTGAAAATATTGCAATTGAAGACTGTGCCCCCGAAGATATAAACACAAGGGACTGCGAAAAGGTCAAGCCCGTAAAGAAAGGACTTCCCGTTATTGACGGAAAAAACCTCGTTTGTCCTCTTAAACCTATGTCGTGGAATATGATAAGACTTGAAAAAAAATAAAACCAAATTATTCTTGAATTATCACAACGCCTGTTGTATAATAAATCAAAATTTACAAGGAGGAGAAAAAATGTCCAAACTTTTTAATGCCTATTGCAGAGCATATCAAAAGGCTCTTTATGTCGGCACATTTTTCCTTGACTGGACAAGACCTGAGCTCTTAAAGGGTGCGGGAGCAGTAAAAAATCTGCCCGAGGTCATTAAGGAAAAGGGCCTCAAGCAGGTTCTTGTTGTTACGGATAAAGGTCTTATGTCCCTTAATCTTCTCAACAGTCTTTTTGAAGCTCTTGAAGAAAACGGTATAAAATATGTCGTTTTTGACGGCGTTCAGCCCAATCCCACAATTGACAACATTGAAGATGCTGTTGAAATCTATAACTCCAATAAGTGCGAAGGCATAGTTGCCTTCGGCGGCGGCTCACCTATGGATTGTGCAAAGGCCTGCGGTGCAAGAATTGCACGTCCCGACAAAACCATTCCAAAAATGAGAGGCGTTCTCAAGGTAAACAAAAAGCTGCCTCCGCTCTTTGCAGTCCCCACAACTGCGGGAACAGGCTCCGAAACCACCATTGCGGCTGTTGTTTCCAATCCCATCACTCACGAAAAGAATGCAATCAACGACAACCATCTCATTCCCAAGGTTGCTGTGCTTGATCCCGAGCTTACGGTTGGTCTTCCCAAGCACATAACCTCCACAACAGGAATGGATGCTCTCACTCATGCCGTTGAAGCATACATAGGAAAGAGCAACACTCTCACAACAAAGAGATGTGCCGAAAAGGCAACAAGAATGATTTTCGATAACCTTTACACCGCTTATGAAAACGGCAAGGATATTGACGCAAGAATGAATATGCTTGAAGCTTCCTTCCTTGCAGGTGTTGCTTTCACAAGAGCATATGTAGGTTATGTTCACGCAATCGCTCACAATCTCGGCGGACATTACGGCATTCCCCACGGCCTTGCAAATGCGGTTATTCTCCCCTATGTTCTTGATTATTACGGAGCATCCGCATATAAGAAGCTTGCAAAGCTTGCTGATATTGCAGGTCTTGAAACCGTAGGTATGAATAAAGAGCAGAAAGCAAAGCTCTTTATTGCCAAAGTCAGAGAAATGAATGAAATTATGGGTATTCCCTCAAAGTTCGACCAGATTAAGGAGGAAGACATTCCCGTTATCGTGGAAAGAGCACTCAAGGAAGGCAATCCCCTCTACCCCGTTCCCAAGATTATGACAAAAGAAGACTGCGAAAAGGTCATCCGCCAGCTGATGGCATAAATTTCGAGGTCGGAGGTCGGAAGTCGGAGGTCGGAGAAAACAAACTTTCGGTACTATCTGCTTAAAACAGTTTAATCTGAACCAATTTCCCAAGCAGTTTTTTCTGCTTGGGATTTTTTTATGAATCACCCAAAGCACTCACTATCAAACAATCAAAAATCTACCCTGCCAAAATTCCGAATTCCGATCTCCGACCTCAACTCTCCGCCTATCCGCCCCCCGACCTCCGCCCTCCGACCTCGCCCTCCGACCTCAAAAAAACCTGTTGCAATCTTTTTTGTTTTGTTTTATACTTATCTTGTTATATTTTAAATAAAGGAGATGTCCTTATGTCACAGAAAGTCAGAATAGGCGTTATCGGTATCGGTAATATGGGTATGAGCCATATCAACAATTTCGTTGACGGAAGAATGCCCGAAACTCAGTTTACCTGCGTTGCAGATATTGATGAAAAGAAATTTGAAAAAGCAAAGGAAAAGCTTCCCGATGTTATATGCTTCAATAATGCAACAGACCTTATAAATTCAGGTCTTTGCGATGCTGTTATTATTGCAACTCCCCACTATGACCATCCTACAATAGGTATAGAGGCACTCAAAGCAGGCATTCATGTTATGAGTGAAAAGCCTGCAGGTGTATATACAAAGCAGGTCAATGAAATCATTGAGGTTGCAAAAAACTGCGATGCTACATATGCAATTATGTTCAATCAGAGAACAAACTGTATTTACCGCAAGGTAAAGGAAATCGTTGAAAGCAAGGAATACGGTGAAATCAAGAGAGTAAGCTGGATAATCACAGACTGGTACCGCACACAGTCCTACTACAATTCAGGCGGCTGGAGAGCAACTTGGTCAGGTGAAGGCGGCGGAGTTATGCTTAACCAGTGTCCCCATCAGCTTGACTTATGGCAGTGGATATGCGGTATGCCTTCCAAAGTAAAGGCTATTTGCCACGAAGGAAAATGGCACGATATCGAAGTTGAAGACGACGTTTCCATATATGTTGAATATCCGGGCGGTGCAACCGGTACTTTCATCACAACAACAGGTGACTATCCTGGCACAAACCGTCTTGAAATCACGCTCGACAGTGCAAAGATTATCTGCGAAAACAATGAAATCAAAATGTTTAAGCTCAATATGCCAACATCAGAATTTACAAAGAATTCCGATAAGGGCTTCGGAAAAATTGAAGGCGAATGGATAAATGTTGAAACAGACGGACTCAATGAACAGCACGTGGGCGTTATGAATGCTTTTGCCGCTCACATTTTAAGAGGCGAGCCTCTTGTTGCCGAGGGTGCAGAAGGCATTAACGGACTCACAATCTCAAATGCGGCATTCCTTTCATCATGGCTTGACGAAACAGTCACCCTCCCCATTGATGAAGACCTTTACTATGAAATGCTCAAAAAGAAAATCGAGACATCAAAAGCAAAGACAACCGTTGTTGAAAAAATTGAAGATGATATGTCTTCAACATTCTGATAAAACGGTATATTATTCATTATCGTAAATGATTTACGGCAAAGAGGCTCTCACGGGCTTCTTTGCCTCACCACTTGAAAGGACGAAACAGGCTATGTTATTTTCTCAGGATATCGGAATAGATCTCGGCACGGGCAACACTCTCGTATGTGCAAAAAACAAAGGAATTATTTTCAGAGAGCCGTCTGTTGTTGCAGTGGATGTTCGTTTCTCTCCCGCAAAAGTTGTGGCAGTAGGCGAAGAAGCAAAACAAATGATGGGTAGAACTCCCGGTTCAATTATTGCCGTAAAGCCTCTCAAGGATTCCGTTATTGCAGATTATGATGTCACTGCTGATATGCTTAAAGCATATCTCAAGAAAGCCATAGCCGGTTCTCTTTTCGCAAGAGCAAGAGTTCTCATATGTATTCCCTCCTGTGTTACGGAGGTTGAAAGAAAAGCTGTTCATGATGCGGCAAAAGCAGCAGGTGCAAGATATGTAAGCCTCATTGAGGCACCTATGGCGGCAGCCATAGGTGCAGGTCTTCCCGTAACCGAAGCAAAAGGAACTATGATAGTTGACATCGGTTCGGGCACAGCAGAGGTTGCTGTAATTTCTCTCGGTGATATAGTTGCCGCCCGTGCTGTCAAAACCGCAGGCGATGCATTTGACAATGCAATAGTGCAGTATATAAGAAAAACACACAATCTTCTCATCGGCGAAAGAACTGCGGAGGATATCAAGCTCTCCATCGGTTCCGCTGCCCCCTACAGCGGTGAAGGTGCAATTATTGTCAAGGGCAGAAGCCTTTCAGACGGACTTCCCGCCACAGCAGAAATAACCTCTGCCGATATAAGGCAGGCTCTCACTGAGCCTCTTAATCATATTATTGATGCAATTAAAACCACACTTGAAAAAACTCCTCCCGAGCTTTCGGGCGATATAATTTCTTCAGGAATTACTCTCACGGGCGGCTGTGCACAGCTTCGCGGTCTCGATTCCCTTATTGAAAAAGAGACAGGTATGAAGGTTAATGTTGCGGAAAATCCCATAGACTGTGTAGTCACGGGAATTGCAATATGCCTGCAGAAAGACACACTCAACATCTATAAAAACTAACACTCTTTTTTGGAGAAGCATAATGAAAAATTTCTTTACGGGAACCAGATTCAAAATAACGGTTTCACTCTTTGCCGCTTTGCTTATGGGAATTTTCTTTGCCGCCGTTTCCGACAGCGGCTCCTCTCCCTTGTCTTCCGTAATAAGCTATATTACCGCACCGTTACAGAATGCGGCAGCCTCTGCTGCAGACATACTGGGAGACCTCGGAGCACATTTCGTATCATCTGCGAAATACAAGGATGAAAACGAATCCCTGAAAAATGAAATCAATGAGCTTCGTTCACAGCTTGTTGATTATGAAAAATGCAAATACAAGCTTGAAGCGTATGAAGATTTTCTTGAAGTAAAGGAAGATAATCCTGATTTTACCTTTGCTCCGGCACAAATCATAATGCGTGACAGCTCTGACATATACGGCTCTTTTACTCTCAACAAAGGGGCTGCAGACGGTATATCCGTAAATGCTCCCGTAATATGCTCCGATGTTCTTATCGGTGTTGTAAAATCAGTCAATCAGAAAAACTGTCTTGTACAGACTCTTCTCAATCCTGCAATAAGTGTCAGTGCATACGATATAAGAACAAGAGAAAACTGCTATACCGAAGCAGAGCTTCTTCTGTCCCAGAAAGGCTTTATAAAGCTTTCGGGACTGAAAAAGAACACACCTGTTGTTTCAGGCGGACTTATATGCACATCAGGTATCGGCGGAATTTATCCCAAGGATTTGATAATCGGCACAGTATCCGAAATCAGCACCGATGAAATGGGGCTTGGTGCCACTGCACTCATAACTCCCGGAATTGACTATTCGCTTCTCACTGATGTTTTTATTATCACTGATTTTGAAGGAAAGACCGAATAACGGAGAAACTCAATGAAAAACAGGAAAATGCTTATGTCCGCAACAACAAAGATTATATACAGTCTTCTTATTTTTGCGGCTTTTATTCTGCAATTCACAATTATCCCGAAAACAGGATTTTCAATCCCCGTCAATTTACTTATTCCCGTAATAATTCCCGTTGCCATGAACGAAAAAGAATTTTCGGGAATGCTTTTCGGACTTCTGACAGGTGCATTGTGGGACCTTGCAGCTCCCGTCACAGACGGCATACTGACGCTTATATTCGCAATAGCGGGATTCTTAACGGGACTGCTCACACATTATCTTTTCAGAAACACTCTTCTCACATCAATACTTCTCAATATGATAACAAATTCAGTTTATTATGTAATTGTCCTGATAAGCATAATAAAATCCGTTTCTGTTGAATTGTTACCCATAATTATAAAAGATCGGTTTATTCTGCCGACAATAATTTCACTTATAATCAGCATACCCTTATATTTTCTTATACTTTCAGTTCATAATCGGACAAAGCCTTCCGATAAAACAGTTTTATTTACAAACAATTAATTTTAATTTTCATAAAACCGATACAAAAAGAGGTAAAAATGAACACAGGTATTAACAAAAGAGTTCTGATACTTTTTCTTCTCTTCGGAATATTTTTTGCGGGATTTGCTTTTCAGTTATACTTTATACAGGTAAAAAATGCCGATGAATACCGCACGGACACCGCAGTCTCGTCATATTCCGTAACAATAGATGCTCCGAGAGGGGAAATAATGGACAAAAGCGGAAATGCAATGGTTTACAACGAACAGGTGCTGACCATTGAATTCAATTCCCTTTCTTTCCCCGAAAAAGATGAAGAAATCAACAAAGTTCTCCACACACTGATAAAAAAGCTGGAATTGAACGGTGAAAAGTGGATAGACGAGCTTCCCATAATTTTCAATGAAAACGGTGAAATTCAGTACAAGGAGAAGGCAGATGCCGAAATAAAGTATCTGAAATCAAAAGAAATGTGTGCGGTGAATACTTATGCCACCGCAAAAAACTGCCTTGATGTTCTTATAGAGAAATATAAGCTTGAAAATTATTCCCTGACAGATGCAAGAAGCATTGCCTCTGTCCGTTACAATATGCATAAAAGCTATTTCAGCGTTTCTTATCCTTACACCTTTGCCCGTAACATTTCAGTTACAACAATAGCAAGCATAAAAGAAAATTCCGAGTTTTTTCCCGGTGTGGATGCAGGTGTTTCATCCGAAAGAAAATATACAGGTAACGGAACTGCTGCTGCACACATTTTAGGTGTAGTGGGGGCTATCAGTGCGGAAGAATATAATGCCGAAAAAGAAAAAACAGAAGCCGCACTTAACAATCCCGCAATCAGCGAAGCCCAGAAGCTTGTTCTTGAAAACAAGTCATATCATCTGAACGATAAAATAGGAAAGAGCGGAATTGAAAGCTCAATGGAAAACTACTTAAGAGGTACGTCGGGAACAAAAAATCTCTCCGTTACTACAGGCGATGAAATCCTTGAAGCCTATTCACTGTTCCCCTCTTCAGGTGACACGGTATTTCTCACCATTGACCTTGACCTGCAGGAAATTGCCGATAAATCTTTAAGAAACCAGATTATGGCAGTAACCGATGAGGAAGCACTTGCAAGCGGTCTCACACCTGCGGGTGCAGTAATCGTTCAGGATGTCAATACAGGTGCTGTTCTTGCAACTTCATCCTTCCCCAACTATTCGCTCACGACCTACTATGAGGATTATGATACTCTTGCTGCAGATGCAGGAAAGCCCTTATGGAACCGTGCCATGCAAAGCACATATTCTCCAGGCTCCACCATGAAGCCCGTTATTGCAATAGCGGCTCTTGAAGAGGGAATTATTGATGCTTCATCCACAGTTTACTGCACGGGACAGTATGAATATATCGATCAGGTGTTTGCCTGCTTCAACAAAACAGCCCACGGTCTTATAAATGTTGAGCATGCACTTCAGCACTCCTGCAACATATTCTTTTTTGAACTGGCAAGACAGCTTGGAATTGATAAGATGAATACATATTCCTCACTGTTCGGACTCGGACAGAAAACAGGAATTGAGATTTCCGAAAGTGCAGGTATTCTTGCGGGGCTTCAGTACAGAGATTCACTGGGACTGGGTTGGAAAGCCGGTGAAACACTTCTTGCTGCCATCGGTCAGTCAGACAACTCATTTTCACCCTTACAGCTGAACAACTACTGTGCAACAATAGCAAACGGCGGCACAAGATATGTTCCGTATCTCATTGAAAAAATCGTTTCCGCCGATTTCAATAAAATAGGCTTCGAGCATAACCCCGAAATTGCAGTTGAAACAAATGTCTCGCAAGCTACTCTCGATACGGTAAAAAAAGGGATGTACCTTGTTGCAAACGAAGGCTCTTGCGAGCCGTATCTCGGTTCTCTGCAGTATAAGGTTGCCTGTAAAACGGGTACTGCGGAAAAAACACTTGTGGTTGATGACAGAATCGTTGAAGGCACTGACGGTTTTCTTATTGCCTTCGGTCCTTACGAGGAACCCGAAATTGCTATAACCGTTGTTATTGAAAACGCGGGCAGCGGTTCATCCACGGCACAGGTTGCGGCTGACATATTCCAGTATTATTTCAGCACATTTGATGCTTCACCCGAAATCCAGAAGGACAATACCGTCATTTGGTAAAAAAATATGAAAGGCGTTTCACTATGGCATTGAAGATAATTACTGCTTCAGGAAAAGGCGGTGTGGGAAAATCCACCGTATGTACAGGCTTATCAATAAAATTCGCTGAAGCAGGTAAAAAAACACTTCTGATTGACTGCGATGCCGGTCTTTCATCACTTGATGTTATGCTTGGTGTTTCAGACAAGGTAAATTTCACTTGGTTTGATATTATCGAGGGAAGATGTGAAATTTCTGATGCTGTTATAAAAATCAGAGATAATCTGTCGCTTCTGCCCTCACCAAAAAATATTCTGCAGGAAGACTTTTTCGAGGAATTCAAGTCAACTGCAGAAAAGCTTGAAAAAGATTATGACATAATTATTCTTGATGCCCCCGCAGGTCTGGGAAGAGGGCTTTTAAGAGCAGCAAAAGCGGCAACAAGTGCACTTATAATTGCCACGGCAGATGAAATTTCCGTAAAGGGTGCAGGAAAGGTAAACAATCTTCTTTTTGAAGAAGGCATCACACAATCCCGCCTTCTTATAAACAGATATAACATCAAGGCCGCAAAAAAAGGAAAGCTTCTGACTGTAGATGAAATAATCGACAAAACCCTCGTTCAGTTAATCGGAATAATCCCCGAAGACAAGAATATACCTTATCTTACGGTAAGTGAAAAAGCACTCAAAACAAAGAAAAGCTCAGAAGCATTTTCGAGAATTTCAAAAAGAATTATGGGAGAAAAAATCGAGCTTACGCTTTCTCTGCTGAAATAAATATTGAAAAACAAATATTTTTATGTTATAATTGTTTATTATTAAACTTATTAAATACTATTTTCATCAAGGACGGTGGATTTATGAATATTGCACTCATAGCACACGATTCAAAGAAGGAACTTATGACACAGTTTTGCATAGCATACTGCGGAATATTAAGTCATCATTCTTTATGTGCAACATCAACAACAGGAAAGCTCATTGAGGATGCAACGGGAATACCCATAAAGAAATTCCTTGCAGGTTCGCAGGGCGGTGCACAGCAGATAGGTTCTCTCATTTCCTGTAACGAAATTGACCTTCTTCTTCTGTTCCGCGATCCCCTCACAAGAAAACCTTATGAGCCCGATGACCACGATCTTCTTCGCCTTTGTGACGTACACAACATTCCAGTGGCAACAAACATTGCAACAGCGGAATCCCTTGTAAGAGGTCTTGAAAGAGGCGACCTTGACTGGCGTGAGCTTGTAAAATAAAAGTATACATTGACATAGTTTAAGGATGATATTTTATGGCACTTTTGACAAAGGCTCCGAGAGGCACTGCAGATGCACTCCCCCCGGAGAGCTATAGTTTGCGTAAGCTTGAAGAAATATTAAGTGAAATCGCGTCACACTTCGGTTTCAAGGAAATAAGAACTCCCGTTTTCGAACACACAGAGCTCTTTATGAGAGGCGTGGGAGATACAACCGATGTTGTGCAGAAGGAAATGTACACATTCAATGATAACGGTAACCGCAGCATTTCCCTTCGCCCCGAAGGCACAGCAGGAACAGTCCGTGCATTTCTTGAACACGGACTTTTCAATGAGCCCCTTCCCCAGAAGCTCTTTTATCTCACTTCCTGCTACAGATATGAAAAGCCTCAGGCAGGAAGACTCAGAGAATTCCATCAGTTCGGAGTTGAAAACCTCGGTGCAGGCTCTCCTCAGGCAGATGCGGAAATTATTGCTCTGGGAAGACAGATTTTTGATTTCTTTGAGCTCAATGACATAAGCCTTGAAATCAACTCCATAGGCTGTCCCGAATGCAGAAAGAATTACCACGCGGCTCTTCTTTCCTATTTCAAAGAAAAAAGCGGGGAGCTTTGCGAAACCTGTCTTTCAAGACTTGAAAGAAATCCCATGAGAATTCTTGACTGCAAATCTCCCGTATGCTCCGCAATTGCGAAGGATGCTCCCGTGGTTCTTGATTTCCTTTGCGAAGAATGTGACACACATTTCAAGAAAGTGCAGAAATATCTTGATAATATGGACATCCCGTACACAGTCAATCCCCGTATTGTAAGAGGACTTGACTATTACACGAAGACCGTGTTTGAATTCGTTTCAAACTCCATCGGTGCACAAGGCACCGTATGCGGCGGCGGAAGATATGACGGACTTATTGAACAGCTCGGCGGAAATCCCCTTCCCGCTTGCGGCTTCGGTATGGGTATTGAAAGACTTATAATGCTTATAAATGCACAGAATAAGGCTCTTCCAAAGGAAGAACGTCCCCTGCTTTATATTGCTCCCGCATCGGAGGACTGCTCATTTGAAGCTATGAGAATTGTAAATGACCTGAGATATGACGGCATTACGGCACTTACGGACCTTTCCGAACGCTCTCTTAAAGCACAGATGAAATATGCAAATAAGCTCGGTGCATTATATACAGCCGTTCTCGGTGAAGACGAAATCAGGGACGGCAAAATAAACGTAAAGAATATGGATACGGGAAGTATCACTTCCCTCAGCATAGAAGCATTCACGGAAGAATTCACAAGTCTTTCCATTAACGATGCTTTTTCAGACTTCGCCTTTTCGGCAGAAGACAACTAACGGAGGATATACAAAATGGAATTTGTTTCAGGTATGAAAAGAACAGACTATTGCGGTAATTTCAGGATTGAAGATGCAGGCAAAGAAATTACCGTATTCGGCTGGGTGCAGAGAACAAGAAATCTCGGCTCACTTATATTTATTGACCTTCGTGACAGAACAGGTCTCATTCAGTTAAGCTTTGACGAAACAACCGACAAGGAGGTTTTTGAAAAAGCCGCACAGGCAAAGAGCGAATATGTTCTTGCCGCAAAGGGCATCGTAAGAGAAAGAAGTGCAAAAACTGATAAAATTGCAACAGGCGACATTGAGGTTTTTGTTACTGAACTTCGTATTCTTGCAAAAAGTGAAACCACTCCCTTTGAAATCGTTCCGAACTGTCAGACTGCGGAAACAACAAGACTTAAATACCGTTATCTTGACCTTCGCCGTCCCGACCTTCAGAATAACATTCTTCTTCGTAACAAGGTTACAAAAATCACAAGAGATTATTTCTATGACAACGGCTTCATTGAAATAGAGACTCCCATTCTTATGAAGTCCACCCCCGAAGGTGCAAGAGACTTCCTCGTTCCCTCACGTCTTCATAACGGTGAATTCTATGCACTTCCCCAGTCTCCCCAGCTTTATAAGCAGCTTTCAATGGTTGCGGGCTTTGACAGATATATGCAGATTGCCCGTTGTTTCCGTGCCGAAGACCTTCGTGCAGACAGACAGCCGGAATTCACACAGATTGACCTTGAAATGTCTTTCGTTGACGTTGACGATGTGCTTGATATGATTGAAGGCTATATAGTGAAGCTCTTTAAGGAAGCAATAAATGTTGACATTCCCACTCCCCTTCCCAGACTCAAATATAAGGATGCTATGGACCGCTACGGCTCCGATAAGCCCGACACACGTTTCGGAATGGAGCTTTTCGACCTCTCCGACATTGTAAAGGATTGCGGCTTCAGCGTATTTGAGGGTGCAATTGCTGCAGGCGGTACTGTCAGAGGTATCACAGCAAAGAATGCAGTTTCCGTATACACAAGAAAAGAAATCGACAAGCTCACAGAATTCGCAAAAGGCATCGGTGCCAAAGGACTTGCATGGATAAGATATACAGACGACGGCATTTCTTCCTCCTTCGGTAAATTCATCAGCGAAGAAAAGATGAATGCAATTCTTAACACAGCAGGTGCCGAAAAGGGTGACGTTGTCTTCATTGTCGGTGACACAAAGAAGAACCTTGTTCTTTCAATTCTCGGGGCTTTAAGAAATGAAGCCGCAAAGAAGCTTGACATCATCCCCGAGGGCTATAATTTCTTATGGATTGTTGAATTCCCCTTCTTCGATTGGGATGAAGAAGCAGGCGGTTGGGTTGCAATGCACCATCCCTTCACCTCTCCTCTCGACGAATGTATCCCCTATCTTGATACAGACAAGGGTAATGTAAGAGCAAAGGCATATGACCTTGTTCTCAACGGCATTGAGCTTTCCTCTGGCTCAATAAGAATTACAAACCCTGAGCTTCAGGGCAAGATATTTGAGCTTTTAGGTCTTTCCGACGAAGAAGCACACAACAAATTCGGCTATCTTCTTGATGCTTTCCGCTTCGGACCTCCCCCTCACGGCGGTATGGGCATAGGTCTTGACAGACTTGTTATGCAGATGATAGGTGCTGAAAGCCTTCGTGATGTTATAGCATATCCCAAGCTCAAGGATGCAACGGAAGCTATGACAGCCTGTCCCTCAAGGGTTGACGACGAACAGCTCAAGCTCCTCGGTCTTTCAATCAACACAAACGAATAAAATCCGATAAATAACCTGAACGGAAATGTTCAGGTTATTTTTTGCTTTTCTTTTTATAGAATATGTTATATAATATGATATAATAAATATAAGGAAAAAGAAAAATATGTACGATAAAAAGCTTCAATTCAGCAAAGACGGAAAATTTAAGATTATGCAGATTGCGGATGTACAGGAAGGAGCAAAGGTCTCTCCTGATACGCTTCGTCTTATGCGGCTTGCCATTGAAAAGGAAAAGCCCGATCTCATTATTTTTACAGGTGACCAGATTTACGGTATTCACCCCTCTTTCTATAAGGGTGACAAAATTAAAAATGCAATAAATACAATAAAAGAAATCATAAAACCAATAGAGAATGCAAAAATCCCCTTTGCTGTGACATTCGGAAATCACGACTGTCAGGTAGGGCTTTCAAACTCCGAACAGGCAGAAATATATAATGAATCGCCCTTTTGTATTCACGGAGAATATGCATCATCTGATGATAAGGGCACCTTCCGCCTTCCCGTATATTCTGACAGCGAACACATTTTCGATGTATACCTCATAGACTCCAACGGACAGACACCTTCGGGTGAATATCTCCCCGTAAGTGAAAAACAGCTTCTCTGGTTCAGTGAAGAAAGAGAAAAAGCAAAAGAAAACGGAGAATATACAAATGGGATTGTTTTCCAGCACATCCCTGTGCCTGAATTCTTCAATGTTCTGAAACAGGTTAAATTCGGCACAAAAGGTGCCGTTGAAGCCTTCCGTACAATGAAAGGTAAATTCTTTGTTCTTCCCGAAGAAATTAAAAATAACGGCGGTTTTATGAAAGAAAGCCCCGCAATTCCCGATAAAAATTCCGGGGAATTTGATGTGCTTTCTGAAAAAGGCAATATTCTTGCTCTCGCAGTGGGACACGACCACATAAATTCGTTCGTGGCTCCATATAAAAATATGAGGCTGATATACACCCAGTGTGCAGGCTTCAATGTCTACGGCCCCAAATTAAAAAGGGGGATGAGAATTTTCACCCTCAACAAAGACGATTTAAGCACATTTGAAACCCACACAATAACCTATGAAGAACTGACAGATGAAAAGCTTTCCAACCCCATAGGAGAATTCATCCTCACCCATATCCCAACAAGCATGGAACAGGTTAAACGCCTTGCAGCTTTAGCTTTAGGTGCAAGCACAGTAACCTTGACAGCTGCAGCCATTGCTATAAAAAAACGGTATAAATAAAAACAAACACCCTTTTGATTATCAAAAAATGACAATTAAAAGGGTGTATATTATTCAATCAGTGTAAATTTCCCGTTTATAAGTATTCTCACAGGTCTTCCATTGTCCTTGTCGTTAAAAACTGCCTTTAACAAATCAGCTTCCCCTGCCCTCATTGTCTTGAACAGGAGAAGCCTTGATATAAGGTAAATGCATACTTTACAGGTGATTTTCTGCAAAAAAAAATGAGTATTCACAGCCTCAAGTGCCTTATGAATGCTCACTATGGTGCGAGAGATTGGATTTTTTACAAGATATGAAATCAGCTTTTTTATTGAAGCTTCAAACCATAGACGGCACAGCTTTTTGTTTCTTCAAGCAGAGTAAATCCGTATTTATCGTAAAAGCCTCTGCCTTTCATATTTTTTATCCAGGTTGTGAGCATAATGCCTTTTATGCCCTTTCCCCGCAAATGTGTTAACAAGACATCAGTCATTTTATGCCCCAGGCCCATACGCTGGTATTCGGGTAATATATCAATGTGAAGATGTGCGGGATATTCGTCCTTATATTTTTCGTGGGGAATGATTGATCTTAGAGCAGATTTTCTGCGGCGGAATTCCCATTTTTTTATTCTTGTGTAATATTCAGCCACAAACCGCTTTTTGAACACATCAAAATCTTTCGAGCAGATAATATATCCGATTGCCTTATCATTTTCTTCTGCTGCAACAAAACAATTTTCAGGTTCTTTTTCCAGGTAATAATCACAGTAAACCGCTAAAGAAAAGTTTATTCCTCTCTCCGAGCTTTTACAGTGTCCTTCGCTGTTAAGGCAAATAAAATGTACATCCTCCTTATCCTTTTTCTCATAAGGTCTTATGTTCATACTCCGCTCTCCTTTAGTTTTAATAAATTTTAACATTCAGGACATTAAAAATCAACAGATGTTTAATTGTTTCTGTTGAATTTTTTGTAAATTTAGTGTATTATTTATTTTGTGGTGTTATCCACAAGCGGTCTGTCCCTGTATTCACGAATATGAAACGCCAAAGCGTTAACTTGTCAATTACCGTTCAAGACAAACCACTGTGTTTTGAGTCACCTCGAACCAGTCTTTTATGTAATTAAAAAAAACGAATCCGCAGTGCTTGTCTATATTATATCACAGGAAGCTGCTCCTGCAAATATAATCCCAAATTTTAATGAAAGGAGAATAATGAAAATCACCCCTTTCGAGATGGTTTTTATTATACGTGGTATTTTTGTATAATATTCCTGCATTTTCCGAGCTTTTCGGCGATGAATTAAAAGACTTTAACATAAACATATCATATCTGAATTCAAGGCTCACTTTATATTGCGAAAAATCACACAGACTCACCGATGAAAAATATATACTTAACATATCCGACAAAAGCATTACGATTGAATGCTCGGGAGAAAAAAGTGCGTTCTATGCCTTATGCGATATTGCGAAGCGTGTAAACGAAGAAAAAATAAACAACGGAAAATTTGTCTGCTGTCCGTCATTCAGAGTAAGAGGATATATTGAGGGCTTTTACGGTACTCCGTGGGATGAGGAAAAACGTAAATCTGTTATGTCACTTATGACAAAAAACAGAATGAACACTGTATATTACGCTCCTAAAGACGATTTATATCACAGAGAAAAATGGCGTGAAATTTATCCCGAGGATGAACTTTCAAAGCTCAAAAATCTGGTTGCTGCTTCAAAAAAATATTATATGGATTTTTACTGGTGCATAGCCCCGGGACTTTCTATAAAATATTCAGATAAAAATGAATTTGAAGCACTTATAAAAAAATCCGAACAGCTTTATTCAATCGGCATCAGAAATTTCGGATTACTGCTTGATGACATTGACGACGAGCTCGAATATGAACAAGACAAGGCTCTTTACGGAGAAAGCGTTAATGCTCATATTGAGCTTATCAACAGATACTATTCTTCACTACAGAGAATAGACAGTTCTGTAAGACTTACCGTGTGCCCCACGCTTTATCACGGCAAGGGAAATGAATACTATATTTCAAAGCTGGGACAGAATATTTCTCCCCTTGTTTCAATTTTCTGGACGGGAAGAGATATATGCTCCCGTGAGCTGAAAAGCTTAGAAGCAATAAGGTTTATTGAGGGAACTCACCATAAGCCTCTTTACTGGGATAATTATCCCGTAAACGATTGTTCAATGTATAATGAGATGCACATATCCCCCATTATAAACCGTGATAAGGATTTGTGGAAATATTCCGAGGGTATAATCGCAAATTGTATGGAATATGCCGAATGCTCAAAAATCCCACTTATTACATTTTCGGATTATTTATGGGACAGCGAAAGCTATGATTCTGAAAATTCCTTTGAAAATGCCGTAAAACAGGTTATAGGGAAAGAAAATGCAGACTCTTTCATTGTATTTGCAGACCACCTTTATACTTCTTGTCTTAAAGATTCAAATTCAAGGCGGATGTATGAGGCTCTTGATAAAATAGAATCCGCGTTCAAAAAAGCCGATAAACGGACGGCATTTTTATTATTTGAAGAATATCTCGGCAAAATGCATGCCTGCAGGGAATATCTTATGAAAGATTTACCGATATGCGTTGAACTTACAAAATGGTCAGAAAAGTTTTTCGTTGTATGCGAGCTTTTTGATAAGATTTTCGCATTTATTCAAAACAGAGAAGATTCGGTAAAAGCTGAAATTCTTGCTCTGATTGATAAATACAACTCTTTACCTGCAAGACTTTCAAATGATATCAATTTAAAAGAAGAGCTTAAAGAATTAATAAATTAACGGAGGTATTTTTATGGTAGTTTTAATCAGATGGTTTTCTGCAATTATGGCAGTACTTATGGGACTTCCCCTGCTTCTTAATTCAGTTTTGCAGAGTGTAACAAAAACGGGATATGATGCTCGTCCCACTGAAGAAATCAGAAGTAATTTCCTTGAAGGCTCCGAGTACTTTTTAGACGAAGCTGCTGCCGAATACTGGTCTGCAGGCTTTGCACGCATAAGTCTCACTCCCGCAGATATTGATGATACACGATATTTCCTCGGCGGTTACCTTAAATTCCCCGCACAGGAAGTAACAGGTGTTGTTGATGATTTATGTGTGAGAGCCTTTGTTCTTGATGACAATTCAGGAAGAGGAGCTGCTGCATTTGCCTGGATTGACGGTGTAGGCTTTATGAATGCCGACATCAAAGAAATACGTGAAAAGCTCAGCGATATCACAGGTGACGGAATGCTTTTGAGCATTGATGTAGGTTCAACTCATACCCACAGTGCTATTGATACCCAGGGACTCTGGGGTAATATTCCCAAAAGCGGAAGAAATGAAGCATATATAAATTCCGTTATCGAAAAAACCGCTGATGCAATAAGAGAGGCTTATAACAGCAGGACAGAAGGTACACTTTACTATTCAGCAAAGGCTTGTCCCGAAATGTTCTATGACGGAAGAGCACCTTATTCCATTGACGAAAAAATCCACCTTTTCCGTTTTGCTCCCAATGATACCGCCAAAAAAGAGATTTACATTGCAAACTTCGGTGCACACCCCGTAAATCTCGACCACAGCAATTCCGAGCTTTCGGGTGACTTCCCCTACTATATAGAACAGGCAGTAACCGCTGAAAAGAATGCAGATTTCATTTTTGTTCAGGGAGCTATCGGCGGTGCCATATACATTAACACCGATTACAGAGTCGGTATTTCCGAAGAGCTTACCGCCTTTGAAAAAATGCAGGAATACTCCCTTATAGCTGCGGATATTCTTTATGACCTTGCCGAAAACGGTGAAGCGGTGAAGCCTATTCTCAATGTGGCTCACGCACAGGTTGACTTTGAAGTAAACAACTTCGTTTTCCTTCTTGCCGAGCGTGCAGGACTTTGTAATGTAAAAGCCTTCAAGGAAGAGGGCAGGATTTATCTTACAAGCGAAATCGGCTTCATTGAAATAGGTAAAAATATAAAAGTCATTGAAGCTCCCGGTGAAGTAATGCCGGAGCTCGTATACGGCGGATTCTACTCTGCCGATGAAGCATATAACGGCACAGAATACACCTATGCAGCGATTAACACTTATTTTGATGCAGACGATGAAATTCTTGTTTTCGGTCTTTGTAACGATGCTGTCGGTTACATTGTTCCCGATAACGATTATTCCGCATCAAATAAAGAAGGACACTATGAAGAAACTGTTTCGACAGGCTCATACTCCGCATCGGCTTTCTCAAAGGCATTCGCAAGCCTTATAAATAAATGGAGGTAATTTAAGGTGGAAATATTACGTTTTCTCGGTCTGCCGGCACTCGTCAGAAAAATTATATCTGCACTTTTAACATTAATTACAATCGCAATTCCGAATTCTATGTTCACAACCGAAGAAGCTGAAGAAAAGTATATGCTTCCCGGTGACAGTATATTTTCGGAAAATGTCGGCGAAAAATGGACAGTAGGTTTTGCAAGCACCGTGCTTACACCCGATGATGTGACAGCAGCGACATACTATATTGCAGGCTATAACACAAACAATCCTGCAACAGGTGTTCTTGATGATATGCTTGCAAAGGCTGTTTTCCTTGATGACAATACCGGAAGAGGCAGTGTAATCATCTGTGCGATAGACTGCGTGGGAATAAGCCGTGCGGACATAAACGATATCAGACAAAAGGTTATTGAAAGCGGGGAAATACCTTCTCTCAAATCAATAAACATCTGTGCCACGCATACACATTCTGCTGTCGATACACAAGGACTCTGGGGCAAAGCTTTTTACTCTGACGGCAAGAATGATGTGTTTATGAATGCTCTTAAAGAAAAGACAGCAGCTGCCATAATTGAAGCATACAAAACAAGAAAAGACGGTAATTTATATTTCGGAACTACTGAAGCCGGCGGATTACAGACAGACACAAGAACTCCCGTTGACTTTAATTCCACCATTACAAGCATCCGCTTTGAGCCTCTTGACGGAAGTCAAGATACTTATATCATAAATTATGCCTGTCACGCTGAAATGCTCGGAAGCAAAACAAATGTTATCAGTGCAGACTTCCCCGCTTATATGGCAAAGGAAATCAATGAAAAAACCGGCGGAGCAAACATTATTTTCTTAAACGGTGCTATCGGCGGTCTTATTACCGGTTCTGAAATTGACAGCTTCCTCAAGGGCGAGCTTTCGGAATGTATTGAACACACCAAGAAATACGGCATAGAAGTGGCAACACTTATTCTCGGAATAAAAAATGAAACAGAGCTCGCTCCTCTTGTAAACATAAAATCCCGTTCTGTCAGTGTAGTTTGTGAAAACACCGCACTTCTTCTTGCAAGATATATCGGCGTTCTTAACAATGACATTGCCCTGAACGGAAAAAGCAAAGCTTCAATTATTTCAGAGGTTTCATATATGGAACTCGGAAATAAGCAAATCGGCGTTTATATGATACCGGGTGAGCTTTATCCCGAGCTTGAAAGCGGAAACTTCCTTACAGCCGAGGAAGCTGCAAATAAGACTGACGCTGAATACACGGCTCTTTCAGAAATGTCCCGTTGCAAACACAATTTTGTTATCGGTCTTTGTAATGATGAGCTTGGTTACATCATCCCCGAAAACGATTTTCTTCTTCACGAATGGTTCCCATATTTTAATATTCCCTATGATTCTTTTGACAGAAAGCATTATGAAGAAACAAATTCTGTAGGGCCCAAAACCGCAGGCTCATTACTTGAAGCAATGGACAGCATCATAAAATCCATCGGCTGATAATAAATATCATAACCCTCCTTGCATCACACAAGGAGGGCATTTTTATTCAATTTCAAAATCAAACAATCTGAAGCTTTCTGTGCCGAAAGTGGATAACGGGACAAAACGAACTTTTTTAACACACCAATCAACAGCGTGTTTAACAAGCCTCTGATGATTATCAGTAATATGGATTTCTTTCATTTCACCGTTTTCGGAGATTCCCTGAATTTTATATTCCTTGATTAAGGTTTCAGGCAATCTGAATTTTGTCTGCACCAGAGGATAATTGCACGGCATATTATGATAATTACGATTAAAGTCACTGTCAAAAATAAGTCTTATGCTGCTCAATTTCGTGTCGGTATCAAAACAATACTCGATAACATCGTTTTCTTTGCCAATCCAAAGGTTTTCCTCTCCCCTGTCAGCTCCGTTTCTGATAACTTCAGAAGAACATTCTGCTTTTTTTGTAAGCTCGGGCAGATTTCTATGGTGCCACGGGATATAGAGGTCATCCTTCATTAAGGTTTGCTGTAATTCAATTATATCTACATTTTCGGGTGTCACATTGCCTTTAACCGCCTGTGCCATCGCCGTTCCCAATGCCTGCCCTAAAATAGCACAGGTTGCCATCACTCTTGATGAACTGAGTGCTGCATGGGTAACGCTGATATTTCTTCCCGCAAAACAAAGATTTTCAATATTTTTGGAAATCATACATCGAAGAGGAAGTCCCCATGGGGTAGGTGCAGGATGAAAAATTGTCGGATATCCTTTTGTATAATAGAAGCCCTCGGGGAAATGGTCATCCATACTCCAGCCGGCATAGGCTACGATATCGGGGAATTTACCTTCCTCTTCAACATCATTCTGAGTCACTATGTATTTTCCCACATACCGTCTGCTTTCCCTTTTTCCGGGAAGCATTCCTATCCACTCAAGCTCCCAGTTTTCTACACCGTGGTCTCCGTAATTTTTCATATGGTCCCACACGCCGTAGCAGATTTTAAGAAGCTCCTCACGGCATCTGTCGGTTTCGTGAATACAGTCCCACTCGCCGCCGACTTCAATCCACCAGAAGTTATTGTTTTTATCATGATCCTTGAAGGGAAGCTCCGCATCAGAAGTATATTTATATGCCCATTCGGGCGGGGTAAAAGGGACCGCATGGTCTGTTTCCCTTATCTGAAAAAGACAGCTCATTCCCATTGTCTTTTTATCAGGGGTATCGGGAGGAATGGTCTCCTTGAAATCGCTTTTCGACTCTCTTCCGTACATAAATTCTGCACCGGTAAGAGTGGAAAGCACAGAATCCCCTGAACAATCAGCAAAATATTCGGCTTTCACAACATGAAAAGTTTCGGCATTGGATTGCCATGCCTTGATACTTTTTATCTTATTTCCGTCCATTTCACAATCCAGACAGCTTGAATTAAGAAGCAGTGTCAGATTCTCTTCCGCTATTGCCTTCTGATAAAGAACACTGTCCCATAAAGGATATTTAAGTGACGGATTCTGATAGAAATTTTCGAGCATAATCTCCTCGATTATACCGCCCTCACGGTTATCCTTCCCGTGACAACCGCCAATCCACATACGGACTTCACTTGATGCATTACCGCCAAGCACTGCACGGTCGTGTATAAGTATAACATTGATGCCGTGCCTTGCTGCAGCAATTGCACAGCAAAGCCCCGCCATACCACCGCCGATAACGCACAGGTCTGTTTTATACTCAAGCGTTCTCATCTGAACACTCCTTTGTTATAATTTCTTTTAATTCATAAACTGACGAGTTCCGAAATTTAGAATATCATAATACGCACACGATTACAACAAAAAATATTTCACCGATGTCGTATATGAAATCATTGACAGAATTGTTTCAGAAAAAATAATAAATATCACAAGCGAAACCTACAGCATAAAAATTCAATATAAATTCGGGATTATTTCATCAATATGCCAAAATATTTTTGAAATTTCTGAAAAATTATAGTAAATACCATCAACAGTTATTGACTTTATGTCATATTTTTATTAACATAAGAGTGTACATTTGTATAATTTAACTTTGAAAGGTGATCATCATTATGCCGGAAATTGAATTCAGAGACATTAACCTTGTATTAAGAGATTTGATAGCAAAAATCAATTTTATTATGTACGATTTTATTGTAAAACTCAGTGCATTTTTTCCCGGTCTGAAAAGATAAATTTTTTAACTCTTTTCATATTAACTTTTTGCAGAGGAGAAAATAACCATGAAATCAAAGCTTAAAAAAATTCTGGCTGTCTTGTTATGTGCTATTATGATTTTCAGCTTAACTTTAATAGCTTTTGCTGCAGATGACATAAAGGGACAATACGACTATACGATAACGAGTCCTTATGATACGGTAGATTGGGATAACTGGAAGCAATATAAAGCATCATTACACTCTCACACTGATGCAAGTGATGCAGATCAAACTATTGCCGACAGTGTCAAGAAGCATTATGACCTCGGTTATCAGATACTTGCAATTTCTGATCATGCCGTTCTCGGAACGCGTTGGGACGAAGTCCCCCGGACTGTTCCCCTGTACCGCTTCTTCAAATTCAGCCGGACCGGAATGCGTGATCCCGTTGTTCTCACATCTGAAGAACGTGAGTCAATTATCAACGGCACATATAAAAGTGCCGAACGTGATGCACTGGCAGAACAGCTTGGCTATGACCTCGGAGGTATGCTGGAAATCACGGGCTCTTGTGAAGCAAACGGTGCTACACCTATTAATGACTGTCATATTAACACCTTCGGCTGTACAAGTGTGCAGGCAAAGATGGGGGTTTACGGTGATTTTGAATCTGTTGTAAGAGATTGTGATAAAGAAGGCGGCTTCTCTTTCCTTGACCACACAGGTGAATATGTAGGAAGAAATGACGAAGATGAATGGCGTGCATATGAACCTTATTATGCAAATAAATTTGCTAACATCTTCCTTGATTATGATTCCTGCGTTGCCTTTGATGTGAACAGCACAAAATTCGATTCCGTTATATGGGATCAGATTCTTCAGCTTACAATCCCACAGGGACGAAATGTTCCCGGTATAGCCTTTTCTGATTCTCATGATATAGAAGATAATGACTGGGCATTCACAATGATGCTTATGCCTGAGCTGACAGAAGAAGCATTTGAAGAATGTATGAGAAGCGGTGCATGGTTCTCCGTCGGCAGAGTTGATACATACTATCTCGGCAATGATTTTAACGGCACAGGAAATTTACCGCCTGCAGTTTCAAGAGTTTATGCGGATAATGATACGGATACGATTTCTTTTGACGGCAGCGAATTCGATAATGTTCAATGGATTTCAGACGGCAAAATAATCGCAGAAGGGAAAGGACTTACTTCTCTTGATCTCAATGAATACGAAGATATCCTTGGCTCTTATGTACGTTTCCAGATAACAGGCCCCGGTGGTATTCTCTATTCACAACCCTTCGTTACAATGGCTAAGGGCGTGGAATACACTTCAGACGTATACAGAACATTTGACATATCTATGTTTTTACGTGCTTTTGTTGATTTTTACAACGCAACATTCGGACATGGACTTTTTAATACTATCATAAAGAAGCTTTTGTGGAACCACGTCTGGTAAAACAGGAATTTACTAAAGCACATATATCTGCAATCCAAATGAAATAATAACAAAAAAACGAAGACTCTGAACGAGCTATTAACGATAGTTCAGAGTCTTTTCCTTTTATTATATAGGAATCTTGAACCGACAACATCACCTATAGACGAACAAAACATAATAGCCTTAATCATCGTTCATAAAGGTTGAAGCAGGTTCAAAAATCCTTATCCCTATAAAATTCAAACAATACTTTATCGTTCAGCATATCTGTTCTCCTGTAAAATTGAATTTATTTTCTTTATAATAAGGACACCTATTTTGAATGCACTGATTATTCAAAAGAGAACGGGAGCATATTATGTTATCTGATTCCATTTTAATACCCATTTTTTCTTCAGTAAATTTAACCGCTTCAATGATTGCAAGATAAGAATCTCTTTTGCAGCAGCGAGGGCCGCCGTTTTTTCCTATCCGGTCCAATGCTCTTGCCGTCATCTGATTGGCAAGCCCCCAAGCCTCTTTTGCTAACGGTGTTGATTTTAATGCTATAGCAATATACATTCCTGTGCTGATACCTGCTCCGCAAGCTCCCCAGAAGCCGCAAGCACCGCCCGGCACCTGCTTCCCTCTCTTTTGCATTTCATAAAGTGCGGATTTTAAGTCCACGTCTCCGCCTGCGTTTTTATAAGCAGTTAAAAGTGCAGAACCAACCATAATATGATGCTCCGGACCGTGCATATGACAAGACGGCATAGACATCATTTTTTCCAAAATAACAATTGGATTTTTGGAGCCGCTGTTAAGGCAAACAGATATAATCTCATCCATACCGCTTGTATGGCATTCATCACAAACGAAATGCCCGTTTACACATCTTGTTTTGCTGTTTTGCTTTTTATTACAAAGCTCACATTCCATCACTTCATCTGTGTCAAAATACTCCAACGGTGCTTTACAAATTAAACATTCCTCATTCAATCAAATCACCTCTAAAAATTGAAATTTACATTATCCGTTATCGGGTGCTTTTTCAACAATTTCTATTTCCTCGATGTTATCACCGTTTACATATTCACCGTTTTGATAATAAGCTTCCCCGTTTATATTTACCGAAGCTGCGGTCGGTACATATAAAACAGCCTTCATACCCTGCGGGAGTGTGAGATTGATAATGTAATTATCTGATATCTTTTTGTAGTCCAGAGTAACTAACCCTTTGACACTCGGAACTGTACAGCTTAAACTGTCGGACAGAGTGTACTGAGGCTCGATTTTTACCTTTTCATAGCCGGCTTCTATTGGAGTGATACCTGCAATGTGCTTGCTCATAATAACCAAAGGTCCGCCGCTCCAGGCGTGATTCTTAGTGCCTCGCCAGGAGTCCCAGAATTCCCAGAGAGTAGAATAATCCTCACTCATCATACCCTCATATCTGTCCTTGATTCTGTCTCTTGCCGCTTCATATTCTCCCATTTTGCAAAGGGCTTCAAGAACATAATATTCCATATAGGGGCTTGAATTTTTAATGGTAGTGAGTACATTCAAAATGGTTTCATATTGCTCTTTTTCAGCAAGTCCCGATAAAACTGCAAGAGCATTGGCTCTGTCATCAGGCTTTCTCACATCTTTACTCTTAAAGCCTTTCTCTGTCCAAAGAGTCTTGTAGCCCTCTGCGATAATTCTCTTTCTTTCGGTAATAAATGAAATATCCTCATCTTTTCCGAGAAGCTGTGCCATTTGCTCCGTAGCTGAAAGTGCATAGTAAACCCACGCGTTTTCGATGGCCGTCATATCCGCTTTACTGCCCCAGTCAGCCCAATCCCATGAGCCGCCGCGATGAACAACAAGATTATTTTCACCCATTTCCCAAAGCTTCAGATAGTCAAGGGACGCTTCATATACCTTTTCGATAAAAGCCTTGTCGCCTGTATATTCATAGTAAGTCATAAAGCCTGCAATTCCTGCAAGCTGCTGAACGGGAAGCTCAAAATAATCACCTTTTATGGGGACTACAGTCTGAAGCACCTTTGTATCATCGACGTGTGAAAGCATAGCTCCTACACCCTTTTGGTACAGCAAATAGGAATTGCTGTCTAAAGAGTACATGGTCATAATCATTTCACTTGTGACATCACCCCACCACTGGGCTCTTTCTCTGTCGGGACAATCCATAAAATTATCACGCATGTTAACATAAAGAGTCCTGAGAGATTTTTGCCACAGAGAATTCAGAAATTCATCATCGCTCTTGAAATCACCGCTGAATTCGGTATCATATCCCGTTTCACGGTACTTGAGAGCGAGAACCGTAA
>JAZSJT010000131.1:0-3717 GCA_045534425.1 Acutalibacteraceae bacterium | reverse complement strand
AGCCATCCGAAAAGCCGAACAGCAGAAGGAAACGCAGATATTTATCCGTGAGACAAAAACAAAAATAGATATGCTCGGAATGCTGACAAAAATTGATAACCGCTTTCAGGAGATCGAGGCACTTTACGACGAAATAACAGCCGAAGCCTTTGACATAGGCGTCGAAGCGGATGCAGTCATTGATTTTGTGTGGTTTCTTTACAAACAGAATAAGCATCAGAAGGCATATGATAATGCCGTTATGCTTAAAGAGATTTTTGTTGATGAGGGAAAAATAACCGATAGTGATGAGATCGCAAAGTTTTATTTATACTTAGGTACTGTCTGTAGTGATATGCCATCAAAAAAGGATGAGGCAGAAAAATATCATATAAAGGCGATAGAAATAAGTGAAGAGCTTGCAAGACAAAATCCCGAAAGGAATAATGCTGCTCTTGCAACAAGCTATAATAATGCCGGAGTTTTTTATTTTGATCATGGACAGTCAGAGAAAGCAGAGGAATGTTATAAAAAGGCAATAGAAATCAGAGAAGAGCTTGCCCGACAAAACCCTGAAAGGTTTAATTCTGCTCTTGCAGATAGCTTAAATAATACCGGAAATCTTTATTATAAACAGGGACAGTCGAAAAAAGCAGAGGAGTATTATATAAAAGCAATAAAAATATTTGAAGAGCTTGCAAGACAAAATCCCGAAAAGTTTAATTCTGCTCTTGCAGGTAGCTTAAATAATGCCGGAGTTTTTTATTCCGATCATGGACAGTCGGAAAAAGCAGAGGAATATTATATAAAGGCAATAGTAATCAGAGAAGAGCTTGCCCGACAAAATCCCGAAAGGTTTAATGTTGATCTTGCAACAAGCTATAATAATGCCGGAATTTTTTATTATGAACAGGGACAGCCGGAAAAAGCCGAAGAGTATTATATAAAGGCAATAGCAATCAGAGAAGAGCTTGCCCGACAAAACCCTGAAAGGTTTAATTCTGCTCTTGCAGATAGCTTAAATAATGCCGGGGCTTTTTATGCCGACCAGAGACAGACAGAAAAAGCAGAGGAGTATTTTATAAAGGTAGTAGCAATCAGAGAAGAGCTTGCAAGACAAAATCCCGAAAGGTTTAATGTTGATCTTGCAGGTAGCTTAAATAATGCTGGAGTGTTTTATAATGATCAGGGACAGCCGGAAAAAGCCGAAGAGTATTATATAAAGGCAGTAGAAATCTATGAAGAGCTTGCAAGACAAAATCCCGAAAGGTTTAATCCTTCTCTTGCAACAAGCTATAATAATGCTGGAAATCTTTATTCCGACCAGAGACAGCCGGAAAAAGCCGAGGAGTATTATATAAAGGCAATAGTAATCAGAGAAGAGCTTGCAGGACAAAACCCCGAAAGGTTTAATGCTGATCTTGCAAGAAGCTATAATAATGTCGGAATTTTTTATCAGAATCAGGGACAGCCGGAAAAAGCAGAGGAATATTACAAAAAGGCAATAGCAATCAGAGAAGCACTTGCCCGACAAAATCCCGAAAGGTTTAATCCCGATCTTGCGGCGAGTTATTTTAATTATGCAATTTTTTCGAAGGATGATTATTGTTTTGAAAAAGCACTTGAGCTTGCTAAAACAAGACCTGATCATCCTGTTTGCAAGCAAATAATTGAAAGTTACAGAGAATAAAAACTGAGCAGCAGACTATTTTTATAAAAAAGATATTTATTTATCAAAAGACAGAAAAAAACAAGTGCAGGTCAGAGATTTCCGAAAAATCAGAGGCGGATTAAGTTTGTTTTTTTAGTAACAAAAATAAGAACGGACAAAGGCTGAAACAGCGTTTTGTCCGTTCTTTCTGTATTGTTGCCTGCTTTCCTGCTCTGAAAAGCTTCATTTAAAAAGATACCTCGATGACCGAGGGTTCTTTTTGCAGCTCACAGCTTTCATCTTGCAAAAAAACTGAAAAAACCGAAGTTCTTCAGACCTCTGCTTTCCGTCCTCCGCTCTTCTCTCTCCGCTCTCCGACCTTTGCTTTCCGCTCTTTGCCCTTCGCTCTTCGGCTTTATTTTATGTTTTTGTTGACTTTCATTTTTCGGAATACTATATTATTAATATAAACTAAAAATACGGGGTGTTTTTATGTTGGTTTCTACTCAGATTGAAGTGGCTTCTTCTTATGTCGGTGAGGAAAAGGCGGTTGAGCTTATAGCAAAGGCGGGCTTTGATGCCTGGGATTTTTCTATGTTCGCAATGTGCGATTATGACTGGGACAAGAAGGTATTAAGACCGAATTCCCATCCTCTTGCGGGAAATGATTATCTCAAATTTGCAAGAAGATTGAAGCAAATAGGTCTTGATAACGGAATTGTCTGCAATCAGTCTCACGCCCCCTTTCCTGCAAGATGCAAGCCAATAAGGGACCATTTCAAAAGAGCCATTGAATGTACTGCGGAAGCAGGGGGAGAAATCTGTGTAATTCATCCCGATAATTACAAGGGTGCCGAAGAAAATGCAGAGATGTATTTTGAGCTTCTGCCCTTTGCAAAGGAGCACGGAGTTAAAATTGCTACCGAAAATATGTGGTGCTGGGATGATAAAAAGGATCAGGCGTGTGCTGCTGCCTGTTCACATCACGACGATTTCAGGGCTCATATTGATGCAGTAAACGATCCTTTTTTTGTTGCCTGTCTTGATATCGGGCACGCCGAAATGAAAGGTCTTGATACCACTGCGGAAAAAATGATACATACCCTCGGCTTGTCCTTGCAGGCACTTCATATCCATGATAACGATATGTGGCACGATTCGCATCAGATACCTTTCTCAATGAACATTGATTTCGGAAATGTCGTAAAGGCTCTTAAAGATATAAATTACGGCGGATATTTCACCCTTGAAGCTGACTCTTATCTTAAAAAATTTGATGCGACCAATGTGGATAAGGGAATAAAGGACCTTTATGAAGCTGTGAGAAAGCTTGCAGATATGTTTGAGGCATTATAATATGAAAATTATTTGCAGTGACTATGACGGAACCCTAAATCACGGCGGCATCACGGAAGAAAAAATATCTGCCATAAAAAAGTGGCAGGAAAAGGGCAACCTTTTCTGTGTTGTCAGCGGCAGACAGAAGGAATTTTACGAGGAGCTTATAAAAAACCGTATTCCTCTTGACTATCTTCTTGCCTGTAACGGTGCTGTTATAACAGATAAGGACAATAATATTGTCAGCGACTTCCGATGTGATGAGGATATCGCTAATGAGCTTGTTGAATATATATTTTCACTCGGATGTCCTTTCGCCTTTTTCTGCGGGGAACAGTTCATTCGTATGAAAAATAAAGATTTTCCCGAAGAAGAGGGAATTGATTATGATAAAAAAAAGAAGCTTCGTTCCTTTAATCAGATAAGCACAGCCTGTTTTTCCTTTGATGAAGCGGCGGCGGTTACAGAGAAAATCCGTGAAAAATTCGGTCAATTCTTAAACCCCTTGCAGAACGGCACGTGCATTGATATAGTGCCTGCTTCTATGGACAAGGCACAGGGGATATATAAGCTTCTCGCTCTTGCGGGCGGTAAAAAAGAGGATGTAATTGCCGTGGGAGATAATGTAAACGACGAAGCTATGATAAAAGAATTTTATTCCTATGCCATGGAAAACGGTGTGGAAAGTATAAAGGCTTTGGCAGACCGTAAAACAAATGGTATAGTTGAACTCATAGAAAGGGAAATAT
>JAZSJT010000046.1:0-5009 GCA_045534425.1 Acutalibacteraceae bacterium | reverse complement strand
ATTACTTGTATCCTTTGGTCTTTTTTTGCATATTCATCACAAATTGCTCCGCAGTTGTCAGGGGAACCATCATCGACCAATATAAGTTCAAAATCAGTAAACGATTGCGAAAGAACACTATCAATGCATCTTCTTATGTATTTTTCAATATTATATATGGGAACAATTACCGAAAAAAGCATTACCAAAACTCCTATCTGTCTCTTAATATCACCATTAACCTTTGAAGGAAAAACAATTTATACTTCATAGCAAATGCAAACGCCGCCTGTTTTACGGGCAACCTATACCAAGGGTATGATTTTAACACATTTTGAATTTTGTCCTGAGTGCAGATTTCTTTTAATCTTTTCTTGAGAACAGAAAATTTTATTTTTTTATCCCTTGCATGCATAATCTCTTGGGAGCACAAAATTCTTCCAAACCCTTGTGTTAATCTATCCAAATAAATCTTATATTCTTCTTTTTGTATAGTATCTGCAATTCGTTTTTCAAGCTCATCTAAAAATACGATGCTTTTCTCAAAGCGCTCTTTGTTATATGATTTTGAAAGAGAATCTTCATTACGGCAATAACAGTAGTAGCTATCCGGAACACCAACTGCACTTTGGGAACTTTTTATAAAGTCAACCATAAACAATGTATCTTCAGACAGTATTTTCCTCTCAGATAAAAATTCTATTTTACCTTCACAAATCACCGAAGTCTTAAATATATTTTTACATACACTTGCGCCATAACGACTGTCATCAGGCTCGTGAGGCAACGCACCCACAACACCTAAAAGAAGTTTTTTCATATCTTCTTTTTCAAACAGAGTCTCTTCCTCAAAATACGATTTTTTTGTGTCACCACCGGACTCTGAAAACATATTTCCGCCAACAAAACAAATTCCTGATAAACAAAGGTCGGCATTATATTTTTTTGCTGCATTGTATAAGGTTTCATACATTGCCCTCTCTATATAATCATCAGAATCGACAAAGCCTATATATTCACCCGTTGCTGCTTCAAGCCCCGTATTTCTTGCGAACCCAAGACCACCGTTTTCCTTATGAATAACCTTAATTCGTGAATCTGTTTTTGAAATTTCATCGCAAAGCACGGCACACTCTTTCTTTGAACCGTCATCAACAATGATGATTTCTATATTTTTAAGAGTCTGATTCATTATAGAATCCATACATCTCTTAAGGTATTTTTCGGTATTATATACAGGCACAACGATGCTTATGCTCGGCTTTGTCACTTTCTTCACCTCTTGTCTATCAGGTTTTTATATTGATCTATTAAGATGCCAGAATACTCTGTGACATCCATTATATTCTCGCTGATTGTTTCACAGTTTGCTTTAAGTGTTTCATAGTATTCTGTATTACTGAGACACTTTTTTACTGCCTCAGCCAACGATTCAGGTGTTGGTGCAAATGCCAACGCACCCGTTTTTCCGTCTTCTACAAGTTCTGCCATTCCACCATAGTTCATCGTTACAACCGGAACCCCCATAGAATGAGCCTCCAATATGGATAAAGGATTATTTTCATAACAAACTGATGGAGCAATAAGAAACTTTGCATTTGCCATCAAGTCAGCAAGCGCTTTGCCTGCAACAAAACCCTTTAAGGTAACATTAGGAATATTCTTTAAACATTCATCATCAGGACCGCTTCCAGCTACGACAAAATTAACCCCAGGCAAAAGCTTTGCGGCATCTGCTAAAAGCTCAACTCCTTTTTCCTTTGAAAGTCTGCCAACAAAAACAATATAGGGATTTTCATTATCTGTTTTAGCCGGAATATTATTCTTTTCAATAAAATTATGTATTGTAAATGTCTTTCCAATATATATATCCGAGCTACTAACAAGCTTATTTTCTAAAAATCTGCTCGGACAGATATATAAATCAACCTTTTTGTATGTTTTCAAAAATGAATACAGTTTTGCCTCGATTACCCCTAAAAGGCTTTTGACTTTGGAATTATGAATACAATTGTATTTAAGGGAATTACATTTTGAGCCTTTTATACATCTGTCGCAAGGCTTTGCTTCACTAAAGCTATATAAAAGATGATTAGGGCAAATCATCTGATAGTCGTGAACAGTTTGCACAAGGGGGATATTTCTCTTTTTCACCGCATAAATAATTGATGGAGTAAGCTGAAAATTGATGTTATTCATATGAACAATATCAGGCTTAAAGTTATCTAAAACTTTGCCGATTTTTTTATGTGCTTCCATTGAGTATATTATTTTAAACGGATAGAGAAATCTCTGTGTACCCTTTGAGTGAAAATCCATATTGGTTGTGTAAAGTCCCAAAGAATTTCCCACCGTGTTTTTTTCGTCGTACATACCGAAATATTCAACTTCGTGTCCTTGTGATTTAAGCTCTTCTGAAAGCTTTAACATATAGCTCTCGCTACCGCCTCTTGGGTATAGAAATTTATTCACCATCAATATCTTCATAATATTGTTCCACCCTCTGTTTCTCTGTTAACATCTGAAATATATCCGAACATTTTTGTTTCGGTGGTTCGGACCTTTTCATCAAATCCGTGTCCAATCATTATAATGGCAAGAACAGTTGTAAGAAGCGGATAATTCATAGTGTTATCGGTTGATGAAACTATAACCAAATATATACTGAGTGCAAGGGCAATAATCCCATTTTCAACCTTTCCTTTTTTGCCAAAATAACATACTCTGACTAAAGTCATAGAAACAAGCCATAAGATATATCCCCAAAATCCGAGGTCTATAAAATACTGCAAAAAATCGTTATGAACCGATGAAACACCGACATTCATATTTGTGCTTAACTGATATGTCAAAAATCCGATTCCGTTGCCCAAAAACTCCGGTGAAAATTCGTAGAACTTATCTACGGCATTGTAAATGGTCACACGACCGCTTGTGTCTATTCCTGCTTTTTCAAGCAATGTAAAGACATCAAGCTTTATGATAGCAATATATCCTATAAGCAAAACTACCAATATAACAGAAAAAATCACGGTAAGTCGCATGGCTGTATCTTTTTTAAATTTTGCAATAAATTTCAAAAGCCAACCAAATGCTAAAGCGATTACAATAGCGATAATACCAATTCTCTTGAATGCTGTAAGAAAACAAAACATCGTGAGTCCAAGTAAAATAAAAAATACAATATCTTTCTTGGGTTTTAAAAGCATATATATGAGATATGCTCCAAGACAAAATGCAAGCTCATGAATTTCTGCCTGAACAATAATATCTCCGGTTTCTGCTGCAAAAGTCATAACAAGGGTTATAAATTCTGAAAAGAAGCTTCCAATACCATTTTGTGCTATAATCGTCAAAAGCATGAGTATATTTGAAATAAGAATTGCAATAAGGTTATACCATATACCTTTTTCGCCGAACACATACAAAAACGCAACTGCAGCCAAGGTAAATGAAAGCATATTGTTATATACAAAAGCACCTGACAAACCTCTTGAAATAACCGCCGTATCAACGCGAACTATAAACCATATGAAAAGAGATACTATGATTGTTACAAGCAAAGGAGTAGAATATACGAAGGCTTCTTTAAGTGAAGATGTACCTCTTGCAATATTTGGCTTAAATAAAAATGCAAAAAACGCTGATACAAAAAGAACAAGGGCAAATGCATGACGATATGTAATAAACAAACCAAGGTTAATTACTTCTGTAAGAAAATAGTACATAAGTACTGCTATTGCCATAAAGTAAACCTTAAAAGCTGTTTGTACAAATCTGTTTTCCATAGTTCATTTGCCCTCCTTTCATAGTCTTATTCGGTCACAACTTCCTTTTTCAGTGGCTCGGCAACATATTCCTTTTTACTTTTTATTGCCTCTGAAAGCAGTTTTCTTGCTGGTTGATTTTCCTTAAATGTTTCTGCAATACCAACCTTATATTCTATCCTGATTTCCTTATATTCTTCACGGTCATCAAGTCTTAACTGGAACAACCTCATTATATCTTCAACGGTAATGTAATCAGTATCCTTTGCCAAAATTACAAAGCTGCCGTTTCCGTTATAAATAAACTCTGCATCTGTTTTTCCAAAGGTTTCTTTCAGGTACATTGTAAACATCTTTATAATGTCGTCACCCGTCTGACGTGTATGATCGGCATTTATATTTGCAAGATTTGCTATATCAACCATACAATACACCGTACCGTCATCTAATAGTTTTTTGTCCATAGATTTCAAATACTTATCAAAGTATGCACGGTTATTAAGCTCTGTAAGATGGTCTGTGTAGAAAATATAATGTATAATATCTCCAAGTCTTCCTAATACAAGCGCACCGCCACAGCAAAGGATTATAAGGAAGAAGAATGCAATTAATGTATATAGGTTTACATTAACACTCGGTTTAACCGAAGCAGAGGATAATACCGAAATATAACTTGCACCAAGATATTCATTGTATTCCTCATTAGTTTTCATCGTTGTACTGTATAAGCCATTCAAATCAGAAATAAGTTCTTTGATTTCTGTATCAATCTCCCCTTGAATTTGTGCATAGCTTTCATTGCCCAATTGGGAACATGTCTGACCTGAACCACTGCAAGTACCACCGCAAGCTCCCGTACATTTTTGGAAGGTGTCGATAACATATTGACAGTACGCAGAGTCAATAATTGAATGTTCCTTTTTTTCATTGTGTTCTCTCCAACCATATATGAGTTCGTCATATGTTACGGTTTGATCGCCCGGTGCAAAAGAATCTGTTAAATTACGCTCATGCACATTATCGAGGATATACTCGTAAGTAATATTTGTATTCCCTGATTCTCTCATTTTTTCTACATAAGCATCAATAACTGCGACGGTATCTTCCACAATACTTTCTTCTTTTGTGTTTGATATATCGTTATTATCAATTCTTGTAGTGTAGTCTGAAATCAGCACAGTTTTATTTTTAGTTATCTGGTACTTATATATTTTTGAAAACAAGTCAGATAGTTTAACGTGTCTTATGTAGCTAAATTCATCT
>JAZSJT010000136.1:0-2067 GCA_045534425.1 Acutalibacteraceae bacterium | reverse complement strand
CAGCCACAACAGAAACAGCACGACAGCAAAAACTGCGGTATGCTTTGCAGCACTGCAAAAAATTTTTCTTATCAAACAACCACCCCTTTAAGCGAAAATAAAACACATAATTATTTATCTTATTTTACCATATTTATATTATACTTTTGTTGCCCTGCACTAATTTTGACACTTTTTGCACTAAATTTATTTGAGTGTGTAAAATTCTTTGCTTGGTTTTATTTCAAAAGTAACGAAATTCATTAAATTAGTCCCGAAATATCGACAAAAGACGATTTTTATGTTATAATTATAAAAATGGTTGTGAGGTGATGGATTTGAAAATTGCTGTATGTGATGACGATATGATATGTCGATCACAAATTATTTCTCTCTTGAATGAGTACATAAAACAAAATTCCAGCAGAAATATTACTGTTTCAGAATTTGCCAATGCTGAAAATTTGCTTGACGCAATCAACAAAAGCTGTGAGTTTGATGCTTTTATACTTGATGTAGTTATGCCCGGTATGAATGGCATTGAGCTTGGTGTTGAATTACGCAGGCAAGGTGTCAAAGGAAAAATAATATATCTTACATCAAATGATGAATTTGCGATAGATTCCTACAAAGCAAAAGCTACGAACTATATCCTAAAACCCGTTGCAGAAAGCGAGCTTTTTAACACACTTGATGATATAGCCGAACACATTTCATCCAAAGAAAAAAGTTTTATAGTAAAAACTTCCGAAGGTATTACAAGACTTTCGTATGAAAAAATCGTCTATGCAGAGCTTGTCAGAAAAGCAATCGTATATCATCTTGCAGACGGAAGCACATTAGAGAGCACAACTATCCGCACAGGATTTTCAAAAGCAGTAGAAGAACTGTTATGCGATAATTCTTTTTTCCTTTGCGGAAGCAGTATGTTGGTAAACTTGTATCATGTCAGTTCCGTAAAAAAAGATTCTTTGGTTTTTCGGAATGAAAACATTTTATTCCTGCCAAAGTCCGCCTGCCTTGATGTTCGCTCAGCGTGGATAGATTTTTGGTTTAAGGAGGAAAGCAGAATATGACAATATTTCGAGAATTATCTGTTATATGGTCTTTGGTTCATGTACTCATCCTGTTTATGTTTCTTTATGAGTCCAGATACCCAAAGAAAAAGACTATGACGCTTACCATAATTACTATGGTTCCGATTGCTATATTTAATCTGGCTTGCTTTTTCATTCTCGGTGCAGAGAAAACCGGAGAGATAGTGCTGCTTACCTGTACGCTGCCGAGCCTTATATTCTTTTGGTTTCTTGCAAAATACCGTGACGGAAGGTTTTTGTTTACTTTCTGCGTAGTAGATACCATTTCGCTTGAAATCATATATATTACCTACATCTTAGATTATTATTTGCCCGGCGACAACTTTATTTTTATGTTTCTTTCAAGGCTTATTGCTTTTCCTTTGCTTGAATGGTTTGTTGCCAAAAAATTCAGAGCTGCATTTTTGGAAATACAAAAGCATACGAAAAAAGGCTGGTACGCATTTGCTGCCATCGGAGGAGTATTTTATGTTGTACTGGTGCTTGTAATGAGCTTTCCGACTATTATTACAGACAGACCTGAATACTTACCGCTTGCAATTTTATTGTTTGTGTTAATGCCTGTTTTGTATATCAATATTTTCATAACGCTGAAGCATCAGGCAGAATTACATTTTGCCAATGAGCAGGAAAACATATTAAAGCTCCAGATTTCAAATATGAGAGAACGTATTGCCGAAATAAATTTATCCGAAGAAGCTTTCCGCATAGAAAGACATAATTTCAGGCATAAAATAGACTCCATTGCAACAATGGCAGAAAACAAGCAATATGATGAACTGATTGAATACCTGCAAAAATATCATAAGAAGCTGGATGAAACAAAGGTTAAGCGATATACCTCAAATGCTGTTATAGATTCCATTCTTGCATCATATCTTCAAAAAGCAGAGAGTAATCAAATAAAAATTACAACCTCTATCAAGTTGCCGGACACATTGCCGGTAGATGAAGTCGGGCTTTCGGTAGTGTTTGCTAATGCTATTGAAAA
>JAZSJT010000010.1:0-11283 GCA_045534425.1 Acutalibacteraceae bacterium | reverse complement strand
TACAAAGGATTTTTCGTTTTCTGTGCCTTCTCCCTTTTCAACGAAAAGAGCTGTCAGAGGAATGTTTTCCTTGAAGGCTTCCTTAACGGTATTGCTGTCATCCCAGCGGTTTTCGTGAGCATAAATGCCGTAACGGAATGTGGAAATACCCTTATCTGCAGTGGCATCGGGAAGAATGGGAGCACGCATAAGAGTAATTCGCATAGTATCGCCGTCAATATCATAGCCGTATTTGCAGTCGTTTATGATACTCACGCCCACATCGCCCTGTGAAAGGTCTGCCCATTTGTGTGCACATACCTCAAACATAGCCTTTTCATAGGAATTGTTGGCATAGGTAGGTCTTTCAAGAGCACCGTGAGCAATTTCATAGGTGGCAATTCGCGAACGGATATCAAGGGGGAATTCAGCCTTGAGAACCTTTTCACATTCATCCCAGTCAACTGTTGTATCAAAAATAAGTGTTTCGCTTTCGGCAGTGAGAGTGATATTCTGTGTAATTACGGAATTATTGAAGGTGTGAACGGTTGTCAGCACCGCCTTAACGGGTGAACATTCGGTAAGTGTCACGCTCTTTGCAGTGTCAAGATACCACATCTTCATCTTATAATCGTTTTCAAGATTCCATGCACTTTCGTGAATGGGCTTATCATGAGAAACTGAAAGAAGATTTGACCTTCCTTTAAGAATGTTTCTGCCTATCTTTTTGTTTATAAGTGCAGTGAGATTGCCGTTTTCGTCAAATTCGGCACGAAGGAATTTATTTTCAAGGAAATCAATACCCGCACTGACAACACCCTGATTTTCGGCAGCTTCATTTATATAAAATACCTTATAGCCCATAGGAGGAACATTTTCGGCAATAAATTCAAGGGTATTTCCCTTTATTGTGTGAGCCATTACCTTACCTGATTTATCTGTTATATAGCCCTTTTCAAAGGGAATTTCACATTTCACGGTATTTGTGACGCTGAAGGGAAGAAGATTCCATACAACTATTGTATTTTTCCCGTCGGAAGCTTTGAGAGAAAGAGATTTAAGTGCACCGTCAATAATCTCATTACCCTCTTTATTCATAAGCTCATATTCTTCTCTTGTGTTCACAAAAACCTCTTCTATTGATGTGCCGGGAAGAATGTCGTGGAACTGATTTGTGAGAAGAAGCTTCCACAGCTTTTCAAGTCTTTCCTTGTCATAAGTGCCGTCAAGAAGAGTGAGCATTTCCGCATTGCGGAGCATATATTCACCCTTACGGTTGTTCTTTTTAACAAAGGCCTGACTTGTAAATGTTCCGCGGTGGTTTTCATAATACATTTCACCGTCCCATACGGGAAGATTATCCTTATCCTTTTCAATAACAGCAAAGAAATCGTTTGCCTGTCCCATTTTCACCTTTGGAAGTCCCGGCATTTTTTCAAAACGCCGTACCTTTTCAACCATATCGAAGGTACAGCCACCGCCGCCGTCACCATAGCCGAACATACCCATTGAAGCATCGACAACATCATTCTGACGGTTGGTTTTTCTTGTATTCTTTATGTAATTTGCATCAGCTTCACCCTCATAGTGAACCTTCTGCATATAGGAAACAACCTCATCACCCGAATGTGAACGCCACTTGAAAACACTCAGGGGGAATTCATTGGTATCATTATACTGCAGCTTCGAAGTGAGGAAATATTTCATTCCCGATTTTTTAATAACCTGAGGAAGTGCGGCAGTGAAGCCGAAGCAGTCGGGAAGCCAATAGATATCGGAGGAAATGCCGAATTCTTTCATAAAGAATTCTCTGCCGTATAAAAGCTGACGGATAAGGCTTTCTCCCGATGCAATATTTGTATCGGCTTCAACCCAGGTATTGCCCGTAATTTCCCACTGTCCGTTTTTAACAAACCTCTTTACATCCTCATACACATCGGGATAGTGGTCCTTAACATAGCTATAGACAGCCGCCTGGCTCTGTGTGAACTTGAAATCGGGATATGCCTTCATAAGAGAAGCATTATTTGAAAATGTTCTTGCACATTTTCTGTGAATTTCCTTAACGGTCCACAGCCACGCAACATCAAGATGTGAGTGACCGCAAATTATAACCTCACCGGGAGTGGAATAATTGATTTTGGCAAGATCAGACCAAAGAGAATTTTTTGCAATCGGAATTGTTTCATAGAAACGCTCTTTTCCGAAATCAAAATCAAGCTTATGAATTGCGGTGTCAATTGCGTTATAAATTCTCTTGCCTGCATATTCGTCTTCGGTGTTTTCATAGACATCCCAGGCACAGTTGATGTCATACCATATATCCTCTGCCGCCTCATTCACAACACGGAAGGCAGCGGTGTTCATAGTATATGTAATGGGCTTCTTTTCGGGGAAGGCAAAGTTGAAGTATCCGCCCGAATCCACGGCATTTTCAACCTGAATAAAAAGCTTTTCTCCGGCTTTGAGCGGTTCGTGGAAAAGAATATCCGTTCTGTGAACCCAGCCCGAAGCCTCACGGGAGCTGACAGCACCCATAATTTTATCATTTATGCGGATAATTGCTTCACCGCCGAAATCAATTGTCAGATAAACCTTTCTGTTTTCCATTTCGGCGGGAACAATAAATTCCGTTTCAAAATATCTTGTTGTATCACGTGTTGCTGACCAACGGTCTCCCAATTTCATTTCGCACTTAGGGGCATCGTCAAGAGTGATAACCGCAGGACTTGTATGAACACCCGTATAAGAGGTCCACACGGGAAGGGTGAATACAGCTTCCGTCACATAAGGATCAAGCTGCTTTATAAGATTTTTAAGAACTCTCGGATTAAAGGTATGATGTAGCATAAAAATTCCTCCTTTTCTACATATTAACAAATTCAGAAATCTAATGCAATAATAATATGTATATTTTTAACAATATACATATAAAGATGAAAAAATTACATATATAACCGCAGTCAGACAAACACAACTGAGGCACCTTCCTTTCGGAGGGTGCCTCAATCATCCATGTTATTTAATTATTCATCATTATCTGAAAAGTCCTTTGAAAAAGTCGGCAATCTTTCTGAAGAAACTAAGAAGCCATTCCCAGAAGGACCACTTTGTAACTGTCTGACCGCCGTTTCCGTCATCGTCTTCAACAGTTGCTGCTATTGTTACTCTTGCATCGCCTGAGCCTGCAGGAATAACATAATATCCGCTTGCATCGGGAGTTACTTCAACACCGTTGATATAAACAATGAAGTCATCAAACAAATAGCTTTGTGATACATTTATTGCAAATCTGAGGTCTAAATCATTTGACCAATAAACAACAGCTGAATCCTTAACCGTTTTAAATCCTTCAATAACAAAGGATGCACTGTTGACTGATGTGAAGTTTACACCTCTGATATTGCCGCCTTCAATGATTGTAACAACCTTTGAAGCCTTGAGCGTACCTCTTGTTGCTGTGATAGTTACAGTGCCGACACCGACAGCATAAAGCTTGCCGTTTGCGAAGCATACAACATCATCATCGGAGGATACCCATAAAGCATCTGTGAGAACTGCACCGAGAGGCATTTTGATTGCCTTGAGATCAAGCACGGTTCCGAGATATGCCATTGAAGAGCCCTGAATTACGAGAGTTGAGCCTGCATCGGGATAGATTATATCAATAATTCCGATAATTGAAATTGCAACAGCATCAACCTTATACTGATAATCCTTATCAAGAGTATTTCTTGTATTTTTAAGGTCTTCAATTTCTTTAAGAACTGACTGAAGCTGTGCTTTATTCTTTTCAAGAACATCGGGAGAAACATAGTTGCCGTCAAGAACCTCATTGAGAGTCTTCTCGAGAGCATCTACCTGTGAATAATCACAGGGCTGTGTATAAACAGCAGTGTAGGTTGTTTTACCTGTAACAGCTGTTACGGGCTTATCCCAGCTCTTGAACTTATGAATAAATCCGTTTGCAGCTGTGTAATCGGGAACCTCGGGAGCGGTTATTGTGTCGCCCAGCTGTGCCTTGATAACAATGCTTTCACCGTTGAAAACAAAAGTAATTTCTCTTTCGGGACGAACCTGAACGGTTACTCTTGAAAGCTCCTTGCCGCAGAATGTACAGTATGTAACACTGTCATACTGTCCGTCTGCAGTGTCAGTGGGAGGAACATTATTTTCAATAACCGGTTCGCCGGGGTTGTGATCTACTGTTGCAACAGTTTTCTCAACTCTGCTGATTTCGTGATGACATTCAGCAACTGAACAGTAAATTACTTCGTCATAGCTTCCCTCATCCTTACAGGTGGGAGCAACTTCGTTTTCAATAACTGCCGCAGCCGGTGTATGGGCTTTCTTTTCAATTGTTATTGTTTCTCTGTTGAGTTCTTCTGTAATATCCTGTAAAGAGCATACAGAACAGTATACTACTGAATCATAGGAGCCTTCCGCATAGCAGGTGGAATCCTTGAAGCTTTCCGTCACTGCTTCGCCGGGGGTATGGGCTTTCTTTTCAATTGTTATTGTTTCTCTGTTGAGTTCTTCTGTAATATTCTGTAAAGAGCATACAGAACAGTATACTACTGAATCATAGGAGCCTTCCGCATAGCAGGTGGAATCATTGAAGCCTTCTGTCACTGCCGCTGCGGGTGTGTGTGCAATCTTTTCAGTAGCATTACCGTATGTTTTCACTGCATCGCAGCAATCATAATGGTAGTCACCTGAATAACCTTCTGAATAACAGGTTGCATCTACAACATCCTTGAGAGTAGAATCCTGTGTATCGTGATTTTCGGGATTAAGCTTTGCTGTTACATCAGAGAAATATTCGGAATCGGAAATTGCACCGCAATCATATGAACAGGATTTGTAATATGTGGGATAGCTTATACAGGTTGCCTGTGTTCTTATTGCATCCTCTCTTACTGCTTCAAGAGTATAGCTGTGAGGAAGTGTTTCACCTGTTTTAGGTTCTGTTTTCAATACTTCCTGACATACAGTACAGTATGTAACAAGATCATATGTTCCGGGAATCTGACAGGTTGCATTCTGAGAAACATTTTCCTGTCTTGTGGCTTCTGTGTGGCCTGTTGCATTTATATAGCTGTCAATATAGGAATGATCGCCTCTGATACAAGTGTGAGTTGTGTAACCCTGTTCTGTACAGGTGGGAGCTGTTACAGAAGACTCATAGCTGTGATCAAGAGCAGGAACATAATCAGCATCATAATTGTGGTCACATCTTATACATTTATAGGTTGTGTAGCCCTGCTCTGTACAGGTGGGATCTGTTACAGAAGAAGTATATTCATGACCAAGTGCAGCAACTTCTTTTGTATCAAGCACAACACCACAGGTCTTACAATAAAGAGTTTCTTCCCCTGCATTTTCACAATCGGGAGCAGTAGTTTCTATCCATTCACCGCTGTAATCATGACCGGTTGCAGGAATTATAATTGTTTCCACAGGAGTCTTATTTTCATCAAATAAAACATCACATTTTTCGCAGGTATAATGAGTAATTGTACCTGTGCTTGTACAGGAAGGACTCGTAGCGACAACAGGACCAACATATGTGTGACCTGCAGGAATTATAAAGTCTGCATTTGTTGCTTTTCCGTCCTTGCTTAATGAGTCAGCACCAACCTCAAAGTAAAGCATACATCTTGTACAATGTAAATGCTCATAGAAGCCTGTGTTTACACAATCAGGTGCAGTATATTCTATCGCTTCAAAGCTGTGTCCGAGAGGGGCTGAATTCATTTCACCTGTTATGTGGCATCTTGAACAGCTTCTTGCAATTATTCCGCCCACGGTACACGTTGCGGTGTTCTCTCCGTCTATCCAATCATGTCCGTTTATTTCATTGACTGTCACTTCATATGTAAATTTACAGTCTTCACAAACAAAAACATCTTTACCGTCTGCGGTACATGTTTCTTTAACAGATTTATCATCGTCTTTTTCAATGCGGTGATCTTTTCCGTCGGTATCATACACGGCGGTAAATGTGACATTGGCAGTTATTGCTTCAACAGCATTTGTCCATTCATTAAACTCATAATGCTTTTTATTTGTATCAGGAGAAGTGTCCGTTCCGTCATAATAAAATGCACTGAAGCCTTCAAGTGAGGAAACAAGCTCTTCAAAAGCCTTTCCGTGAGGAACATCATTTATTTCAACAGTTTTTGCTTCACCTGTTGCTGTGGTGTAATTAAAAGTAACATCATATGTATTTATAGCCCAGATGGCGTAAAGTGTTACATTACCGTTATTGGCAGCGGTGAGATTTAAAACATCTGCTTTATCGTCATATGAGGTTCCCTTGCCGTCCGATTGCGTGTTCCAGCCAACAAAGCTATAGCCTTCCTTTGTAAAGCCGAGCCCTGAAAGCGTTGCGGTCACATCATAGGTCAAAGTCTGCTTTGCCATTTCACCTGTTGCTGCAGCATCATTTTTGTTGAATGTTACGGTATAGGTATTCTTTTCCCATACAGCATAGAGAGTGATTGTCTTGCCGTTTTCGGCTGTAAGAGCACCTGAAAGTGTCTGACCGTCGGCATACTTAACAGCACCGTCAGCAGTCTCTGCCCAGCCGACAAAGTGATAACCGGTCTTCGTAAAGGAATTATCACGAAGTGTCACAGCATCAGTGTACTTAAATGTCTGTGAAGCAACTGTTCCGCTGCCGCCGTTTCTGTCATAAACTACAGTGTAGCTGTTTTCTGACCACACTGCATAAAGTGTAACA
The DNA here is from genome assembly GCA_045534425.1 of Acutalibacteraceae bacterium. Classification (GTDB taxonomy): domain Bacteria; phylum Bacillota; class Clostridia; order Oscillospirales; family Acutalibacteraceae; genus RUG806. The sequence goes on along the minus strand of JAZSJT010000010.1, from coordinate 4,559 downwards.
GAACCGCCTGCCTGAGAAGTGAGATTTTCTATTTCAGCACCGTCAGTATAAATTACGGCACCGCCGGGAATTGTTGCCCAGCCTTTGAATGTAAAGCCTGTTTTTGTAAAAGCATTTGCTGCAAGATTAGAAGCCTGATTGTAGCTTGCTTTCATATCGGGCATTGAGCCTTCGCCGCCGTTAGAATCAAAGCTTACGGTATATTCGTTGGGTTCCCATATTGCCGTATACGTACCAGATTGGGCAGGAATTGTATCGGGAAGTGCAGGGCTCCAGCCCTTGAAGGTATAACCTGTCTTTGTGGGGTTTGCGGGTTTATTATATTCTGCACCGTACTTTCCCGTGATGCTTCCCACAGCACTGCCGCCGTCAGAATTAAAGGTTAAGGTATAACTGTTTGCAGACCAAATTGCATAAAGAGTTATTGTTGCAACCTTATCTGAAAGATTAACTGCTGCTTTATCTGAATATGTTGCCGATGTTGCATTCTTGTCGGTTGACCAGCCAAGGAAACGGTAGCCTGTTCTTGTAAAGGTGTTTGCAGGAAGAGTGTAGTTTACACCGATTGGTGCTACTGCCTTATCCATTGTACCCGTACCGCCGTTAGCATCAAACACGATATTATAGCTTTCATCTGTCCAGTGAGAATAAAGGTGAGTTTTTTCGGTTATTTTTACAGTATCAGAAGAATTAATTCTTATTCCGCCGCCATTAGGAGCAGTATACCAACCAAGAAAACGGTAATTCTCTCTTGTAGGTGTGGGAAGAGCAGAATATGTACCGTCATATGTAAAGGTTTTTGTGGGACAGAAGGAAACTGCATTATCCACATAACCGTTTTCGGTTACACGTATATTCTCAAATCTTACTGTGTTATTGGCACCGTTGGCATCCACTCTTATCTGCGCCTTAACAACCTCTGCTTTATTGGGTGCTGTAAACACAGCATTGTCGGGATATATACCTGTTGCACCGCTTGAAGAATATCTGTTTGAGGGACCGTCTGCAAAATCTATCCAGTTTCCGTTGGCATCACAGAAGAAAATGTAAACATCCCATCCGTCGCCCTCAAAATCAATATCAATCTTATACTGCTTTCCGGGAGTTACGGGAAAATAGGGTGAAGAAGATGTACCTTCACCGGCACCGGCATTACAAGTAAGTGTGAAACCGTTTTCGGTTACATTTGAAAATGTAGCGTTACTTGCCGTTGTGGTGTTCCACTGCTTAAAATCAATAAGGTTATCAAATACTACATCATACTTATTAGCGTCCCAAATTGCATAAAGAGTCTGATTGAAGCCGACTGTTAAAGTTGAGAATGAACCGCTTGTTGCAGTTGAGGATGTTGACCATCCCATAAATGTGTAGCCTGTACGTGTGGGAATATAGGAAGCTACATTTGCACTTACTGTTGAATTTCCGCCGATTGTTACATTAAATGATGTTGTAGAAAGACTTCCGCCTTTTGCATTAAGTGTAACAGTTGTCTGTAAACCGTTAAGAGCATCATTAATAGCTTTAGTAGCATCGTCAATTGCAGTCTGGTCGTAAGTACCTGAAAGACCGTATGAATTATAATCATTAACAATAGCTACACCGGTATTATACGCACTCTTTAATGTGTTAAGGGAAGCCTGCGTATAATTGGTGCTGTTTATCTTAGCTTCAGCAGCACTGACTGCTGTACGAAGACTACTTGTAGAAACCTTAGTACCCGTCTGATTATAAAACACATAAATATAATCTCCGCCAGCATCAGCATTAAGGTCTGCTACCTGACCCTTCTTTCCCTTTTCGCCGCCGTTATTGAGCCATACTGCCGGAGTCTGACAATCATTATCTGAGTTATTTGTTGAGTTTTCATCATAGTCGAATGCAGTAATAGGAGGACCTGCGTTGGGATCCACGGTATAATACATAAATATGTAGTCGCCGCCGGCATCAGTATTCAGGTCTATTTGCTGACTTGAAAGTGTACCGCTGTCATTATAGGCATTCATAACAGGATAGAATGTACAATCATGACCGTTTATGTTATAAACAACGCTTGCAGGCTTGTCGCCTCCATTATAAAATGCAACAGCTCTTATAGCCTTACTCTCATCGGTGCTGTACTTAAAGCCCATATGAAGATAGTCACAATTTTTTCCGTTATTAAGATTAATACCTAACAATGTATATCCGGCATTTGTTAAATACGATTTGCAAGCATCCTGTCGACCGCCTGACCACATCGAATATTCTCTTCTGGAAATAGCAATATCCGAAAGGAATTGCGTACCGGAAGGATAATAATATTCTTTATCATATGTTGCAGTAGAAGCTTCTGCCTCTATTTTTGCTTCGGGAATTACAAAGAAGCATAATGTTGTGAAGAGCATTACTAAAGTTAAAAGAACGCTCATTGATTTCTTTAACTTGTTCATTTTCTCAATCTCCTTAAATTAAATATTTTTTGAAGCCCGGATGCTGATTTTTTTTGTCGGCTTTGCTTTTTCCCGCAGAATCTAACCGCATCTGTTAATCGGAAAAGCTACAAATGCTGAACAAAATATTTTTCAGTCTCCGCTTCCTTATCTATAAAAGAATATATTTATAGTTATTATAATAATAGCATTAATTTTCCGATAAAACAATAAAATCCGTTAAAAAAATCACTTTACACATTAACCAAAATTTAGACTTGCCATTTATGCAATTCATAAAATTAAGTATAAAGCTTAAAAAAACACCCGTAAAAAACAATATTCTTTCAAAATATTTCACACCGTACGCATTAAATTTTTGCGTATTTACACATATTTTTAATACAAAAAAACAAACCGCCGGAAATTCCGACGGTACAATTCAGTTTTTATGCTCTCCGTTTTTGACTATGAGGTAGGTTTTTCTGAAATCGTCCTTTCCCCAGCCGTTTTCAACACCTTTCCCGAGGGAGCTTCTTGCGGCCTTCATTCCGGGCATATAAAAGCCCTCATCCTCTGCAATTTTATTGCAGATTGAAATGTCCTTATACATATTTTCCATAGAAAATGCGGTGGTCCAGTCCTCGTTTTTGAGATTATCCCTCTGAACAGCCATATATCCGCAATTTGCACCGCCCGCAGCAACAGCATCGGCAAAATTATCCACGGAAATGCCGAATTTCTGTGCTAAAAGCAGAGTTTCATTAACGCCGTTCTGAATTTCGGCAACAAGGGTATTATGACAGATTTTGGCATAAAGACCTTTTCCGTTTTCACCCATATATATTACTTTGCAGCCCATATAGTAAAGAACAGGCTCCATTACGGAAAAAAGCTCTTTTTCACAGCCGACAAGAACACCGAGTGTGCCTTTAATTGCATCAGCCTTTGAACGCACCACAGGACAATCAGAGAACTGTGCTCCCGTCTTTTTGACTTCATTTGCAACCTCAACGGAAACCCACGGCTCAATGGTAGACATATCAATGCAGATTTTCCCCTTTTTAAGAGCGGGCAGCATTTCACGGTAAGCCGCTCTCACGTGTTCACCTGTGGGAATCATTGTGATAATAATATCCGCCCTTTCTGCAATTTCAAGATTGGTTTCGCAACCGACACAACCCTTTTTTTCAAGCTTTTTAATCTGGGCTTCCTTATGGTCATTACAGTATACGGTATCGTTATGCTTTTTCACAATATTCTCACACATACTCTCCCCCATAATACCGAGACCGATAAAACCGATTTTCATTTGCCGTTCACCCCTGTCATTTCTCTTTTCTTATCAAGCTTTTTATTTCTGATATAAAGCAAAAGGTCAAGCCCTACCATTGTTATATTGAGGAAATAGAAAAACAGCACATACCATTTTTCCGAAAAAGAAGCCATATATGCTTCATTCATAAGCTTTGAAGCAATTCCCGCAATGTAGCCGAAAAATATCAGAAGAAGAAAAGGAAGACTTTTCCCCTTTGTCGTTCTCGCCTTATAGGATTTTATGACATTTAGAGGCCACGAAGCCCCGAAGGATACAATCATAAGGATTTCAAGAAGTTCAGCCATAACACATCTCTTTTCAGTCAATTAATATTATAACATAAAAAATAACATTATTCTGTTGACTTAGTCAAGTATTTTATTGTAATATATCTCTATCCGCTCGTGGCGCAGTTGGATAACGCAGCAGATTCCGATTCTGAAGATCGGGGGTTCGAATCCCTCCGGGCGGGCCAAAGCCGTTCCATCGCCTTTTGGCGGTGGGACGGCTTTTTGTCTGCACAGAGGTGCGTACGAACCCCCGCGAAAATCACCGCGCAAACAAGCTTGTGGAACAGCGAACAAGGGTTAGACCGGTGATTTTCACGGTGAGGCGCAGCCGAACCTTGGGGGCATCCGAACCCCTCCGGGCGGGCCAAAGCCGTCCTGCCGCCTTTTGGCGGCGGTACGGCTTTTTGTCTGCACGGAGATGAGCCCGAACCGCCGCGAAAATCACCGCGCGGAAAGCAGGAAGAATAAACAAATGTAAAAACCAGCGAGAAACGCCGCTTTTAAGGCACTTTCCACACTAATTTTTCGTTTTCATGAGGAATT
>JAZSJT010000113.1:0-22944 GCA_045534425.1 Acutalibacteraceae bacterium | reverse complement strand
TGCCGTCGGCACATTGCTGAAGTTTGATTGTAATATACAAAACTGTGCGAAGCACATATAATGCCGACCGCAGGTCCCGAAATTCCGAATTCCGAATTCCGAATTCCGAATTTTTATCGGGCTTCAGCCCGATAAATTATGTTTTTTTGGTGATATTATGATGAATGATATGTTGTTAAAAAATAAAATCTTCGGTTTTTCCGAAACACAAAGGCTTCCTGTCTGTTTTTCTTTTGACGGGCTTTCTAATTTCGGTATAACTTCCGATATGAGACCGTCTGTGAGAAGCTTTTTCTCTGATTCTGCGGTTAAAATTACCGAAATTACCGCAGTTGCCGCAAAGGGTATGATAGGCACTGTCAGATGTGCGGAATATTCGGATTTTCCCGTTGTTGAATGGGGCTTTGAAATGACGAATATGGGAAAAAACGACAGTGAAAAGCTTTCTGATTTCGGTATCACGAAAGTGCTTGAAGGCTCTAACCCCGTGCTTATTTACGGAAGCGGTGATACGAGAAACGACGGACTTTTCAGACGTTTTGAAAAAGAAGTTGCTGAAAAAATTGTGATTTCTCCCGATTTTTGCCGCGGTGCAGACGGGGCATCTCCTTTTATGACACTTATATTCAATGAATACACCGTAAAATTCGGTATCGGTTGGATTGGACGCTGGGAGATGATTTTTGAGCCCACCGAAAAGGGTGTGCGTTTCACTCTTAAACAGAAGCGTTTCAACACGGTTCTTCATACGGGTGAGACTATGAGAACCCCCAATCTCACCGCTCTTATTTATTCAGGGGATGAAAATAAGGGAACAAATCTCTGGAGACGCTTCTTTCTTAAACACATTCTCCCCACAGGTAAAAACGGAGAGAAAATAAAGCCTGTAATGTATCTTCACACACATATGATAGGCGGTTTCTGTGAATTTGAGGGGATCACCACGGAAAATCAGATAGACGGTATAGAAGCCTTTATAAGAAAAGGTCTTCGCCCCGACGGCTGGTGGATAGATGCAGGCTGGTACCCTTGCGAGCACAGCTGGTGGAACGTAGGGGATTGGGTTCCCAATCCCGAACAGCTTCCCGACGGCTTCAGACCTATAAGTGATAAGCTTCACAAGAATGACATTGATTTATTGGTGTGGTTTGAGCCTGAAAGGGTTATGAGAGACTCAAAGCTTGATTTTCTTTATCCCGAATGGTGTTTAAAAGCCCATAATGACGAGGGTGAAGAGGAAGCCTGCCGACTTCTGGATTACTCTAATCCCGAATGCTTCAATTTTGTTCTGGAGCTTTTGGATAAACACATAAAACACGGTGGCATTGATATTTACCGTCAGGATTTTAATTTCACTCCCGATAAATATTTTGAAGAAAACGAGGGTGAAGACCGTGAGGGTGCAAAAGAAAATCTTCACATTCAGGCAGTTCTTCGTCTTTATGATGAGCTTCGCTCCCGTAATCCGGGGCTTTATATAGATAACTGTGCCGCAGGCGGTACGAGAAACGAAATGGACCTTATGAGAAGGAGTGTGCCCTTGCAGTATACCGATATGCACATTGATTTCCCCGATGAAAGAGTGTTCCACTATTACGAGATGTTCAAGTGGATTCCCTATTTCCGTGCTCACGCAAAAAGACGGGATGAGAGGATGCCCAAGAACAGAAATCTTGATGAATATTCATATCTTTGTGCCATGGCACCCGCACTTACTGTTTGCCTTGATCCCGATGACAGCGAAAAGGCATTTTCCGTTGCAAGAAAAATGGTTCCCATTTGGAGAAAAGCGGCGGAATATGAGCTTTCCTGTGACTATTATGAGCTGTCTCCGAGAGAAAGCGGATGGTATGCTGTGCAGTTCCACAACGAAAAGGACGGTACGGGCTTTATTGAAGTCATAAGGACAAGCACCGCCGAAGAAAACAGTATAAATATTTACCCCCATATTCTCCCCGATACCAAATATGTGTTCAGAAATCCCGTGAACGGCGATGTCAAACGCGGTGACAGTACGGGCCTTGAGGGCGGCTTCACCTTCTTCAATCCCAAGGGCAAGGGCGAGATATGGTTCTATGAAACAAAAGAAAAATCACATATAAATTAAGAGGTTTTTATGGCAAGAATCTGCACTTTGTGTTCCTCCTCATCAGGTAATTCCACGTATATAGGTACCGCTTCTCACGGAATACTTATAGATTGCGGAAGCAATAACAAGCAGCTCACTCTGGCTTTGGAAAATGCAGGAATTTCCCCCGAAAGTATAAAAGCGATATTCGTAACCCACGAGCACGACGACCACGTATCGGGGCTTCGTGTGTTTGCGGGAAAAAGAAAAATTCCCGTGTATGCCACGGGAGGAACTCTTTCGGGAATGCTCGGTAAAGGTGTCATTGACGGCAGCTTCCCTTATGAAATTATGCCCGAAGACGCAGTAAGGATTGAGGATATGCATATATATAAATTCCCCACATCCCACGATGCAAAAGAGTCCTGCGGATATAAAATAATTCTCCCCGACAGAACCGTGGGTGTTTGCACCGATACGGGAGTTGTTTCAGGTGAGATTTTAAGAACACTGTCCGACTGTGACCTTGTGCTTATTGAATCCAATTATGATGAAACACTTCTTGATTTCAGTTCATATACCTTGTCGCTTAAAGGAAGAATACGTTCTTCCTCGGGACATCTTTCAAATCCCGACTGTGCCGAGGCTGTGAGAGAGCTTTTTGAAGCGGGTGTCAGACGCTTTATTTTAGGGCATTTAAGCCGTGAAAACAATTCTCCCGACCGTGCATTTTCCTGTGCTAATTCCGTTCTGAAAAGAAACGGTGCCCTAAAAGACAGAGACTATACTCTTGAGGTTGCCCCCGTGGGACCTATGGATAAATACATAATTTTTTAAGGTGGCATATGCAGACTGTTACAATAATTTCAGTTGGAAAATTAAAGGATGCCTTCTTTAATGAAGCATCCGACGAATACCTTAAAAGGCTTAAAGCCTTCGCAAAAATGAATGTCATTGAGATAAAAGCGGGTGTTCTTCCCGAAAATCCAAAGGACAGTGAAATCAATGCCGTGCTGGAAAAAGAGGGAGAGGAAATCCTGAAAAAAATTCCTTCGGGTGCGAAGGTTGTAAGCCTTTGTATAGAGGGAAAGCTCTATTCTTCTGAGGACTTGGCTCATCTTTTTGAAAGCACCGCACTTTCGGGTACTTCACATATAATTTTTATCATCGGCGGCTCTTACGGACTTGCCGATAAGGTAAAAAGCAGAAGCGATATAAGGCTTTCTATGTCAAAAATGACCTTTCCTCACCGACTTGCAAGAATTATGCTTCTGGAGCAAATCTATAGAGCCTGTAAAATCAACGCAGGGGAAGCCTATCATAAATAATATGAAAACAATGAACGATTACTGCCGTGAAAAGTTCGGCAAAAAGCTGTATAAACTCTCCCTTGACGGAGGCTTCACCTGTCCCAACCGTGACGGTACTAAGGGGACGGGTGGCTGTATTTTCTGCTCCGAAAAGGGCTCGGGAGACTTTGCCGAGGGCGGAAATGATATAAATGAGCAGATAGAGAATGCAAAAAAGAGAGTTTCGCATAAAAACAAAAACGGCGGTTATATAGCATATTTTCAGAGCTTTACTTCAACTTATGCACCTGCTAAAAAGCTTGAAAAGCTTTTTACTGCTGCAATAAACCACCCTGATATTGAGGTGCTTTCCGTAGCCACTCGTCCCGACTGTCTTCCCGACGGAACCGTGGAGCTTTTAGGGGAGCTTAATAAAATCAAGCCTGTGTGGGTGGAGCTGGGACTGCAGACGGTGAAGGAGGAAAGCGTATCTTATATAAGAAGACACTTTGAAAATGCCGAATATGAAAATGCAGTTAAAAGGCTTCACAAGAAAGGAATTTATGTGATAACCCATATCATTTTAGGGCTTCCGGGAGAAGAAATAAGTGATATGAAAAGCACCCTGCTTTTTGCACTCAATAATAAAACCGACGGAGTAAAGCTTCAGCTTCTACATATTCTTCAGGACAGCGACCTTTACGGTGAATATCTTAAAGGGAAAGTAAAAGCACTTGAGAAGGAAGAATATCTTGAGATATTAAAAGCATTGCTTCCTCTTATTCCCGAAGATGTTGCCGTTCATCGCCTTACGGGAGACGGAAACAAAAACACCCTTGTTGCTCCTTTATGGAGTGCCGATAAAAAGGAGGTTCTCAACTCAATCAATAAAATGATAAGAGAAATGAATATGAAAGAAGAATATATTTTCCGCCCCATTGAAAAAGAAGAAATTCCCGTGATGTTCGATATAATTCAGGAGAGAGTCGCCTGGATGGATGAGGTGGGAATAAAGCAGTGGAATGTCACCAATTATGCCGAGGTTTATCCCCTTGAATACTTTGAGCACCACAGAAAAAACGGTGAGGTTTTTGTTTTAACAGAAAAAAACCGGGAAATCGTCGCCTGTGCAGTTCTGAAAAAGGAAGATGACCGCTGGGAACACATTCCCGATTATAAAACGGTTAAAGCCATATATCTTCACAACTTTGCAGTGAGATTGGATAAAAAGGGCACGGGAAAAATTTTTCTCGTAAAAGCAGAGGAATATGCAGCAAGCAACGGCTATGAATGCTTTCGTCTTGACAGTGCCGACGATAACAAAAAATTAGAAGCCTACTATACCGAAAAAGGCTATATTTCTAAAGGGATGTGCATTGACAGACTTTATAAGGGAATACTCAGAGAAAAAAAGCTGTTGCAGACTGCGGAATAAAAGCTTTGTAAAGCACATTACAATATTAATAAAATTATGCTCTGCAAATTATAATTTTTTGTTGTTCTTTTGTTTTCACTGTGTTATACTTATGTTAATACACAGCAAAGGAGTATGTTTATGAAAAAGATTATAAGCATTGTTCTTATCGTTGCAATTCTTATGGGGCTTGCTGCAGTTCCCGTTTTTGCAACGGAAAATACTTACACACCCGATTATGACAGGGATACCCCCGTTGTTATTATTCACGGAATGAGCCAGAATGACACATATGTGCTTGATGAAAACGGCAACAGACAATTAGGCTCCGACGGCACATATATCACAGGCTGGCCGCTTGAGCTGAATGTCGGCGGTCTCGTTAAGGAGGCTCTCGTACCTCTTCTTCTTTCCGCTTTCTTAAAGCAGGATATCGGTCTTACAAAAGCTATGAAAAAGGGAGCATACGAAGGTCTTCCCTATATCCATAAGGATAATGAGGGCAATTATGAAAAAACAGTTGAAGTGCCCTGCTATGAATATCCTATGGGACAGATGAGCGAGGAGCTTTTGCAGTATCATTATAAGCTTCTTCCTTTACAGGGGCTTGTTGATATTGTCGGTGGAAATAATGTTTATTATTTCGGTTATGACTCTTTCGGAGACATCACCGGTGAAACCGAAAAGCTTCATCATTATATTCACGATGTTGTACTCCCGCAGACAAAAGCTACACAGATAAGTGCCTGTTTCATAAGTCTCGGCGGCACTATCGGTGTGAATTATCTTGAAAACTATCCCGAGGACTATTCTCTTTTCAAAAAGGTTGAGTTTGTCGTTCCCGCACTTGACGGCTCTGATATTATCGGTGATATATTAACAGGAAATCTCAGCGTTAAATATGACGATGATGTGCTTTATGAGGACCTTCTTGTCACTCTTTTAGGTGACAGCTATCTTTCATATATTCTCAATATGGTGCTTCGCATTCTTCCCTCATGGCTTCTCAAGGACGCTCTCGGAGCTCTTGCTGAAGGTGTGGTTGAAGCGGGTGTGCGTTCCACCTCAATAATCTGGGCACTTTGTCCCACGGACTATTACAAAGAGGCACGTGCAAAGTGGCTTGAAACCGACGAATATGCTCTTGTCCGTGAAAAAGTGGATGCATTTATGAATGCAAGGGCAAATTTTGAAGAAAACATTTTTGCTCTTAAAGCAACAGGCTGCGAAGTGTTTGACATTGTTTGCTACGGAATCGGAATGTTCCCTCTCTGCCGTGACTGGAACAAAACAAACGGCGACGGCATCGTTCACGCAACCTCCGCTTCAATGAATGCAAAGTTTGCCGATATAGGAACAACATTCCCCGAGGATTATAAGGCTGCGGGCACATATTGCTCCGATCCCTCGCACAACCATATTTCCCCTGATAACACCGTTGATGCCACGGCAGGTCTTCTTCCCTGCACCACCTGGTATATTAAAAATCAGGCTCACGAAAAGCTTCCCTTCAATGATGTGGTGCTTGAAATGGCATTCGATATTATGACGGACAGAAATATTAAGAATGTATATTCAAATCCCGAAAAATATCCACAGTTCAATAACGGCAGACTTACAAACACTGTAAATGAGTATCTTTTAGCTTGGGAAGATGCAGACAAAGCAAAAATCAGAAGAGATAAGATTGAAGCTGTTGAAAACGCAAAAGCCGAAATCGAAATTCAGCTTGATGAAACAATTGTTGATGTCAATAAATGGGAAGCTGCAGTTGAGGCTCTTCGTGTGGCACTGGTTAATGCAAGAGTGATTGAAGACACCACTCCCTCAATCATAGAAAATGCCCTTACCGACATAACAAGAAAGCTCAACAAAGGCGTAAACTCCTTCTACGAAAAAATAAACTGCAGATAAAGAATTCAACCGATAAAACCAAAAAAACGGTTTTATCGGTTTTTTTTTTGCAAAAACGTGTTGATTTTTTACAAAAACGCTGCAGCTAAACAGAAAAATGTCCCAAAAATGGGACCGAAACTGTGGTATAATTATATTATGATAAAAAATAAAAGAGACCTTTCAGAAAGATCTCCATAATGCCCCACCGGGCAACGGACAAGCCGCGATTTCAATTGAATTTTATTTGAACCATAGTGTAAGTTTATAGGGGTAAACTTCGTTTATGATAATAACACACTGAAAGGATTGTGTCAAGATGGGAAATAAAAAATATTATCTGGGACTTGATATCGGAACGGATTCTGTAGGTTATGCCGTGACTGATGAAAATTATAAACCGATAAAATTCAAAGGTGAACCGATGCTTGGAGTTCATCTTTTTGATTCTGCTCAAACTGCTGCCGAGAGACGCTCTTTCAGAACTGCAAGAAGAAGACTCAACAGAAAACAGCAGAGAATAACTATTCTTAACGAAATCTTTGCAAAAGAAATAGGTAAAATTGATTCCCGCTTTTTTATACGACTCAAAGAAAGCGGTCTGCACCGTGATGATGCTTCAGACATAAATGATGAACATATTTATTTTGTCGGTGAAGATTATTCCGACAAGGATTACTATAAACAATATCCGACAATACATCATTTGATAAGTGAACTTATGTATTCCGATAAATCCTTTGATATAAGGCTGGTATATATTGCCTGTGCATGGCTTATCGGTCATCGGGGACATTTTCTGAATGAGGTCGATAAGGATAATATTGACGGTGTTCTTGATTTTTCTTTTGTTTACAGGGATTTTACGGAATATCTTGCCGAAAATGACATTGCGGATTGGTCTGTTTCGGACGAAAATTCTTTTTCGGAAATACTCCGCAGAAAAATGAATATCAGTGTAAAAGAAAAAGAATTATATACTTGTTTTGTTGACGGAAAAAAACCTAAAAACACAAGAATTACTGCTATGGTAAATCTTTTGTGCGGCGGAAAAAAGGAACTAAAAGTTTTATTTGATAATGAAGAATATGCTGAACTTGAGAATAAGTCCGTAAGTCTCGGAATGGCTGATGATGATTTTGCGGCTGTGATTTCTCAAATAGGCGATGACGGTGAATTGTTAAAAAAGCTCAAAGCAATTTATGATTGGTCACTCTTAAAGGGAATTCTCTCAGAGCATAAATGTATGTCACAGGCAAAGGTTGCCATTTATGAACAGCACAAAAAGGATCTTAAAGCTCTTAAATATATAATCAGGACTTATGTCCCTGAAAAATATGAGGATGTATTCAAAAGAGCAGACGGAAAAGTAAATAATTATGTTTCCTATATTTATAATGTAAAGTCTTATAATATTCTTGAAAATTCTGTTATCCCTGATAAATTCAGATGCAAAAAGGAAGAATTTTGTGATTACCTCAAATCAATCCTGAAAAATATCAAGGTTGAAGAAAAGGATTATGCTGTTTTTTCTGACATTATTACAAGGGTTTCCGACGGGAGCTTTATGCCTAAGCAAAGGGATGTTAATAACAGAGTTATTCCTTATCAGCTTTATTGGTATGAATTGAATCGCATATTGAAAAATGCATCAGAATATCTTCCGTTTTTAACTGAAAAGGACAAGGACGGAATAAGTAATTCCGAAAAAATTCTTTCGGTATTCACTTTTCGTGTGCCTTATTTTGTTGGTCCTTTGAAAAACGGCTGGGCGGTGCGTAAGGAAGGCAGAATATATCCGTGGAATTTTGAAAATATGGTTGACCTTGAAGCAAGTGAGGATGCTTTCATTAAAATTCTTACAAATAACTGTACATACATCCCCGGAGAAAGTGTTCTTCCTAAGAATTCGCTTCTCTATTGCAAGTTTAGTGTTCTTAATGAAATAAATAGCATAAAAATCAATTCACTGGAAATACCGGTTGAAGTAAAGCAGGGGATTTATAATGAGGTTTTTCTAAATAAGAAAAACAAAAAGGTAACATTGAAGAAAATTAAAGGTTATCTTGAAGCAATCAATATGTTAGGTGAAGGTGATATTTTAAGCGGTATTGATGAAACAGTTAAATCTTCGCTTAAATCCTTAATTGAGTTTGACCGTCTTATTACAAGCGGAATCCTGAAAAAGGAACAGGTTGAAAGGATAATTGAAAAAGCAACCTATACCGAAAACAATCTGCGACTGAAAAAATGGCTTCGGACAGAATTTTCTTTTCTGCCGGATGAGGATATCAACTATATTTCACGTCTTAAATACAGTGATTTCGGAAGACTTTCTTCATATCTTCTTGAAGAAATACCCGTAACGGATTTGCAGACGGGAGAAGTGAACACAGTAATCGGCTGGATGTGGGAATATAATTTCAATTTTATGCAGTTAATGTCGCAGAGATTTGATTTGAGTGCAAAAATTGAAAAAATCAACAGGGAATATTATTCTTCTCATCCGCTTACACTTTCACAGCGTCTTGATGAAATGCATATATCAAATTCCGTAAAGAGACCTGTTATCAGAGCTCTTGATATTATATCCGATATAGAAAAGGTTATGGGCTGTGCCCCGAAAAAAGTGTTTGTGGAAATGGCAAGAGGTGCCACGGCACAACAGAAAAATAAAAGAACCGACTCAAGAAAAACACAGCTTCTGAATTTGTATTCAAAAATCAGAGATGCTGATGTAAAAGAAATGAACCGACAGCTTGATGAATTGGGAGAATTTGCTGATAATGTTCTTCAAAGTGACAAGGTATTTTTATATTTCCTGCAACTCGGTAAATGTGCATATACCGGTAAAACCATTGAAAATTTCAATCAGCTGAGGGACGGCACATTCAATATTGAGCATATATATCCGAGAGCATTTATAAAGGATGACAGTGTACTCAATAATAAAGTTCTGGTTGATTCTGTTGTGAATGGCGGAAAAACAGACACCTATCCGATAACTTCCGATATCCGCCGCAATATGACCGGATTCTGGAAAAAACTGAAGGACAACGGTCTTATGACGGAAGAAAAATACAGAAGACTTGTAAGAAATACACCGTTCACATCTGAAGAAAGGTGGAATTTTATTAATCGCCAGCTTGTTGAAACGAGACAGTCAACTAAGGTTCTTGCCACACTTTTGAAGGACAGATTCGGTGAAAATACAGATATTGTTTATGTTAAAGCAGGACTTGTCAGTGAACTTCGTCATGAGGTTCTCAGAATTGAGAAAACCCGAGCTGTCAATGACCTTCATCACGCAAAGGATGCATATCTTAATATTGTGGCGGGTAATGTATACAATACTAAATTTACAAAGAATTGGTTTATAAACCGTAAGGATGATAACTACAGTATCAAAGCACAGACAGTTTTCTCAAATCCTCTTAAAGAGGCAAACTGGTTTGGCGGTGAATCCATTGATTTTGTAAGGCGGACAGTCAATAAAAATGCCATTCACTGTACGAGATATGCCTACTGCAAAAAAGGCGGACTGTTTGATCAGATGCCCGTTAAAGCACGACAGGGACTTGTGCCGAGAAAAGACGGTCTTTCCACTGAAAAATACGGCGGATATAACAAATCATCTGTTTCATTCTTTATTCTTGTTTCGTTTAATGACGCAAAGAAAAAAGATGTAATGTTTATGCCTGTTGAGCTCAGAATAAGTGAACGGTTCAGAAATGATGAAGCATTTGCCGGGGAATATGCAAAAAATAAGCTTGAAGCAATTCTCGGAAAGCCTGTTGCGGAAATCGGTTTTCCTCTGAAGCTTCGTCCCATTAAAATAAATACGGTAATATCCCTTGACGGACTGCTATATAATCTCAGGGCAAGTAACAGCGGAGGAAAATTGTTGAGTTGTTCTCTTCTGACTTCCAATATTTTATCTGCAGAAATGGAGCAATACAGCAAAAAGCTTGATTCCTTTAATGAAAAACAGAAGAAAAATACATCAATAAAATATGATGAGAAATTTGACGGTATTTCAAAAGAAAAGAATCTTGAATTATATGATATTTTTGTGCACAAGCTGCAGAATACTTTCTTTTCGGCTATTCCTGCCAACCCTATTGAAACCTTGAAAAATAACCGTGAAAGCTTTAATGAGCTTGATATGTTCAGGCAGGTTACAGCATTGCTGTCTATAATCAGCATTCTGAAAACAGGTCGTTCAGGAAGCTGTGATTTAAAAATAATTAACGGAGTTCCAAACGCTGCAAATATAAGAATCAATGCACTTTTGAGAACTTTAGCAAAAAATTATAAAGATGTCAGGATTGTGGATGTTTCAGCATCAGGGTTATTTGAAAATAAGACCAATAATCTTCTTGAATTACTATGAGTTGGCGTACAGTTGTAATAACCAACAGATGCAAGCTTGATTATAAAATGGGGTATATGGTAATTCGCGGTGAAGAGACAAAGCGGATTTTTCTTGATGAGGTTGTCAGTGTAATCATAGAAAATCCTGCGGTTTCTCTTACCGGTTGTCTGCTGTCTGTTTTGACTGAAAAAAAGATTAAGCTTATTAAGTTTCCTGAATATGAGTTATAGATTTATGCGGATGTTGGTGTTTTTCGATTTGCCTACTCAGACAATCGAAGAGAAAAGAGAATACAGAAAATTCAGACGGCTGTTAATTCATAACGGCTTTATTATGCTGCAAGAATCAGTATATTGCAGAATGGTTCTTAATAAAACGGTTGAAAAATCCGTAGCTGACACAATAAAAAGGAATAAGCCCCGTGCAGGACTTGTTCAGATATTATCTGTTACAGAAAAACAGTTTTCTCAAATGGAATATGTGACGGGGGAATTCCATTCAGATGTGATAGATTCTGATGAAAGGGTAGTGGTTATTTGAAACTGTGTTATCCTGATATTGAAACGGTCTTTTCTTTTGACGGCAGATATATAAATTCTCTTGTTATTGAAAATCAGAAGCTATTTTTGAGGATTATTACTGATATGTATGAGCAGTCAGAGGGAAAAGACGGAAAAGCTGTATTATCTAAAAATAATCAGCCGGTTATTTTTTCTAAAAATGCAGAATTTATAAATAGCTTTGTTCCGTTTAATATAAACACAAAAAGTGTGTTGACGAAGATACAGAATATTCTTGAAAAAATGGCTGTTTCAACAGAAAACTATGTTCATACGGGAGAAATGCTGGCTCTTAATGAAAAATGGATATTGGAATTAAGCAAAAGCTTACCATTTGATGTTGAAGCAACAAAAATTTCAGTAGGAAATTTATTGAAGTCTTTTGGAATTGTTGCTTGTGATGACAGTGAGTGTCTTTGTGAAAAACTATTGAACTATATGGAGATTATTAGAGAACTGGATTCAGATAAGCTGTTTATTTTTGTGGGATTAAGAAGTTATTTGTCTGAAGATGAAGCCAAAAAGTTTTTTGATACTGTTATCAGACACAGCTATTGTATTTTTCTTATAGATGCTGCAGAATATGAACTTTTACCGAAGGAAAAAAGGACAGTAATAGATAAACAGTTGTGTGAATTTTAATTGTTGATATTTAGCCAACATTCTGATAAACTATTTTTAGTACCCGAAAAACCTCAGTTTCAACAGGATAGTGACTGTTTTCAGATTTGGATCTGAACCGAAATTTGAGGTTTGAGTTTAGTGTAATTTTATAGGGTACTAAAACCGCCAACAACGAATATTCCGAGGCCGAGAAGTTTGAGTTTAGTGTAATTTTATAGGGTACTAAAACGTTACGGTAGGCATAATGGTTGTGTTGAAGGTTTGAGTTTGGTGTATTTTTATGGGGGTAAGCATAAGAAATGTTGGCGGTATCGCACAGACAGTTTGAGTTTAGTGTAATTTAATTTTTCTTTCATAATGAAGAGAAAGAAAAGTATTTGCTCACCGAAGTGCTTTTGGAAGTGTTTCGGTGTTTTTTTGTATTAAAGCTTTTGTTGTTAAATTGCATATAAATATGTGGTGTAATTTGTTAAAATTGAATATAATATAGAAATAATTTAAATGCTTATTTTTCACTTGAATAGTAGTATTTTGAGGACTATAATCTTTTTCGGAAAATAAGAAGAGAGTGGGTTATTTATGAAAACTTTTCAACCGAAACTGTTCAGTTGTCTCAAGGGCTACAGTAAAGCACAGTTAGTGAAAGACTTGACGTCAGGTGTTATTGTTGCAATTATTGCATTGCCTTTGTCAATTGCACTGGCACTTGCTTCGGGGGTTACTCCCGAGCAGGGACTTTATACCGCTATCACTGCAGGTTTTGTTATTTCTTTTTTAGGCGGCAGCCGTGTGCAGATTGCAGGTCCTACGGCGGCATTTGCAACAATAGTTGCAGGTGTTGTTGCAAAAAACGGTATTTCCGGGCTTGTTCTTGCAACCATAATTGCAGGTATTCTTCTTATTCTTATGGGTGTTCTGAAATTAGGAAGTCTTATTAAATTTATCCCCTATACCATAACCACAGGCTTCACAACGGGCATTGCAATAACTCTTGTTATCGGTCAGATAAAGGACTTTTTGGGGCTTACCTTCCAAATTTCTCCCATTGAAACCATGGAAAAGGTTGAAGAAATTGCCCATACAATACATACCTTCAATTTCGAAGCACTGATTATCGGTTTGATTTCCCTTGCCGTGCTTATAATCTTCCCGAAATTTATAAAGAAAATTCCCCCCTCAATTTTTGCAATAGTGATTTCCGCCGCACTTGTTAAAATATTCGATATGAATGTAAATACAATCGGTTCGCTTTACACTATTTCGTCTGCACTTCCTATGCCCTCAATTCCCGAATTTTCTTTCGAGACGGTAAAGGCAATAATTCCCGATGCTTTCACGATAGCAGTTCTTGCCGCTGTTGAATCACTTCTTTCCTGTGTTGTTGCTGACGGTATGACGGGAAGCCGACATAATTCCAACACCGAGCTTATCGCCCAGGGGGCCGGTAACATAGCATCTGCACTTTTCGGCGGTATTCCCGCAACGGGTGCTATTGCAAGAACCGCTGCAAACATCAAAAACGGCGGCAGAACTCCCATTGCAGGTATGGTTCACGCAGTTGTGCTTCTTCTTGTGCTTCTTGTTCTTATGCCCTATGCCGCACTTATTCCCATGCCCACAATTGCTGCAATTCTCTTTGTTGTAGCATATAATATGAGTGAATGGAGAGAATTTGTTTCCATTGTAAAACGAGCTCCCAAGAGTGATACCCTTGTACTTCTTGTAACTTTCGTTCTCACGGTTGTGTTTGATCTTGTTGTTGCAATTATTGTGGGAATTATCCTTGCAACAGTTCTCTTTATGAAGAGAATGACCGATGTAACGGACGCATACGGTTGGAAAGAATTTGACGAACACACCGACAGTGAAAGCATCCGTCATAAGAAGGTCCCTGAAAATACAATGGTATTTGAAATAACGGGTCCCATATTCTTCGGTGTTTCCACAAAGATTGCCGACGTAATCAAGCATGGCAAAAAAGATATACTCATTGTGAGAATGAGAAGTGTTCCCGCAATAGATGCTACGGGTATTCACAGCTTTGAGTCTTTGGTGAAGCTGTGCAAAAAAGACGGAAAAACCCTTATTCTTTCCCACGTAAACGAACAGCCTCTGAACACCCTAAAAAAATCGGGAATGTTAGAGGAAATCGGCGAAGAAAACATATGTGAAAACATAGATGAAGCACTTAAACGAGCAAAATCTATACAGATAAAATAATAATCAAGGCAAGCCACTTTTTGCAGTGGTTTGCCTGTTTTCTTTTGTTGACTTGTTTTGTATGTTTTGGTAAAATCAATATATATTAAAATTTCGAGGTAAACATTATGGAAAAAGGAAAAATAAAGGAATTTACCGATAAAGTGTGGTACGGTACGGGGGCTATCGGACTGGACCTCAGCTATGGTATGTTCAACGGCAGACTTTCGAGATACCTTACGGATGTTCTGGGAATTAATACCAATTTCCTGTTGGGACTTATTTCCGCTGCCCGTATATGGGACGGAGTTAATGATCCGATGATGGGTTCACTTGTTGATAACACCAACACAAAATTCGGAAGATACCGCCCTTGGGTTGTTATCGGCTCCTGTCTTAATGCCTTCGTGCTTTTCTTCCTGTTCTTCAATCCCGGCTTCAGAACAGGCTTTAGTGAAGGCGGAGCATCAATTTTTCTTTATATTTATATAGCAGTTATGTATATTTTATGGGGTATGACAAACACCACCGCCGATATTCCCTATTGGTCAATGGTGCCCTCATTCACAACGGATCCCGGTGAGAGAAGTATTCTCGCAACTGTTGCCCGTGCTTTTTCGGGACTGGGACAGGGAATAGTGCAGATTGGTTCTCCTATTATACTTAATGCATTAGGTAATGCTGTCACAAATGCCGACGGCTCTACAACAACCGTGTGGACACAGAACGGTTATACCGTAACTGTACTTATCTGCAGTGTGGGACTTGTTTTCTTCTCACTTCTTTCAATGAGCAAGGTAAAAGAAAATGTTGCAGTGGCTCCCGCGGAAAAATTTTCCTTCAAAAAGATTTTCTCCGTTATAAAAGAAAATGATCAGCTTCGTGTGTTTATGCTTTTTGCAATGCTTTCAAATGCGGGATTTTATACCACAACGGGCGTTGTTGACTATTTCTTTGCCGCAGTGCTTGAGGATACAAAGGCACAGTCAACATTCAGCCTTTTCGGAACTGTAGGTTCGATTTTAGGTCTTGCAGTTATTCCCGTTATGATGAAATTCACAACGAGAAGAAGAACATATCAGTTCTCGCTTGGTGTTGCACTTGCCGGTTATATCGGTATGTTTATTTCGGGGCAGATGCTTGTAAACACAATGCTTCTCAATATCTTCTATACCGTAACACAGATAGGCACAGCGTCAATGTTTATTTCACAGACAGTTTTCCTTGCAGATGTAGTTGACTACGGTGAAGTAAAAATGGGTGTAAGACGTGAATCCGTCACCTTCTCAATGAAAGGTTTTTTGCAGAAAATGGCATATACGGTGCAGACGGTTATCCTCTATTCCGCTATGGGTATTGCAGGATATAACTCACTCAAGCCTGATGCAAACGGTGTCATAGTTTATCCCAAAAAAGTCAAAAATGCAATTTCTGCAGTTATGTATATAATTCCCCCCATTTTCTTCCTGCTTTCAATAATTGTGTTCACAATGAAATTCAAGCTTCACGGTGAATATATGGAAGACATTACAAGAAAAGTTGAAGAGTCCAGAAGAAAGAGACTTGAAGCGGTGAATGATAATGGCTAAAAAAAATAAATTCGGTTTTTTGTCCACTAATCTTCTCAAATTTATAGCTATGGCGGCTATGGTCTGTGATCACGGCAGTGTAATTTTTCTCGGTGAACACACAACCATATGGCGGAATATCGGAAGAATTGCTTTTCCCATATTTGCTTTTTTAATAGCCCAGGGGGCAATCCATACCAAGAATAAACTGAAATATCTTTTAAGACTTGTTGCCTTTGCATTTATTTCCGAAGTGCCTTTCGACCTTGCTTTCGGAACAGGCTGGTTCGATATGAATTCACAGAATGTCTATTTTACCCTGTCACTGGGACTTATAAGTGTATTCATTCTTGATTTTTTACAGGAACACAGAGTTGGTATTTTAGGCGTTGCCTCCACCGTTATATGCGGCCTCGGTGCATATTATCTCCATTCCGATTACGGCTTTATGGGTGTTGTTGTAATCACAATGATGTTCCTTTTTACAAAGGCTTCACCCTCGGTGAAATATGTCGGCTTTGCTCTTTCAGCCTTTATGACTTCAATTGCCTATATTCCCCCCGTAACAGTAGGCTTCATTTCTGCCCAGCTCCCCGCAGTAATTTCCGCCGTGCCCATATCCCTTTATAACGGCAAAGCAGGCAGAAAGATGAACAAATACTTCTTCTACGCCTTTTACCCCGCCCACATTCTTATTCTCTGGTTTATAAAGCAGTATATTCTGTGACAAAACAAGGCATCCGCAAATTTTCGGATGCCTTGTTTCTGTGACAGAAAGCTTTCTGCTTCAGGATATAGAATCTACCCCTGTTCTACCTTCGTTTATTTTATCATAATCTCTTTAATAACATAAAGAAGTGACTGTAACATTTCTGTAGCTGCAGGATATCTGTAAATATATAATTGCTTTGAACAAAATCAGAGGAAATTTTGACTGTTCAGGCCACTTAAAAGCTTACTTTTTCAGTGGTTTCAACCGTTCCCGTTTCCATTTGAACTGCTCAAAATCTCACGTTTTCAGTGATTTCGAACAGTTAGGCTTTGCTGTTTTTTATCAGGAAGTATGCTAAAAGTAAACTTAACAATACTTATTTTAGTAAAAATGCTGGAAGCCGAATATCTGTAAACAGATAAACACAAACATAAGCAACAGCAAATACAACAGCAATCACAAAAAGAAGCAATATTACGATTTCGTTTTTATATCAAATTTTTCCTTTCAAGAAAATCAGTCAAACGATTATCAATTATTGCATATGGATTTGTATGTTTTATTTTATGATAGAGCTTTGCATACATATCTTTATGATGTGAGTAAAAACAATTCAATGGAATTTCATAGCCGAAATTGTCTGCTTTGATATAAATCGAAAAAAGACCGACAATGAAGCATTTTTTTACTTTAATTTCATATATATCTTCGTACCTGATATTTAGATTATAAGATTCCCTTTTATGTTTTATACTGAGAGAATTGAAATGTACATATTCATCAAAAAACTCTACATACCTGTTTGTTCGTAGTTTCTTATCATAAGCTATTGTAAAACAAGCAATTATGCACATAGGAAGTATGTTTTTGCTGAAAATACGAAAATCGCCAGTAATAAAAGAAAAAACAAATAATAATAAAAAACCCAGCAAAAACAGAGAAAAGTAATATAAGAATATCAATAATCTACTGTAATTGTGTCTCATTTATAATTCCTTTCTGTATATTATGTAAAAATTGTTGCGTATTTAAAATAATTAAGCAAAGTTAACTGCAATAGCGGTTAATTTAAAGAGAATTGCGGCACTTCCAGAAGAGAAAATGCCGCAAAATCTGTTGACTTTTTCACTTTCTATGAGAGATTTTAAAAAACTTTTCATGGAACAAAATCTGGGAAATTTTTTGACCGTTAAAACAGCTTAAAGCATTACTTTTTCAGTGTTTTCAAATCGTCTTCTGGCTTAATATCCTCCTGTCTTGTCCTTTTAAAACTTGATTGCAACATTTTTCTTACTGTTTTTATCTGAGATAAAGTACGCTTTATGGGATTGAGCTTTCAGAATTTCAGTATTAATAAACTCTAAGAAATCTTCAGCATCATAACTCAAAATCATTCTCTTATTATTAAAAATAATACATGAGCTTTGATTGCTTGCCCATTCAAGAAAATCATCACGCAATTGATAAATGTTATTTGTATAAAAATTTGGAATGTTAATTGTTTTTTGTGCAGATCCAAAAATCAAATCAATTTTCATAATTCTCAGTATAAATAATATACATGTCCTCCTTTTCTATTGTAAGCAGGGAAAATCAGGGGACGGTTAGTGTGAGAGTCTCAATATTTAGTAATTATACGATAAAAATATTCAAAAAATGGGATTCTCATCCGTTGTGTGTGATTGCTAAATCATGCGGTGTTCTGCGTCTTGCTTATATAGGACATAGAACCGTCCCCTGTCTTTCAAAGCTTACTTTTCAGTGGCTTCAAACCATCCCCTGTTTTAGATTTTATATTTCAGGTATCAATTCAATTCCAATTCCGGTCAGATACTCAACTTCGACATCTGTTATGTCCTCAAAAAACAGTAATTTTTCATGTGCAACATTTCGTGCCCAACATTTTCCTTGACTTATAAAAGATACATCTTCAGGAAAATCAGGATAGTGCCAACTAAATATACTGTCAACAGCACATAAAAAATTCCTGACATTGTGGTGTTTAGCATTAACAATAAAGGTTTCACAAAGATATCCGTAACCATAACCAAGATAAGAAAAGGTGTTTTCTTTTTGCAGAATTGCTTCTTTTATCGGTTTTATCATTTCTGCCATTTTTTCATAGTATTCGTAATTTACAACAATTTTTTCGTTTGGTTCTTCAGGATGTGATTTCAGATACACTTCCCGCATTTCCAGTTCATCAGGCGATAATATATCATAATGCACAATATGAAATGCTATACTGTCACTCTTAGAAAGAGCAAAATCTATAAATTCATTATAACCTGTTGTTATATTTTTTGTACAGTTATAGTTCATTCTTTCACCCTCTCTTATTAACTCAAACAATTGGGAGAGGACATTGTCTCCTTTTTTTGTCTTACTCACCTGATTGTTTTTCAGTATAACAATCTTCACCAACCGTTATTTTCAAAAAATCTGTCAGCAATCTGAATATTTCGTCAAAGGCTTTGTCTGCAGTTTTATATTTATCCATAAACTCCACATGCCAATTCACAGCATTCTTGACATTATGTTCTTTTGTGATATAGTTCAGAAACTGAGCATACATTTCTTTTTCTGTAATACCGTTATCAAAGCCGTAACAACAATCACACAAATATGATAATTTCTCAACAAATATGAAAATATCTTTAGTCTGACTTTTAGAGCAATTTTCAAAAATACGGTATAATGAATTCTTCTTATATGCCGGTATTCTTATATATTCGTCAAAAAAATCAAAAAAACTATCCAATGCTTCTTTTTCGTTTTTACTGTGAGCCAGAATTAAACTGCAATAATTAAAGCTTCTTGTATCCATATATTTTTTCGCTATATACTCCGTGAAGCCGTTAAGCGGATTTTCAGGTTGGGTATTCTTACAAACAGTGTAGTATCCGTATTCAAGTCCCTGTAATTGATGAAACAGCTTTGTCAGACTGTATTCACCTAAATACATCGGCGGACATTTTTTTACATCGTTTATAAAATCTAAAATCGGATTCATAAAACACCTCACCTCAACTAAATTTCCAATTCAACGGATAAATCGCAGCTTTTTTTTCATCACGAGCGTCAAAATCAGCAACCCATAAATCAAAAGGTAATCCTTGAGGATGAATATTGCAATATACATTATCCATAAATAAAACCCCATAATGATTTCCATTTTCAGCTATAGTTAGATTTTTGGAATTGCAATAAATAAATTGATTAGGAATAATAGAGAACAAATGAACAATTGAACCATTTAAACCTTTCTTTATTAAGTATTCTACCATAGCTTTTGTTGCATCAACACATTTATTCATTCCATATTTACCAGCAATATCCTGTAACTCACTTTCATGGTACCATGTGACAATGCTTGTGGCAATTGTTGCCGCTGTTACAACTGGTAGAACATCTAAATACATTTTAGTTTTACTTATTGCTTCATTTAAAGATACTGTAATCGTTCCTCCTGAAAAAATAGGAACGAGCACCACAACACAGGCAGCAAGAATAGCTACA
Source organism: Acutalibacteraceae bacterium (assembly GCA_045534425.1). Classification (GTDB taxonomy): domain Bacteria; phylum Bacillota; class Clostridia; order Oscillospirales; family Acutalibacteraceae; genus RUG806. The sequence goes on along the minus strand of JAZSJT010000113.1, from coordinate 2,723 downwards.
GTCATAAGTGGAATTAAAACACCCGCCACTTTGCTAGTCGTTTTAGAAGCACTTCCCAGAAAAGCTTCACCTGTAGCATCACAAAAAGAGATAGGATTATTACCACAATATGCAAACTTATTTGTTCCATTTGCTCCTGTTGCAGTATCATAATACACATCCGCATTCATAAATCTGCACAGCTGCGGTACATAGAAACGGGAACCAAGGTAGTGGCTGATGCCGATGGTGGGGGTGAAGATGTAGCTGCGATAGGTCAGGGGATTCAGTGAGTGGAATATTATTGCCATTATCTCGGCAGCCACACTGTCATCCGGGGGAATCAGCTCATAATTTCCGTAGGCATCATATGCATAGCGGAACAGATAGTCGGCATTTTCGTAATAAACTACACCTGTTATATCTCCCAATATATTTTTGGTGTATAAAAACGGCATCGAATCGTTGAGAAGAAATCCTAAAGGCTCTCCGTCGGAATCATAAATGATTCGCATAAAGGCTGTCATACCGTCGGTTTCATTTTCGTCTTCGATAAGTCTGACAGCAATAAGCTTTGTGCCTTCCCAGAAATATTCCGAGCCGCCTTCCAAGGTATTATCGGCATTATACATCTTATACATTGACAGCTGTCCGTTATCGTCATAGAAATAGTCGATATATGAATTATCTGCCTTTGTGATGCGGGAGAGCTGTCTTCCGGCTGTCCATGTGTATGTATCTCCGCTCAAAGATGTTATGTTACCCATAGCATCATAGGTGACAGGCTGTCCGTTATATGATGTCAGAACATCTCCCCATGTAGGATTATCATAGGAATATGTGTGGGTCTCTGTGGCTGTGAGCCCGGTTATTTCTTCCTCTGTGTAGGGATAGCGGATTCTTGAAACAATATTTCCGCCCACATCATAGGTGTATGTGGAAGTGAATTCACCGAGACGGTTATCTTCACGCACTATCTGATTTGCTTCATCATAGTAATATCTATTATAATATACTTTTTCATTTTCTTCAATCTTATATATTCCCGTGATGTTTCCGACACTGTCATATTCATAATATTCCTGTTCAGAAACAGTGTTTGTTCCGTTTGTAACGGAAGACAAGAGGGATATTACTTTTGTGGACGCTGAAGTTTCAGTATCGGCATAAAAATCAGGGGCCGGTTCTATGATTGACGGAATCTAAATATAACCGTCCCCTGATAGTTTTCCTTATAGTTGTTCCATTACTGCAAGGCCAAACGTTTCTGTGCTATTTTTCTTACCCATGTTCTTCTGTCAGTTAAAAAAGGTTCAAAATATTTATCCAACCCTTTATCAGGGTATTTTGATAATGCACTTAAAATATGTCCGTTAACATCGTCATCATCAATGTTGTCCAGCATTACAGGGAGATAATCTTCATCCTTGAAGGTTCCGAATTTCAAAAACAGCATTTGTCTGGCTGCACCTAATTCCTTATCTGCAGCAATTCTTATATAATCATCTTTTAACTGTTTCACTCCGAGTAAATAAAGCCAATCACAGTATGACCATAAATTAACACCACTTTTTTTCTTTTTGATGTAGATATTATCAATTATAAAGATAGCAAGCTTTTCTTTGTTATATTTCAGTTTCACTAATTCATGCATAATTGTAACAAAAGAATCTTCATTAAGTTTTTTTTCAAAAAGATACTTCATCATCAGTTCATATGCAAGAACTTTTTGTTCCTTTGTTGGTTTCGTTGTCGCAAAAAGTTGAAACATAAAATTAACTTCAATATTATTGTCTGACAAAATAAACATCAAATCCAATAATTCAGACTCATGACAATTTTCCAAAAATCTGTCATACAAAGATTTTGCCACAGATTCAGGTAAATATTTGCTCATAATCTCACCGCTTTTATCCTTTCGTAATAAACTCTACAATGATTTCGCCTGCGTCTATCAATTCTCGTAATTGTTTTGATAATTTGGTTTCTGGCTTTATTTTTAACACAAAAGTATAACCATTTTGTTTTGCATATAGATAAAAGTCTTGTAATTGTTTTGTAAATGATAAACTCTTTACATATTTTACATCACCAATTACTTTATATGTTTCATTTAAAATATCGGGAATTCGATAATTTGCAGTTTTAGTCAAAGAAGTTATATGTTTAGTATTCTTAGTTATACCTGCAAGTCTTTCACCTAATTGCCCTAATCTTCGTACTTCCGCCATTTTTGTGTAATTTAGGTTAGTTATAGTTTTTCCTGCGGCACTAATAATTTGCCCTGAACTGGTAAAAAACACTCCGGCTGTGTACCCAAGAATTCCTCCGGCGACTCCACCAATTACTATACCTCCTAAAATATATTGCCAAAACTTCCATCCATCTTTAACAGTATAGTTTTTTGCACTCACGATTCTATATCCTACCAAAAGTCCCATTATTGCACCAAATATTGCCATGACAATTGTTATCGTTGTCACAGGATCTGTGCCCATTGGATCAATAAAAGATACCGGATTGTTATTACAATATGCGAACATATTAGTGCCTGTAACACCCTGTGCTGTGTCTGCGTATATGTCCGCATTCATAAATCTGCAGAGCTGGGGGATATAGAAGCGGGAGCCGAGGTAATAGTTATAGCCTAATGCGGGGGCAAATGTATAGCCTCGGTATGTCAGCGGGTTATACATCAAAACTAATATTGCAGCTAATACTTCACCAAGTGAATTTCCGGGTGT
>JAZSJT010000023.1:0-3273 GCA_045534425.1 Acutalibacteraceae bacterium | reverse complement strand
GAATTTGCCAATAAAACCGCACAGCAGTTTGACGATGCAGCCCGTAATGCACAGTCATCGCAGACATACGCCTCTGCTCCTTTTGTTCAGAAAACATACAACACCGATGACAATTATTTTGCGTCTGTTATCACCGAAGCAAGCTTCCCCGGTTATTCAATCTCAACAAATGTTCACGCCAAAAACTTTGATGCAAGTGCGCATCCGAGCTGCTACCCGATTTCATACCTTTTCTCAAACGGTTCTCAGCCTAAGCTTGCAGTTCTTGTTATGAACAAGAATCAGTACCGTTCTATGATTGCAAAAGGAACTTACAAGGTTCTTGACGATAACGGCATTCCTTACATCCGTTTCTTCAAGGGAATGGAAAACGAAAGCGGATATGTCATTAACCGAATAAGAGAAAACCTCAGATAATTTTTGCTTAAAACAGAGAGAAAAGCTTTATGCGCCTGTGAAGAACCCAGCACGGAACTTTATGAGTTTTGCAGGCAGCCGTTTCGTGTACGGTTTCGTATCGCAAAATTGCGATGTTAAATCATTTTCTCTCTGTTTTTTTATTTAATGATTTATGTGCGTAATTGATAAACTGTTTGAAAAGGAAATATGGGAAGCCTTTTTTATTCACAAAATTGAGCAGGGAAACATAAGCGAAAAGGATACTGCAGACCTTCGGAGGTTTATTGACGGCAAGGAATATCTTCCCGTTGCAGGCAGAATCAGAATCAATCAAAGCTTTTCAGCTCCGCAAAAAACGCTTATCAGCAAATCAAAAGCAGGCAGAAAAAGAACTGTATATACTTTTGGCAGAGAAGAAAACTATGTTTTAAAGCTGATTTCCTTTCTTCTTCGTGATTATGATTATCTTTTTTCACCGAATCTTTATTCCTTCCGAAAAGAATCGGGAGTTAAAAAAGCCGCAGAGGATGTTATGAAAATCAAGGATTTGGATGACAGATATGTCTACAAAGCCGATATAAGTGACTATTTCAACTCGGTTGATGTTGATATTCTTCTTCCGAATTTAAAAAAAGCTTTAAGTGACGATTCCGAATTATATTTGTTTTTTGAAACACTTCTCCGAAATCCGTATGTGCAGTATAACGGTGAATTGCTTGAAGAACGAAAAGGGATTATGGCAGGTGTTCCCGTATCTGCATTTCTTGCAAATTTTTATCTGCGTGAGCTTGATGAATATTTCTTCAGTCGAAATATTCCCTATATCCGATATTCGGATGACATTCTTGTTTTTGCAAAGGATGAATCCGAACTTGACGAAAGCATCAAGGCTATAAAAAACTGCCTTTTTTCAAAAAAACTCACCATCAATCCCGATAAGGAAACAATAACAAATCCGGGTGAAAAATGGACTTTCCTCGGCTTTTCTTATCACAACGGAATAATTGACATCAATGATGTTTCTTTTGAAAAGCTCAAAGCAAAAATGCGAAGAAAAGCAAGGTCACTTTCTCGCTGGGCGGGCAAGAAAAATTTACCCGGAGAATATGCGGCAAGAGCTTTTGTAAAACGGTTCAACACAAAGCTTTATGATAATCCCGTTTACAGCGAGCTGACGTGGACACGGTGGTTTTTCCCTGTTATAAACACCGATGAAACTCTGAAAAAGATTGATGAATATATGCAGGAGTGCATCCGTTATCTTGCAACGGGAAAAAGAACAAAATCACGCTATAATTTCAGATACGAGGACATAAAAAATCTCGGCTACAGAAACCTTGTGAATGAATATTACAAATTCAAAAATGCTGATAATGTCTGATTAACAGGGAAAAGAGGATGAAATGGAAAATTTTAAAAAACTGACAATCCTTCATTCAAACGATATGCACGGAGATTTTCTTGCCGAGGAAATTGACAGCAGCCTTGTGGGCGGAGTTTCAATGCTTTCGGGGTATGTCAACAAGGTCAGAGCGGAAGCTGAAAACTGCATTTACTGCGTTGCGGGCGATATGTTCAGAGGCTCTGTTATTGACTCGGAATTTCAGGGAGTATCGACAATCGAAATTATGAATATGCTTGCCCCGGATGTTGTGACCGTCGGCAACCACGAGGCGGATTACGGAATTGCACACCTCCTGTTCATTGAGAAATGTGCCAAATTTCCGATTATCAACGCAAACCTTTATATAAAAACAAACGGTGCAAGGCTTTTCAAGCCTCACCATATAGCTGAAATTGACGGAATGAAAATTCTGTTTATCGGCATTCTGACCGAAGAGGTGCTTGCACTTACAAAAAAAGACGGACTTATCGGCACATTTGTTGACATCAACGAAGCTGCCTGCGAGGTCGGAAGAATATGTAACACCTATAATGCCGTTGATGTTGACCTGACCGTTCTTCTTACACACATCGGCTTTGAGGAAGACAAAGAGCTTGCCGCAAGGCTTGACCCTGCGTGGGGTGTGGATATTATCATCGGAGGTCATTCGCATACTTTCATCATCGAGCCCGAGGTTGTAAACGATATTATTATCGTGCAGGCGGGAACGGGCACCGATCAAATCGGAAGATTTGACATAACCGTCAACACCGACGAAAACCGTGTTGACAGCTATAACTGGCAGAGCATTCCCATATGCAAAGAAACCTGCCCGAGAGATGAAGCACTTGAAAAGATAATTGAATTCTACAAAGGTCAGACTGACAAAAAATACAGCCGCCTTGTTACGAAATTCAAACGCCGGCTTACCCATCCGTCACGCTACCGTGAAACAGAAATCGGCGGACTTTTTGCCGACATACTGTGCGAAAGCCTCGGACTTGATGTTATGCTTCTCGGTTCGGGAAGCCTGCGAAGCACAGAACTCGGTCCGATTGTTCTCTTCTCCGATTTTGTCGAGTGCTTTGCGTATGACGATGCAGCCCATATGCTGTCGGTAACGGGTAAACAGTTCAGGCGGATGATTGAATTTATGCTCCGTGATGAGGTCTGGACAGGCTCGCATTGCGAATTTTATCAGCTTTCAAGGGGAATGAGGGTTGTTTATAACCGCAGCACTCATGAATTCAAGGATTTTTCTCTTAACGGGGAACCGATTGATGACAACAAAATCTATAAAATCGGGCTTCAGCATTATCATTTTATAAACTTTGAAAGCTTTTTCTCGGTTTCATATGATGAAATATGCAAAAACGGCAGACCGAGAATTCTTTCAACCTCCTGCAGAGAGATACTTGACGAATATCTTTCCGCACATCAGAATCTTGACCATAAGATTGACGGAAGACTTGTGGTTGAATAAGCTCATT
>JAZSJT010000117.1:0-7655 GCA_045534425.1 Acutalibacteraceae bacterium | reverse complement strand
TTATTTTACGTGCCTTTTCACAAGTTAAATATCAAAACTAAGTGAGTGGGAATAATACCAATTTTAACACAGCATATCTACAATAGCAGACAGTGGTTTTCATTGTCTGCTATTATTTTTATTATCTTTATTATTTTGAGTGCAATTATTATCCGCAGCAAAGCTACAGAAATCGTAAATCACGATATAATTTTCAACTAACCGAGAACGGCGGCAGGGAGATTTAATTTCCCTGCCGCTTTTTCTATTTATCCCGAACCTATTGACAAAACTATACTATTGTGATAGTATAGACTATAGAAATAGTCTACGGGGAGGGGGATTTGTTATGAAAGAAAAGCTTTTTGACAGTGAAGCCAAAGTGATGGAAATTATATGGGGAAAAAGCCCTATTTCCGCCAAAGATATTAGTTTAATTGCCGCCGATACAATAGGATGGAATAAAAACACCACTTATACAGTAATTAAAAAACTTGAAGCAAAAGGATTTATTCGTCGTGAAGATCCCGGATTTATTTGTACTCCGCTTGTATCGCAAAATGAAATGCAAAAGGTGGAAGCTACTTCTCTTATAAAAAAGGTGTTTGGCGGCTCTCGCAAGGCTTTGTTTTCGGCACTGCTTGAAGATGAGCCTTTATCTGAAGAAGAAATCAATGAGCTGCGTGAACTCATCGATAATAGGTGACGCTTATGTTGCAAGAAGTGTTTTATTGGATATTCAATATGAGCATAACTGCCGCCATAACCGGCGTGCTCATTATGCTCGTCAGACGGATTAAAAAGATTCCGAGAAGTTTGACGGTGTTTCTTTGGATAATTCCTTTTCTTAGAATGGCGTTTCCTTTTGGGCTCAACAGTCCGTATGGTCTGATGGCATTATTATCGAAACTAACTACAAAAACCATCGTTGTGTATCAGCCTACTGACGATATCGCTTTTTCAATGTCAAATAGCGTTATGGCGGCGGATACTTATTTTCCAATAACATATAAGGTCGATATACTCGAAGATATTTTTCGTGTAGCCTCGGTTGTATGGATTATTGTTTCGCTGGCGATTCTTCTGATGTTGGCTGTTACATATTTTACGACAATTTATGAAATTAAGGATTCAACTCATTTAAAAGATAACATCTATCTATCAGAGAAAATCGCATCTCCTGCGGTGTATGGTATTGTAAAACCTAAAATCATTTTGCCTGTCTCTTACAAGGGCAGAAATATTGAATTTATTGTATTGCACGAAAAAACACATATACGCAGTTTGGATAATCTTTGGCGGATTATAGCATTTATAATTGTTGCAGTACATTGGTTCAATCCGTTTGGCTGGTTGTTCCTAAAAAAGTTTCTTGCAGATCTTGAACTCTCTTGCGATGAGCGTGTTCTTACAAAGATCGGATATGACTGTGCAAAAGATTATGCATCATCATTGTTAGAAAGCAAACAAGGAGCAAATGTATTCGCATCTGCGTTTGGAGGTGCAAAAATACGCACACGAATTGAGAATATATTATCCTTCAAGAAGTTGACCTGGCTTTCTCTTACAGTATTTATTGCGTTGATTGGAACGATTTTCTATGCCCTATTAACGAATGCAGGGTGAAAGGAGAATGAGTATGAAAAGCAAACAGTTTAATCGATATTATCTGTTTTCTTGTATCGGTGTTTTAATAGCATCGTATTATCCGCTATCAATGGGTGTTCGTGTGATTACAGATATGCTTGTCAACGGAACTGTGATGAAGGAGAACTACCCCAAATACATTATTCCGTATACACCGATCAGCGTTGCTATCATTATTGGCGTCCTCTTAATGCCCTTGTTTATCAGATTATTTAAGCGGTTCGTACTTGCCGGTGGAGCTATTTCTGCAACAGGCATTTTCTTCGGATTGGAGTGGCTGTTTGAACAGAAAGTTGTGGTGTCCACTGCTGAAACTGTCACAAAGCTTGAGGACTGGCAGATGTACATGTGTTATGTCCCTCCGGAAGGTTGGGGTGAAACCGTAACCACATACAAGACACAAACAGCAGTCGATATCTTGATGGGTGACTATAACCCTGCGTTTAAACTCCACTTTTACATTATTTCCGTTTTGCTGATCATTACTATTTTGAACTGTTTGTATGGTTTTGGCCAAATGATAAAGAACGGCGATAAAAAGCGTTGCAAATCTTTGATCCTGCAGTCGATTTGTTCTGTTGTATTCCTCGGTCTCTGCATCCTTGCTTGCTTTACGGCTTTCTGGAGAGACGGCAGCATTCAGGTATCCCCTTTGTCTGCAGTGTTAATGACGGTGTTCTTTGTCCTGTTTGGTGTAACCGCTGGCGTGTTCGTTGGCTCATTCCTTTTGGGAAAGCGAAAACTCATATCGGTTTGGATTCCTGCGATTTCGGCATCCGTAATGACATTGCTGATGTATATTGGCGAAATGATTCTTCTCAACGGGCATTTATATATCCTGGGTTCAGGGTTCTTGTTTGAGTGTCTGCCTGGAATCGTTTTTGCCCCAATAGATTTACTGGTAATTTTACTATCCGGGTGTATAACTGCGTTGATTTTCACTTTGCTTAATAACAAGCAATATTGTTCTAAGCCAACGCAGAAAATCTCAATCATTGCTCTTGCCGCCGTCAGTGTTGTTGTGACTCTTATTATAACGCTTACTTTGTGTATTGGCGGTACAGGTTCTGAAGATGAATCGATATCTTCGATGGGCGAAGTGGATGATCCTGAGAGAACTTACCGTACAGTACAGCTCTTGGAGAAGAAGACAGACAATGCCGAGTCCACCTATGAGGTTGGCACATACTTGAATGGTACGGATTGCTCTTCTATCGGACAGGAACTTGCAAGCAGGATTGAGCAAGAATGGAAAACCTATTCCGCTATGACAGAAGAGCAACGTCTTACATCCAGCCATCTTTGGGGACTTGTAAGCTTTCAGAACGACACCTGGAATGATTGTGAAAAGGCAATCGGATTTGTTGTAGAAAATCCTCTTGAGTCGCTGGATTGGCTTAATAAGACCGGCTATTTTGGGATGGAAAGTGTAGATCCTGCTATGCTGGTAAAACACATTCAAGTAACCGCTAACGCTACACACTCTCCTATGAATATGGATGGAAAGCCACAAGAAATCTCCATTGCCGCCGGGTACAACGTTGACGATATTAGGATAACACTGACCGCCACCCTTTGTGCGGATGGCGGTCCCTATCAGACGGGCAGTGTTTGTAACGGATATGCTACCTATGAAGAAGAATCTACAGTAACCGGATCCAAAATCCCTGTGTTGATTGTAATCACCAATGAATCAAATAATAATGACTACTATAACGGTGACTATTACGATCCGACTGCCTATTGGGTAAAGGACAATGTTTTCTATACGCTCCGTGTACTTGGGGACGATACCAATAAGGATGAAATTCAAGCTGCACTTTATCGAATCCTTGGGGAGATTTGAGCAAAACTATTGAATTTCCCCTTTAGCTCCGCTATAATAACTTTGTCAACGTGACAACACACTGAAAACAAAAATCTTGATAGTCCGTATTTTACGGATAATCTAAGCACTCCCGATAATATGAGTAAAAATACCCATACAAAATTGTTTAAGTTACAGTTTTCGGGAGCGAGTGGGAATAAAATTTTGCCTCGGAAATCTTGGATGATTTCCGGGGTTTTGTGTTTTTTGTTGGTTTTGGAATTGGTTTATTGTCAGGTTTGTTAATTGTATATAGTGAACCGACTATGATATAATTAAAATAATTATAATGTATTTCCAAAAAAAACATTTAATTGAAGGAGAAATATTATGGGTGAGAGAAAAGCGGAGGTTTTCAGCATTGCTACGGCACATCTTGATACATCATGGTTATGGACACTTGAGCAGACTATAGATGATTATATTCCCGATACAATCAAAAGAAATTTTGAATTTTTTGAAAAATATCCGGAATACAAGTTCAATTTTGAAGGCAGTCTGAGATATGAATATATCAAGGAATATTTTCCCGAAGACTTTGAAAAAATCAAAAAATACACAAGTGAGGGCAGATGGCACCCTTGTGGGGCTTGTTATGAAAACGGTGATGTGAATATTCCCTCTCCCGAAGCACTCACGAGAAATATTCTTTACGGCAACGGATTTTTTGAAAAGGAGCTGGGAGTAAAATCAAATGATATTTTTCTTCCCGACTGCTTCGGTTTCGGCAGGGCTTTACCCTCCGTTGCTGCACATTCGGGGCTCACAGGCTTTTCAACGGGAAAGCTTTTCTGGGGAAGCAGTGTTCCAATTCCCTTTGACACGGGTAAATGGACAGGTCCTGACGGAAACGGTGTCTGGGCGGCTCTTATGCCTTTTTCTTACACTACCATTTTCAGAAAAATCGATAAAGCACAGCGTATTCTTGACAAAATCAAAGAAAACGAAAAAAAGGGGCTTCCCTCTTATACCTTCGCTTATCACGGAAACGGAGACAGAGGCGGTGCTCCTCATAAAAAATCAATAAAAAATGTGGTTTTGTCACAGAGAAATAATGACAATGCGGATGTAAAGGTATATTCTGCTGCAACAAAGGAATTTTTTGATAAAATTGAAAATGCTCCTGCGGAAGAAAAAGCAAGGTTCCCTGTTTATGACGGTGAATTTCTTCTCACCGCCCACGGTGCGGGAAGCTATACCGCAAGAACCGTCACAAAACGCTGGAACAGAAGATGTGAGCTTTTAGCTGATGCTGCAGAAAGATTCAACACGGCAGCATTTATAAACGGGGCGGCAGAATATCCGCAGTATTCTCTGGATACTGCATGGAAAAAGGTGCTTACTCATCATTTCCACGATGATATTACCGGTACATCCCATGAGGAATGCTATAAGAGAAACCACAACGACTATGTTCAGGCTCTCAACACATTTTCATCGGAATACACCGCAGCCTGCAAGGCACTTTCAGAGCATATTGACACATCCTTCGTCACAGGTATTCCCGTAATCGTTTCAAATCCCCTGCAGGGTGTAAACACAAGAAAGGAAGCGGTAAAAGTAACTCTTGAAAGCAATGACAACAGCTTCAGAGTTTTTGACAGAAACGGTATTGAAGCTCCCTCGCAAACAAAAATTATATCTGATAAAATAAAGGAAATCACTTTTATTGCAGAAGCTTCTTCCTGTTCACTTACTGTTTTTGACATAAGAAAAGCGGAAAACAAATGTGAAATTGAAACAGGACTTTTTATAAAAGAAAATGAAATTGAGAATAAATATCTCAAGGTTAAGCTTGACGAAAACGGAGATTTATGCAGCATCTTCGACAAGAGACTGCATAAAGAACTCCTGAAAAAGCCCGTAAAACTCGGTGTTTTCAACAATACTCACAGCTTCAATTGGCCCGCTTGGGAAGTAAAATACGAGGATTTATGTGAAGCACCGTATATGTATGCAAAAAATCCCGTAATCGAAATAAAGGATTCCGGTCCTGCATTGTGTTCCTTTGAAATCACCAAAACAGCAGGAAAATCAACATTCAGACAAATTGTTTCTCTTGACAGTGAAAGTGAATATGTATCTGTTTATAATGAAACCGACTGGCGCGAGGAAGCCTCTCTTCTGAAGGCAGTTTTTTCATTCACGTCGAAGAACAAAAAGGCCGCATATGATATAGGTATAGGCTATACCGAAAGAGATACAAATACAGAAAAGCTCTGTGAGGTACCTGCACAAAAATGGGCTGATATTACCGATATGAGCGGTGAATTCGGAGTTTGTGTTTTCAGTGATTCAAGAACAGGATGGGACAAGCCCGATCTGAACACATTAAGACTTACTCTTATTCACACTCCTATGGCAAATTATCGTTGGGAATGTTCACAGCATGTTATGGATATGGGAATTAACCGATATTCTTTTGCAGTTATGGGACACAGATGTGAGCCTGACAGCATTGCCGCTTATGCAGACTTCTTTTCACAGCCATTACATACCTTTATAACAAAAAAGCATGACGGTATCTTCAAGGGAGAATATTCACTTGTTAAGCTCAATAATGACCGAGTCAGAATTTCTGCAATAAAAAAGGCGCAGGAGTCCGACAAAATTGTATTGCGAGTGGCTGAATGCTCAGGCAACGATATAAAAAATGTGGAGGTTCAGTTCAACTCCCCTATTATCAGTGCTTCTGAAATTTGGGGCGATGAAACAGAAAAGAATGACATTGCCGTAACTGACGGCAAACTGATTTTCGACATTTCTCACAATGAAATAAAAAGCTTTGCGCTGACATTCCGTAAAAAAGCATATAACACCGACGAGCAGAAGCTTATTCCTCTTGATTATAATGCAACAGGCATTACAAGTGACAGTGAGCGTGAAAGCTCCACTCTTAAGGGCAGTGTTTCGCTTCCTCTTGAAATAACTCCCGAAAATGTTTTATCGGGCGGAATAAATTATCACATCTCACATAAAACGAAAAACTGTCTTATCTGCGACGGCAGAGAAATCGCAGTCGGCGAAGGCTTTGACAGTGTTCATCTTCTTATTACATCACTTGACGGCGATAAAAAAGCTATATTCAGGAGTAATTCAGTTGAAACAGAGCTTATGATACAGGATTGCTTTGAGGAACTCGGCTATTGGGATCTTATGATGCTGAAAAAAACAGGTTACATAAAGCCTCTTCCTCAGGCGCTGACGCTTTCACATACCCACGGTAAAAACGGTAACCTCACAGCAAAGCAGTTTTATATATTCCACTGTGAAATTCCGCTTAACGGCAGTGACAGAATAACTCTTCCCGCAGATGAAAATATTGTGATTTTTGCCGCCACTGCTGTAAAAAATTCCACTGAATTCATAAAAGGCAACGAGCATTTCGACACACTGAAAAAACGCTGCTTTGACTACGAGTTTTCAGATTATGCCCTCAAGAGAATGACACCCGCCGCCCTCGAAAAATTACTTGATAAATTCTTTGACCGAACTCATACGTTTTATATGAGAACAGGTGAATTTGCAAACAAATATGCACTTGCAGAGCTATATTTCGTCATAAGACACGCACTCAACAGTCTCACCTACAAAAAGCATGTCAACAGGCTTCTGAAAAAAAGAAAATAGTTTACCTTGTAATACGGTTTTACTTCTGTTATTATTAGTATAAGAGTATCTGATAAAGGAGATTTTTATGGCAGTAATAAACGAATCCAATTCAAATGCAAAAGCATTTGAACAATTACGGCAGATGCAGGAAGATCAGAATTTTGTCAACGGTACACAGGACCGCCGATATGTAGGCTCAAAGGAAACTCTCGGATTTGTTATCTGGGATGCGGCACAGAGCTTCAATATCAATATTTTTTCAACACGATTTATAACAAGCATCGTAGGCGTTGATCTCGGTCTTCAGACACTTGTTAATTCAATAAACAGTGTATGGGATATCGTAAATGATATTTTCTTCGGTGCTGTTGTTGATAAAACACGTACCCGGTGGGGTAAATTCAGACCTTATCTTTTATTCCTTGCGGTTCCGGGTTGTATTCTTACATCCTTATATTGGCTTATGCCCTATCTTTTCCCCGGCACATCGGAAACTGATATTCTGAAATTTGCATTTTATCTTATTTTAACGGTTGCCCGTGAAGGTGTT
>JAZSJT010000149.1:0-19043 GCA_045534425.1 Acutalibacteraceae bacterium | reverse complement strand
GAGCTCCTGTGATATTTCTTCAGCATATTTCCGCCATAATTTTATGTCAAAACCGTCTGTAAAAACTGATTTAATTTTATCGCAGGTGTTGATAATTTTCATTGTTTCACCTTATTTCAAAGCAAGTGTAGCAATATACTGCGGATAGTATTTCCCGATTTCATTTCCGCCTTCTCTGTCACGGTCTTCGTATAATGCTTTGAGTGTAAATCCTGCTTTCAGCTGACCGCCGATTTGTTCATCCAATGTATGGCTGAACTGCACACCGTCACCGTTTGCAATCATAGCATCAAGCCGTTTTTTCGGCATTTTGAGAGGATTGAACGGCAAAGGATTAACCACCTTTAAGGGGTCATTTTCCTCAAAAAGGAAACTGATTCCGTTATCAAGTCCCGAAAGCAATCTGCCGCCTTTTCTGAGTATGCGGTAACACTCATTCCATATATGATAAACGTCCTCAACATAGACATTTGACACGGGATGAAAAATAATGTCAAAGCTTTCATCATCAAAAGGAAAAGGCTTTGACATATCACCTTTGATAATATTAATGCTGGAGCCTTCTCTTTCGGACACCATTTTCTCTGCTTCAAGCTGTCTGTCGGAATAATCAAATATAGTACAAACTGCTCCGAGTTTTGAAAGCACGGGCATCTGCTGACCGCCGCCGCTTGCAAGTCCCAACACTTTTTTGCCTTTTAAGTCACCAAACCATTCGTGAGGAACGGTAATGCAAGGTGTAAGAACAACAGCAAAATTGTCTGCGGTAGTTTTTTCGTATTCTTCGTGAGTTATGGGCAAAGTCCACTCACAACCGTCTTTCGCCCACAAATCCCAGGTTTCTGAATTAATTTTAGTATAGTCGAGCATTTATTTCACCTTATTTTTTATATAATCGTCTGCTTCTTCTCTGTTCTTAAATATAACAATATTCTTTTCCTTGTATTTTTCAAGCAACGCCAAAATTTTCGGTCGGCTTTGAGTGTTGTAGTTTTTTATAAAATCAAGAAATTCTTCATCATCTTCCGTTTCTATCCACGGCATATCGGGACGTGGTTTCCCTTGCCGTTGACGAATGCCCTCAATGCAGACTTCAAGGGGAAAATCAAGGAAGAAAACAGTATCACATTCTGCCATTCGCATTTCTATTGTAGAGCCGTAATTACCGTCAATTATCCAGTTATCAAGTGTGAGTACGTTTTGCAGTCTTTCTCGAAAAACCTCTTTGGTGACAGTAGTTCTGTCGCTGTTCCAATATAACAAATCAAGATGATACAAAGGTATGCCTGTCCGTTCGTGCAATGCCCTCGAAAATGTGCTTTTTCCCGAACCGGGGCAACCTATTACAATTATTTTTTTCATATTAATAAACCTAAAAACACTTCTCCATTATAACGCTTCCGCCGTAGTCTTCTATTACCTTAAATCCGTTTTTCTCGTACATAGAGAAAGATACATGAGTGTGCTTGAAACAATTCAAAACCATTTTCGCAAACCCCTTTTCTTTTGCATCCTCCTGTAGCTTTACAAGAGCACTTTTTCCGTAGCCAAGGCCTCGGTATTCTTCTTTTATAACGTTCTCCGTAACAAATGCGGCATTTTCTTCAAAGGGACTTTTCTGATAGCCTATAACTCCGATTTTTTCACCTTTTTCATTTATTACAACATAAAGATAATTGTCTTTGGAATCGGCACCGTCAGGGAAAATATCATTAAATTCGCCTTTTGCAGCTTTAAGAGCTATAAATCTGAATCTTTCATCCCCTGCTTTAACCAAATGCTCTGCATAAGCCTTTACCGACCACTTTGAATATACACGGAATTCATCTTTATTCATTTTCTTAAAGCTGATTAGTTTCATCTCATTTTGCAAAAAAAACACCTCTTTATTTTCTTGCTTTAACTATTAAAAAGTTAGGTTTTATATATTCCTTTGCCATTGTAGGAAGCTTTTCAATTGCCCAGGCTTCGGGTGTGGGTTCGCAAACCTCTTCAATCACAAAACCTGCATATGCCAAGGCAGTTATAATATCACTGAAAGTTCTGTGATACTTTATCACACCGTCAATGTACCAATGTACCCTTCTTTCACCTGAACGGTTGTAGTCCGAAAAGGTATAAGATATACGATTACCCTTTTCATCCTTATTGAAATGTCCTTTTCCGTCAACGGTTGCGGTGATAATTGGGTGCTCCTGCGAAAATAACAGTTGTCCGCCGACATTCAGAACAGAATACATTTCCTTTGCAAAGGCTTCAAAATCCTTTACATAATGAAAAGCAAGTGAGCTGTATATAAAATCAAATTTTTCATTCAGCTTCCCGATATCGGTCATACTCATATTTATATATCGGATTTTTTCGTGAGCTGATTCTCTATTTGCTACCGAAAGCATCTTTTCCGAAATATCAATGCCAACAACATTCATAGCACCGCGGTTTATGAAATCAATACAGTTATGCCCATAACCGCAGCCCAAATCAAGAACCGATTTTCCCGATAAATCAGGGATAAGCTTTCGCATTGCAGGCTGTTCTATTAAATCATTTGCGTTACAATCCCCGTCTCTCAAAGCCTTATAGCCGTCAAAAAACGTCTGATTATCAAAAATATTCTGTGTACTCATAATTTTCGTCCCGTTATAAATATTTCTGCATATATACAAGATTCTGATATGTACCATCTTTGAGTTTATATACATTTGGCTTTTCAGACACAATTTCAAAACCGAATTTTTTATAAAGTGCTTTTGCTCTTTCGTTACCTTTAGTAAATTCCAACTCCAAAAAATCTATTCCGCCACGTTCAGTTGCAGCATTTATAAGCTCTCGGAACATAGCAGAGCCTATACCCATATTCCAGTATTTTTTACGGAGTCCGATTCCTACAGATGCTCTGTGAGAGGTTTTTAGCCCGGTTTTGAATGTGACATCACATACACCTGCAATTTCATCATTTACTCGGCAAATTAATACTAATGAGTTTTTTGATTCACGAACACCTCGCACCCATTCTTCTTCGCCTTCTACGGTAACACTTTCCCACTCTTCTTTATATCTTACAAGAAACTCAGTTTCATCACTTACAGTACCCATTAAATCAAGAAGCTCAGAGGCATCAGAAATTTCGGGAGTTTTAAGTGTTGCGGTTATGCCGTTTTTTAATATAATCTTCTTTTCTTCAAAAATCATTTTTATCACCTCAAAAAATTCAAGGCACCTCCGAGAATACGGAGATGCCCTTGTGTTTACGTAAAATTTCACCTTAATCAAACGCAAACAGACAAAAACACTCTCCGACATGTAACCACGACCATCACTGACATTTTGTCCGCCTGCCTTTCTTTGTATCTTTTTATTATTTTAAGGCTTATATATATTTTTGTCAACAGTTTCCTTCCGATAGTTCAAAAGTGTTCATATAAAATGCAAAAATGCAGGACATCCGAAGATATCCTGCAAAAAAGTATTTACTTTTCTTCTTTTATTTCAATTCCCTTTTTCATAAGGATGATAAGGGGAATAAGTGCTACTGCAGCAGCAACGGCGGCATACGCGAACATACTTGCAGAGGGAAGAAGCTTCTGTACGTGAACTTCGTTTTCGTAGTAAATCTGTGAGCCTCTACTTGCAATTTCACCAAGCTTGGGACCGATAACCATAGGAATAAGAACAACAAATATCATTCTGACACCCTGGAAAAGTCCCGCCTTGCCTTCGGGAGTGAAGTCTCTTACTAAAGCACCCAGCTGAATTGAGAAAATGAAATATGCGATAACTGCGGGAAGTGCAAATGCAATAAAGTAAAAAATGTTATTTCCTGCAAACATAGCACCCATAAGGCCAACAAAAACAAAAATAATGCTGGGAACGAAAATAGATTTTTTGTCCTTTGCTGCCATTTTCATAAACACAATTGCAACCGCAACGGAAACAGCAAGACCGATAACAACCGCAATAATGGGAAGTGCAGAAATCTCAAAGTTTTCAAGTCCGGGAAGCAGTGCGTGCTGAATGTAAATAAAGAAATAGGGGAAGAAGGTCTGGAAAGCAACGCTTAAACAACATAAAGCGGCAAGTGAAAGATAAAGACGGCTGTTTTCCTTGATAACAGAGGGGCGGAAGGTGTAAATAAGATTTTTGAAATAAGGAATCTTTTCGTTTTCGGGGCTCTTGGATTTGGGCTCTTCAAGAATGAATAATCCGAGAACACCGCAAAGAATAACAAACACACCAAGTCCTATGAAGAATGTTGTGTATGAAATAGTGCCTGCCTGTGCGAGAGCATTGAAGCCGAGCACTACAACAGTTGCAACAAGAGGAATTATTGCAAGAAGAGCTTCAACCTTAGGTCTTATTGAGGGAGTTGTAATATCCGTAACCCAGGCATTGAATGCAGAGTCATTACTTGTTGAGCCCATACAGGTCATAATGCAGTCCATAATAATTACTGCCCATACACTTGCAAGAAGAAGCTTTACTTCATCGGTGATACCGGTCAGAGAAGAAACATTATCCTTTGTGATAAATCCGAATAAACCGGTTACAAAGCCCCATGCAATATAACCGACAGAAATAAACAAACGCCTGTTTTTAAACTTATCACTGAGATTACCCATAATAAATGTGGTAAGCACTGCAACAACGGCAGAGCAGGCAACCATATAATTGACAGCTGTCATAGCTTCAAAGCTTGAAGCAGCTTCCTGGGTGGCATCTGCATAAATGGAGTTATACATAAATGTGTTGAAGCACATATTTTCAACATTCCATGCAAGCTGTCCCGTAAGGCTGAACAAAATAATGTTAAACCACGTTTTTTTTGTAAGATTTTTTTCCATAACAAACCTCTTAATCCCATAATAAAGTATCTCACCGCAAAAGTAAGACACTATTATCATACTGTAAATTATTTATTTCTGATTTTCGAAAAGAAGAATTCTTTTCTTTCGGGGGTATTAATTACAACAACCGGCTTAATCTGATTAAGAACTCTGCCCTCAGCAACAAGATGAGATTTATATGCTGCATATGAGCCTGTCTCAAGCTGATAGACAATAGGTTCTCTTAACATTCCCCAACGTCTGTATTTGTCATATTTTTCATTGGTTTCTCTGAATGCTCTGTCAATAAACTCAACAAGCTCCTGATTTCTTTGAGTGGGTATATCAGATTCCGTATCACACATAAATGCATATCTGGGAAGTGCACCTGCTTCATCTGTATCTCCGTAATAGCTATAGCCGTTGAAGGAAATATCAAACTTTTTCTGAATTTCATTGGCAACATGGTCCAGCATCTGTGTTGTTGTCTTTTCATTTGCAACATTAAGCCCCATATTAGATCTGTAAAGGAACTCAATTTTCGGAGTTTTATTATGCATTCCCGTAACCCTTACGATGTCAAGAATACGGTATCTGTAAAGCCCAGAAAAATTGGTAACTATAATTTCATAGTTCTTTCCGACTTCAATTTCATCCATAAGAAGAGGTCTTGTACCATCAGGAGCATCGACAGGTAAAAATTCATATATAAGGCTTCTGGGAAGCAGAACCGAATCATTTGCATCGAGAGTTACGGACATAGCCATAAAACCTTCGGAAGCAGCATATCCCATATTATGAAGAGGAAGATCGCCTATATATTTGTGAAGCTTTTCAACATAAATTGAAAGCGTGGAGCTTATCATTCCGTAGCCCCAGCAGACCTTGGGCCAAATTCTTTTTGCAATCGGAATTTCGGTATCAAAGCCTTTTCGGAATTCTTCACGAAGCTCTGCAGCTCTTTTAGGATTGGGCTTTAATTTCTTTGTATATTTATTTCTTAAAGAATCGGGACATCTTACGGCAGGATTAATTGTACCATTTTCAATGTCATCACAAATCATTTCCCAGTTTGCTTCAAGATACTCAAACATTGTGAGCATAAGAGTGATAACCATTGAGCCGAGATATGTAACATTTCGGTTAGTCAAAGCAAATCTCAACTGGAAATATGACATATCCGTATGCTCCTCATCCTCGGGGAAAAGAATATCAAGAGGAGTGGTTGAAAAATAAGGAATTAGCGGCAAAAGATATGTAAAAGGAATCTGACCTGCACCGTTACAACGCATTCCGTTTTTCAGAGGATGCCCGTTAAGAGAAATAAGAAGCGGTCCCATCTGTGCGGGAAGACTTTTATATATTCCTTTTTCTCTGAAATACTTGGCTGCACAAGCAGGGGTTGCGGCAAAACCCATTGACTGCATATTAAAAAGGTCTCTGCCTGTTTTCGGCTGAAGCTTGGGTATACCGACACTTCCCGAGGAAGAACAGTATCTTATAATTTTACTGCTTGTTATGATATTCTCCTCATTATTATCAATCATTCTGTTAATAAGAGGTAAATAATCCTCAAATGTGGAAAGAGGAACCTTATCCTGAAAATCTTTAAGCGTGTGAATATTAGCAAAATCATATTTTTTGCCCAATTCACAGTCCTTGTTTCTCTCCATTATTGTTCTGAGAGTTTTTTCCTGTGTTTCCATAGGAATAGAAG
Organism: Acutalibacteraceae bacterium; assembly: GCA_045534425.1. GTDB lineage: Bacteria > Bacillota > Clostridia > Oscillospirales > Acutalibacteraceae > RUG806. The sequence continues at coordinate 12,503 of JAZSJT010000149.1, read as the reverse complement.
TAAAATGATTTACGCCCTTAAAAACAATATTGCCAAAAAAAACACCGATGTTTGAAACAGCCATAAAATCTCTCCTAAATTATATTATATATCATTTTAACATATAAATATTAACCTTGCAATTGCTTAATTTTAATAAATTATTCATTTATCAACACTTTTTTTTATTTATGCTTGTTATTTTTGGTTATGCTCTCCGATATGCTTTTCCATCCATATCATATCATACCACCTGTTAAATTTATAGGCACATTTCTGAAAACGTCCCACAAATCTGTATTTCATATGCTCGTGAAACTGCATACTGTTGTTGTTAAGATATTCATCATCCGTTTCAGTATAGGCAATACACGCATTCGCATTAGCATACCCCATAGCGTTAAGCTCTTTTTCAAGAGCTTCAAGAAGTGCTTTTCCGTATCCTTTTTTCTGCAGACCGTTTTTGAGATATATGGTTGTTTCCACGGAATATTTATATGCTTCCCTTGTCTTAAAGGGCCCGGCATATGCATATCCTGCAACACCGTCACAGTTTTCAATAACAATATACGGGTATTTTTTTAATGTTTCAATTATTCTCCGTTGAAATTCCTCAATCGACGGAACTTCATATTCAAAGGATATTGCAGTGTTAAGAACATAATATGAATAAATATCAAGTAAAACCGGTGCATCCTCAACGGTTGCATACCTTATTGTGTAATCAGACATAGATTTTTCTCCCCTGTTTTTCTACAGTATACCTTAAATGCACAATAAAGTAAATATGCTTTTATTGACGGCAAAATATTAATATGATATTATAAATTAAATATAAAACGGAGTTGATTTTATGAAGACAACAAAAAAGCTGCTTTCGATTATTCTTGCAATTACTTTTGTTTTTACTTTCGGTTCACTTTCTTTTGCCGATGAATCATCTGCAAAGCTCCTGAATATATATTCAGACGGGATGTTGTTTTTACAAAATTCCGAAGCTGTGCTTTCGGGTACAGGTATACCGAGCAGTATAATTTCGCTTTCTCTTATTGATGAAAAAAATAACACAATTCAGGAAAGCCAAACCGTTATTTCCGATGACGGAGCTTTTACCGTTTCATTCCCCACACCGTCGGGCAGCTTCAATGAATATAAAATTATCCTCAAAGAAAACGGAACAGAATTTGCTGTTCTCAATAATGTTGTTTTCGGTGAATTATGGCTTGCAAGCGGTCAGAGTAATATGCAATATCCTCTCTCGCAGTCAAAAACGGGGCAGGAAATGTTCAAAAGCAACGAAAGGCTTAATAAATGGCTTCGTGTTTTACTCGTTCCGGCATATCCTGAATATAATAATTCAACCTCTCTTGTTCCCGCACATCCGCAGAATGATTTAAGTGATGCCGTATGGGTAAACGGTGAAAATTCCGCAATTTACAGTATGAGTGCAGTAGCATATTTTTTTGCCGATGAACTTATGAAAACTCTCGATATGCCCATAGGTATTCTCAATTCCTCCCTCGGCGGCTCATCAATCCGTTCATGGCTCGGCAGAGAAACCATTGATAACAACCCCGATTTCAAAAATTATCTTATCAGCCGCGGCGAATATTTCAGCTTATCAGATTGGAATGAAGCTCAGCAGAGCATTTATTATGATATGACTGCAAATTTCAATCAGAAAATTTATCCATTAAAAAATTTTCGTATTTCGGGAATGATATGGTATCAGGGCGAAACCGACCTTATGACGGGAAACACCGAATACGGTGAAGCTCTTAATTTATTGCAAAACTCTTATACAGAGCTTTTTAATTATGAAAACGGTACTCTTCCTCTAATTTTTACACAGCTTGCTTCATTTAATTATTCCGATGACGGAAAGCTTCTCAACAACTGGAATTATGAATTCACAAAAATGCAAAAAGTTGAGGCTTCGTCAAGAGCATTAATCACAATTTACGATATTCCTCTGACTTACCTTCCTGAGACAGGCCTTATTCACCCTGAAAGAAAAGAAGAAGTCGGTCAAAGAATGGCTTTTTGTGCTGACGGTCTTTTATACAATAAAAATGATACATATACCGCCTCAACAGCAAAAAGCGCTGAAATAAAAGATAATGAAATTTACATAACCTTCAATGATGTCGGAAACGGTCTGACAATTAACGGAACAAAAGCAAAAGGCTTTGCCGTATGCGGTGAAAACGGTGTTTACGTTAATGCACAGGCTGAAATTGTTTCAGCTGACACAATAAAGGTTTATTCTGAAGGTGTTTCATTCCCGAAATCAGTCACATATGCATATGGTGTTGCAAATCAGACATCAAATCTTTATGCCACCGTAAACGGAGAATTATCGCTTCCCGTGGCTCCGTTTATCACCGATACAAATTATTCGGAAAAGCTCTGGTACAGCAAACCCTGGTGTGAATGTGATGATGAATTTACGTGGCACACGGAAGATGACAGCATTTCGGGCTATTATAACACATGGGAAAGCAAAAACTCATCTATAGCTTTTAAGAGCTCCGACAGTGTTGACAATACCAACGGCATTAATGTTTCATCCGAAAAAAATTCATTTTATATTTCTCCTGTCACAACATATAAAGATAATCTTTCGGAAACAGTTTTCACTGATTGTAAAAACGATTTTTCGGAATACGGCAGTATCAGTTTTTATGTAAGAAACAACGGTGACAAGGAAATATACTTTGACGGAATGAGATTTTATAAAAATCCTCTGATGTGGTATGCACCCGAAATTCCAGGAACTCTTGACACAGGAATTACAATTCCCGCCGACGGAAAATGGCACTATATCTCATTGAATTTAAATAAAGTATATCACCTCGGGAATGAATGCTCCTTGTCATATTCAAATGAAAAACTTGAAGACATCAAAAGCATACGCTTATATTTTTCTTCCTCCTGCAATGCAGCAAATGATTTGAGCATTGATAATTTTTCTTTTTCTCCTGAAAATGATAGCAATAACATTCCTTATGAAGTAAATATAAAAAATGCGGATAATCTTATTGAATTGCTGACAGCTATAGTTCTGACAATAGTCGGAAAGTTTGCACAATTGTTTAATTAACTTAAAAATGAAGATTAAACGGTGACAATAATGAAAAATATAATAATTTCAAAGGATAATGCCTCAAAAACAAATAACGGCTTTTTTGAAGGCTGGGGCACAAGCCTCTGCTGGTGGGCAAACAGATGCGGTTTCAGCAAGAAGCTTATTGATGAAAGTGCAAAGCTTTTCTTTTCCGATGAAGGTCTCGGTCTAAATATAATGCGATATAACATCGGGGGCGGTGATAACCCTGAACACAATCACATTAAAAGAACCGATTCCGAGATGCCCGGCTGGTGGAAATATGATGAAAATAAAAAAGATTTCGTTTTTTATTCCGATACGGATAAAAACCAGCTTGAAATATTAAAAGCCTGCTATAAAGCAGCAGGTGATTTTGCTTATGTCGAAGCATTTTCCAACTCACCGCCCTATTATATGACTGTGAGCGGATGCAGCTCGGGAAGCAAATCAGGTGTTACAAACAACATAAAAAAAGAGTGTATCCGTCCTTTTGCACAATATCTCGCAGATGTATGCGAATATATCGAAAAAGAAATGAACATCAGAATCAGAAGCCTTGCGGCTATGAATGAGCCGTTTACAAATTTCTGGAAAGCATATTCCGAAAAGCAGGAGGGATGCTTTGTTTCTCCCGGAAAAATGCAGAGCAATGTAATAATTGCAACTGCCGAGGCTCTTAAAGAAAAAGGTCTTCACGATATTATTGTCACCGCAAGCGACGAAACAAATACAGTATCGCAGTATTTTGCAACAAAAATGCTTTCAAAACAGGCTTTGTCTGAAGTCGGCAGAATCAGCACTCACACCTACGGAAAAGCCATTTCTCATATCGGAAGACTTGCAAGAGAGCTTGATAAAAACCTATGGATGGACGAAAGTGACTGGAGCGGTGTCAGCGGTGACAACAGCGGAGAAATGGGACCTGCTTTATGGCTTTGTGAAAAAATCATAGAAGATATAAACACACTCTCCCCCTCCGCCTGGGTTATCTGGCAGATTGTTGCCGCATATATTTCTCTTGTCCCCGACGAAAAAGGAAGATTTGATATGCCCTCGATCCCCGACCTGTCGCAAGGCTTTTGGGGAACCGCATTTGCAGATATTGATAATGAAAAAATATATCTCACTCAAAAATATTATGCATTCGGTCAATTTACAAAATATATAAGGCCGGGAATGACAGTTATTCACACCAAAGATAACAAAGCTATAGCCGCTTTTGACAAAAACAGTGAAAAAGCGGTTATAGTCGCAGTAAATTCTAAAAGCAGCCAAGAAAGCTGCACCTTCATTTTAAGCGGTTTTTCTAAAAATTTCACAAAAGCCCGTCCGATAAGAACAAGCGGAAGCCTGTCAGAGGGTGAGCATTGGAGTGAATTATCTGAAATTGAAATCAAAAATAACGGCTTCAGAGTTGAACTCAAAGGCAACAGCATAACTACATTTATAATCAATTAAAAAATGCGGTGCTCCTTTCCGAGTACCGCTTTTCATTTACATAAGGCCCAGGCCCTTTGCAACAAGTGTTATAAAATCCTGAACATTTGCCACAACGGTTATTGCACTGAGGCTTCCTCTGTCAAGAAGCTTATTCACTACAAATTCGTCAATATCAACAGTGTAGATATATAAAGGTCTAATTGTACCGTCTTCCATAACTCTGAAGGAGGGAGTCATATTGCCCGTTGCGATTGTATGAAGCATCGTTGCCATACAAATCACCGTGGTTGCCTTTTTTATCACACCTCTCATAGCATCGGCGGCTTTATAGACATCACCGATAACCTCGGGCAGAGGCCCGTCATCACGTATAGAGCCCGCAAGAACAAAAGGAACATCGTTTTTAACGCAGCTGCAAATAATTCCGTCATCAAGCGTATGGTCTTTTATAAACTGAGGAATTGAACCGCTTCGTCTTACAAGATTACATATATCAAGGTGATTATAGTGTCCGTTAGGTTGGGATTTCTGTGTATATATATCCTGTCCGAGAGCAGTATGAAGAAGTGCACCTTCGAGGTCGTGTGTTGCAAGAGCATTTCCTGCGAGAACGCCGTGGGCATAGCCGTTTTCTATAAGAAGCTCCATGGCCTTTCTTGCATCCGCATCAAAGGCAAATGCAGGGCCCATAACCCAAACAATATTACCGTTTTCTTTTTCGTGCCTTAAAAGCTCAAAAAGATTGTCATAATCTCTTGCGTATGATGTTTCACGGCTTCTGCCCTGACGGAAAACAAATTTATCTTCAAGCTCGGCATTTTCATCAATAAATCCGTTTATATGAAGATAAATACCCTCTTCGCATCTTTCGGTTCTTCCGAGAATCACCCTGTCACCCTTTTTTAGATTTCTCGCCTCAACAACCTTGAGCTTACCGTTTTCTCCTATAACCACACAGGAGTCCATTCGGCTTTCCTCGGCAAGAATCCATTTGCCGTCTATCTTGAAATATTCGGGATACATTGAAGTGCTGTGATAATAATCGGGGGCAACACCGTCATATTCGGAAACACCGATTCTAACATCAGGTGCATTTATGAATTTTTCATCATCGAAATGTGGATGATGGTATTTCGGCATATTGAAGGACATACTGATTCTCCTTTATAAAACATCAGAAAAATAAGATTTTTACTAAATATATCAACGCAAGATGAAGCGGATAAAATACATAGAACAGATATTTAAGATTAAGCTTTCCCCTTTTGCCGTTATAAAGAAAAATTATTATAACAGAAAGCAAGGAATACCACTGAATTCCGCCGAGAGCCCACGAAAGAAGACAAAGAACCGCAAATAAAACTGGCAATTTAAGCTTTTTATCGGGAGCAAAATATACAAAAACGGGAAGCATTAATCCGAAAATTCCGTAATCAATATGATATCCCTTTATAATGTCGGGCATCACAAAACACAAAAAAAGAACCGCTGAAATGTCTGACAGCAAAAGTATTGCGGAAACAAAATTTCTCTTTTTCAAAAAACAGTCAACAGCATATATTGTAAGTATTGAAAGAGAAAAGGTTATAAGTACATTCTGATAAAAAGAGCGTTCTGCAATAAAATAAACAAGCTGACAGCCCAACCCGAGGACTGAAATTTTCAAAAGATATTTCTTTTTATCACGAGTATAAAAGCACCCTTCTGCAATCATAAAAGAAAATATCGGAAATGCAATCCTGCCTATAATCTGCAAGAATTCATACTGCGGGAAAAGCTCTTTTCCTATATGATCGCACAGCATTGATATTACCGCAATAATTTTCAGAGCATTGTTTGTTAAGCCTGTTATTTTCATAATGATTTAATTCTGCCTTCAAATTCTGTAAAAAAGCCTTCAAGAACCTGTTTATCCCTTTCGTTTCCGCGAAGACACATTGAAACGGATAAAGTGTTATTGATTGTAAGAGCGGTCATAACCGCACAGGGTTTGTTTTTAGCGGCACCTGCAACAAAAGCATCAAAGGGACCGTCTTCTCCCAAAATGAAGTTTTCAGGGACAATAATACCAACATTACTGACAGAAAATACAGGATTATTGTAAAAAAGCTTAACTACATTTTCTGCCTGCAGATATATCATAGTCTTGTATGCAATATTAAGAAGCGGCAGTCCGTGAAGTCCCATAAACTCATCATTTTTGATTTCTTTCATTCTTTTACTGACAAGCTCAATAGTCTCCTTATAATCTTTTCCCTGTCTATCAAGGTCGCAGTGCACAAAAGAGACGTGATTAGTGTATCCGATACCGCCAAGCTCTTTTATGTACCGTCTTAAATCCGTAGCACAGGCAACGCTTATTCTTTCATTTTTGTCCGTACCCGATATATCCGTAAAAGAATCTATATATGTTGCCAGCAGTAAATCAGTTACTGTTGCACCGATACTTTTCGCGTAATTTTTGGCTTTCAGAAAGTGCTCTTCCGTGATTTTTCTTGAGACAATAATTATATTACCCTCTTTGCTATCATTTTCAAAGGGAAAACGGTGTTTAAGTCTCGGAGAGATATTGGCAAACTGCATTTTAGCTTTTTTCTTTTTTTCCGATTCAAAATCCTTATATACATCTGTATATTTTCTTGAACCGAATGAAAAACCGAGGGGTGAAATTCCGTTATTCACATAATCGGAATAGTTACGGCAGAAATCACTCCAGAACATTTTGAAGCCGCCGCCGTCCATACACATATGATTCCATATAAAGCATATATAAGTTTTACCTTTATATAAAAACAAACCTATATTCATCTGAACAGAATTTTTCAGAGGTATTTGCCGTGAGAAAAATTTTTCTCTGGACCTTTCTATATCATCCGTTTCTTCAACAATTATAAAATCATCAACAGTATATTCGGAGACTTTCCAGAAAGGTGCAACGGGATGATTTATAACCTGTGAGCGAAGCGTGAGAACGGTTTCGAGACAGCAGACAGCAACATTTCTGAACTTTTCAACATCAACGATAAAATCGTAGTCCATTTCAAAACGTGCAAGCCTGTCCATATAATTTCTGCACATAAGATTGACTTTATCATACATTTCCGCAGTAATACGCTTTTTTGACAAGGCGGGATTGTTTTGTCTGAACTCAATAAGCTCTTTTATAACCTTTTCATCAGTCAATCCTTTTTTCCTAAGACAGGCTGCCTCAACGGAAAAATCAGGAAAATTTGTATTATTCATTATCTCACCTGAAATTTATATTATATGGGAGAAAAAGAAATCTTTCTTTTCATCGTTATCAATAACCTTAATGGGCTTCACCTGATTGAGATTTGCTCCGCGTTTACGAAGCAATTCTCTGTAATCGTCATAGGTTCCGCGGCGAAGAAGCTTTACTACGGGATGACCTAAAGCACCGCTTTTTATAAGAGGCTCCACGGAAACATTACCCCTACAAAGCATTTTTTCAAAGGCTTCATTATATTTTTGCTTTTTTTCATCACTAATTTCCGCAGCGGCTTCTATTAGAAGCACATAATGGCCCGGTGAGGTTGAACGGTCCGGATAAATACTGTAGCCGACATATAAATCATCCATATACTCCGATAAATTATCCACAATTTCATCAAAAGCCATTTGGCTGATTTTTTCACCGCTGATATTTGCAATCTGATTAAGCCTGTAACAGAAAGTGATTTTCGGAGACTGATGATAGTAACCCGTGCAACGCACCACATCTTCAATTCTGTATCTGTAAAAACCGCTCATATTAGTTAAAATAAGCTCATATTCCTTGCCCGGTTCAAGGTCTCTTATAGTCAATAAATTATCATAATCGGGACACTCAACAGGTCTGAACTCATAAAAACCGTTCTGCGGAAGTAAAACATATTCAAATGAATTAAGCTCAATGGGCACTGCCATAAAAGCTTCCGTTGCGGTATATCCGAGATAATGTATCGGCATATCCTCCCCGATATATCTGCGTAGCTTCTTTGCATATAAAGAAAGTGCTCCCGTTCCCATACCGTAAAGCCACTCAACCTTGGGCCATATACGCGGAATTATCGGTGAGCTGTCAAAGCCTTTTTTGAATTCACGTCTTAATTCATCCGCTCTTTGGGGCATGGGCTTCAGTTTTTTCTCGAGCTTTTTTCTTATTTTTTCGGGCACGTTGACATTTTCATTAATAATGCCTTTTTCAATATCATCACAAAGCATTTCCCAGTTTTCTTCCATATAGAAAAACATAGATTCGAGCGTGGTGATAAAAATTGTGCCGAGATAACTGGTTTTTGTATTTATAAGAGAAAAACGAAGCTTCAGATAGTGCATATCCATATCAAGTCCCTGTTCAGGAAAAAGAACTTCTTTAGGAGAGGTAGTAAAAAAAGGCACTAAGGGCTTGAGATTGAGAAGAGGAATGGAAGAAAGACAGCTCACTGTTCCGCCCTTGAGTTTTCTGCAGGAGGTTTCAGCCGTGAGAAGACCTTTTTGCGGAGGAAGTAATCTTCCTTTTTTAAGGAACCATTTTACCGCACAACCGACAGGTGCTGAAAAACCGAAGCACTGTGCAACCCATTCCGCCCAATATGAAAGCGGTACAAGCTTTGATTTTCCCGTGCTGCCCGAGCTTTCTGTAAATCGTCGGGTGAACATATTTGTTATAAGTCCCTTTTCACCCTCTGCCATTCTCCATACATATTCGTCATAATCAGCATAAGAGGAAAGAGGAACTATTCTCTTATAATCATCAACAGTTTTCACAGATGAAAAATTGTTAAGCCTTCCGTAAACCGTTGATTTGTTTTTTCTCATTAGCCTTTTTATGTTATTATTCTGCATTTTCCATGCTCGGCGGGAATATATATCAAGCTTTATATGCTCACACACACCGAGCATACCGCCGAAAGCCGCAAGAATATATCCTTTTATATCAATCATACACACACCTCTGAAAATATTATTATAATTGTATCACAACCCTTACATCTATTCAATAAATTAAATTTAATAAATCTTTTTATAAAAATTTGTAGAATAAAGATAAAAGCAATGGTATAATAAGAGCAAAGCAAAAAGGAGAAAAAGATATGACTTTTAATCTTAACTGTTTTACAACAAAAGTAATATGTGAAAATGAAATACGAGACACAGCTATTGAAGCTTCTTTAAATGGCAACGAGCTTGAAATATATATTTGTGCCACTAATGATAAGCCCGAGTTTACAGAGCTTCATTGGGAAACTGCTTCCTCCCCCGATGAGCTTATTCTCGGGGATGCATGGGAAAGAAGCTACGGTGAGCTCGAATTCAGAACGATATCAGACAACGACAGATATATGCCTTGGTATTTCATATCAACGGACAGAATAAATTCTTACTGCTTCGGTATAAAAACAGGTGCAAATTCTTTTGTGAGCTTCAGATATGACACTGACGGTATTACAGCCCTTATTGATTGCCGAAACGGCGGAAGCGGTGTTCATCTCAACGGAAGAAGGCTTCTTCTTGCAACATTTGTTTATAAAAAATATCCGAATGCGGACATTATGGATAACCTTAAAGATTTCTGCATGACTTTATGCGAAAAGCCCGTTCTTCCGAAAGAAAGAATTTACGGCGGAAATAACTGGTATTATGCTTACGGTGAAAGCTCATACGAACAAATAATTTCCGATGCCAAATTACAGGTTGAGCTTTCACAAGGAATAGATAATAAGCCCTTTCAGGTTATTGATGACTGCTGGCAGATAAATTCCTGCGAAGGTCCGTGGTATCCTAATGAAAAGTTTTCCGATATAAAAAAGCTGGCTTCGGAAATTAAAGAACTGGGAGCAAGACCGGGACTCTGGTTCAGACCTCTTCATAACAGGGATAACTGCTTCACCGATGAAATGAAAATTGAAAGAAACAAAGAAAAAACATATCTTGATCCGACACATCCGTTTGTAAAAAACTATATAATTTCCGATATCAGAAGAATACGGGAGTGGGGCTATGAGCTTATAAAACACGACTTCACAACGGTTGACCTTTTCGGAAATTACGGAAATAACCTCAATGCAACAATAACCAATATAAAAGCTTGGCACTTTTATGATAAAACGAAAACAAATGCAGAAATAGTGCTTGACTTATATAAACTGATAAAAGAAGCCGCCGGAGATATGCTTATTATCGGCTGCAACACTGTTTCACACCTGAGTGCAGGCATTTTTCAGATTTACAGAACAGGCGACGACACAAGCGGAAGAGAATGGGAAAGAACAAGGAATATGGGCGTAAACACACTTGCCTTCCGCCTTGCACAGAATGAAATTTTCTATATGTGTGATGCCGATTGTGTAGGCATACTGAAAGACTGCATCCCCTGGGAAAAGAATAAGCAGTGGCTTCATCTTCTGTCTTACAGTAACACTCCCCTCTTTGTTTCCTGCACCGACGAAATAAACGAGGAGCAGAGAAAAGATTTAAGCCGTGCATATAAGGTTTTCAATGAAAGACACAGTATAAAGCCACTCGATATTTTTGAAGGCAAGATCCCGAAAAAATGGGAAATAGACGGCGAAATAATTGAATATAATTGGTAAATAAGAACCCGACTTAATTTTTTACTCAGTTTGTTCATTCTTCGCATTTTTTCACATCCCTGAAAAGGGGCTGTAAAAAACTTTCGTTTTTTACAGCCCTCTTGCTTTTATCGGTAAAGCTCTTTATAAGCCTTTATCCATTCGTTTTTAATCAGTTCGTGTCCCTTAGCAGTGGGGTGTACACCGTCTGTAAGCAGTTCTTTTGCAGCTACCGTTTTCTCAGCTTTGTCAAAAACACTCTGCAGATCAATAAATTTATGACCGTGCTTTTCTGCGAGAGCTTTTGTTATGGCGGCAACCTCTTCCACACCTGCCCTGAAGCTTTTATATCTTTCAGGCTGACCGGGTCTGTTTGCCGTTGCAGTTCCCTCAAGAACGAAAGCGCCCATGATTATAAGTTTAGTGTCGGGAAGCTCCTGCTGCATCTCTTCAAGGAAAATATTATAAATCTTCTCAAATCTAACGATACCTGTGCCGTTATCGGAATCAAAGGCACGCCACACATCGTTGACACCAACAAGAAGGCTCATACAGTCCGGCTTTATGTTGATGATATCTTTGACGATACGACCATAAACATCGACTATTCTGTCACCGCCAACACCTTTGTTGATAAAATTACAGCTTTCATCCAATTCCGCCGCAACAAGTGCAGGATAACCGCTGCCCAAGAGCGTTTTTCTTTTTATTGTGTTATAGCACTTGACAAAAAAGTTGTTATTCTCTTGGCGTACTCTGCCGCAATCGGTAATCGAGTCGCCCTGGAAAAGTATTGTTTTCATAATAAAGCTCCTTTATCTTTTTAACATTTTCTTTTTTCTTGCGGGTAAAGCTATGAGCTGAGGGATATTTCTCAGGTAATAGTAAAGCTCACCGAGGGACAGCTTACTGTACATTACAAATGCCCTTATTGAGGGACTTTGAGTTCTGTCAAGGAATTTATCAAGGAACGCCTCAGTTTTTGTAGGCTCGGAGGCTTTAAGAGCATATGAAGAAAAGTTATAGTCAAACTTTCTCTTTTCAAGTGTATCAAAATGCGTGTCACCCTTCTCGAAGAAAGCGGTCTCTTTAAGCAGAGTTGCAGAGATAATAAGAATATTCTCATCGTCAGGCAGAGTAACAGCGATGCTTCCATTGAGAGGAATATCGGCTTTGAAAAAATACATCTGCTTTGCAATCATATCTTCATTTTTTGAATGGGTATGGCTGAAGGATAAAATCTGAGGCTCGCTCTTTATGTAGCCCGTCATTCTGCTTCTCATTAAATCCCACACGCCGACAGCTTCAAAGCAGTCCTGAATCTTTCTCGTTATCTTTTTATCACCCACTGTGAAGACAGCCTCTCTGTCTGCGTCAAGGGATGTCAGAAGAAAACTTAC
>JAZSJT010000019.1:0-15780 GCA_045534425.1 Acutalibacteraceae bacterium | reverse complement strand
GCTGCAGAAAATATGAGCATTTCTGAAATACTTTCCGTGCTCTCTTTTTATAAGCGGGAACTTGTTTTTTGTTGCAGAGATTGAGGAATAATTTAATTTTAACAAAAAAGCATTCTATATTTTGTGAGTTCCGACTATCTTCTTTTTTTGCTGAATTTGTTGAAAATATTTGTTTTCCGTGATATCATAAATATAACTGTAATTATATTTAATTATTGAGCATAAGGAGAAGTGTAATATGAAAACTCTCAAAAAAGCATTAAGCGTTATGTTATGTGCTGTTATGATGCTTACGGCAATTTTTGTTTTTCCTGTAATTCAGGCTGCCGCTTCTGAAGTGAGCGACGGCGACAGTGTTTTATTATGTAATTACGATGAAATTGACAGACTTGAAGGCATTCTCGCAGAGGTTCTCGGCGGAGAATATGATAATCAGACACAAATCACTCTCAACAGAGACCTTATTGAAAAAGCAAACGGTCTTATTGAAGATTTTTTAACAGACAGAGATGTGAGAGAGGCTTCCGAGCAGACATTGATTGATGCAGCATGTGATATAATATGTCAGGCAATAGCAAGCGTTTATACTGCTGAAGATGCAGCAATTGAAATCCGCGGGGACAAAGAATGCTATGCAGGAACTTTTGTAAATGTAAAAGCATATCTTATGCCTGTTGATGTTGAAATCACAGACGGAGTGTGGACATCTTCTGATAACACCACGGGATTTTTCACAAACGGAAAATTCTTTGCGGCAAAAACAGGTGAGGTTACTCTTACGGTTTATAAAAATAACCTCAGTGCTGATGTAACAATAACCGTTAAGGGCGGAACAGGAGCAAGAGTTGTTATGTTTGACACTCTTCTCTCCCAAGCCAATTATATTGTTGAGGGCTCTCTTGTTATAAAGGAAACAACAAATCTGTTCTGGGCACCCGATGCTCCCGTTCATTTCAGAGTTGTTACGGACGGCACCTTTGAAGAATATTTAGTTTATATCAACAAAGAGGTTGTAACACCTGATGAAACAGGAACATATACCATTCCCGAGAATTCGGGAGATGCTCACGTTAAAATAGAGGGCGTTGTTAAGGATGAAGAAGGCAACAAGATTTCCATCTGGCAGGCAATTGCAAATTTCTTCAGAAAAATAGCGGAATTTTTCAGAAATCTTTTCTCATTCTGATAAAATTCGGTATGCGACTTATAATGCACGGCTTTACTTTGCGGTAAATCCGTGCATTTTGTCATTTTAAAACAAAATTAATATTTCAACATTGTAATTTTTATTGACACTATCCTAAAAATTATGATAAATTATATATAAAGAGAAGTAAATTCTCCAAAAAATATTACGGAGGCGGTTTTATGACGGGTTATTCACCCTTAAAGAAGTTTTTTCTCAGCATTTTCTGTGCTTTTCTTCTTATAATCTATGTGCCCGTCGCCTGTATTGTGGGGAATGACCTTGTGAAGGAGGAGGACCTCGCACAGGCACAGACTAACTCTGAAATTGCGGAAGAAGAAATTACCGCTCAGACGCTTTTGCCGTGTTGTGATGAAATATGATTAATAATTGTTAACATATTTTACTTAATGTGTTGCTTTTAAACAAACAGAAAAAATCCGTAAAAATTCCTATTGACAAACCCTGTTCCATATAATATAATATCGCCTGTAAAGTTTCAGACTTTACAGGCATTTTTGTTTGTAAGCACAGAAGAAAGGAGCGTTTTTACTATGGCAAAAAATCTTGACATCACAATTCTTCTTGATTTTTACGGCGATATGCTCACGTCCAAGCAACGCGAATTTCTTGAGTATTATTATAATGAAGACCTTTCTCTTTCGGAAATTGCCGCAAATGTCGGCATAACCCGTCAGGGTGTGAGAGATGCTATAAAGAGAGCGGAATGTCAGCTTATTGAAATGGAAGAAAGACTCGGTCTTGTAAAGCGTTTCAAGGATGTTCAGAGCGGTCTTGAGGAAATAATAGACTGTGCAACAAAAATCAGCACCGAAAACAGAAAAACAGGTCTTTCAAGAGAAATCAATGACCTGTCGGTTAAAATAAAATCAATAGCAATGTCTCTGGCTGAATAAAGAGACAAAAATCAGAAAGGAAGTGACCTTATGGCTTTTGAAGGATTGTCCGATAAGCTTGATTCTGCGTTTAAAAAGTTAAGAAGTAAGGGTTCACTTAATGAAAGCGACGTCAAAGAGGCTATGCGAGAGGTCCGTCTGGCACTTCTTGAGGCTGACGTAAGCTATAAGGTTGCAAGGGATTTCACTGTCCGCGTAACAGAAAAAGCCATTGGTGCAAAGGTTATGGAAAGCCTGACACCTGCACAGATGGTTATAAAAATTGTTAATGAAGAGCTGACTGCTCTTATGGGCGGAACACAGTCCCGTCTTGCATCCGCTTCACATCCCCCCACGGTTGTTATGATGTGCGGCCTTCAGGGCTCGGGTAAAACAACACACAGTGCAAAAATCTGTAAAAAGCTCAAGGCTGACGGTCACAGACCTCTTCTTGCGGCTTGCGATATTTACAGGCCTGCAGCTATCAAGCAGTTACAGGTTGTTGGTGAACAGGCAGGCGTTCCCGTTTTTGAAATGGGCACGGAAAACCCCGTAACAATTGCAAGAGAAGCAGTGAAGCTTGCAAAGGACAAAGGCTATGACTATGTATTCCTTGACACTGCCGGCCGTCTTCATATTGACGAGCAGCTTATGCAGGAGCTCAAGAATATCAAAGCAGAGGTCAAGCCCCACGAAATTCTCCTTGTTGTTGACTCCATGACAGGTCAGGATGCAGTAAATGTTGCTTCCACCTTTAATGAAGCACTGGGAATTGACGGTCTCGTTCTCACAAAGCTTGACGGTGACACCCGAGGCGGTGCGGCTCTTTCCGCAAGAGCGGTAACGGGTAAGCCCATTAAATTTGTCGGTGTCGGCGAAAAGCTTGATGACCTTGATGTTTTCCACCCCGACCGTATGGCATCCCGTATTCTCGGAATGGGTGATGTGCTTTCGCTAATCGAAAAGGCAGAAACCACTCTTGATGAAAAGAAAGCCGCAGAGCTTGAAAGAAGACTTCAGGAAAACAAATTCGACCTTAATGACCTTCTGATGCAGATGGAAGAAATGAAAAAGATGGGCTCAATGAAAGACCTTCTTTCAATGATTCCCGGTGTCGGAAAGAAAATCAAGGATGCGGATATAGATGAAAGAGCGATGGATAAAACAAAGGCAATAATTCTTTCAATGACTCCCAAGGAAAGAGCAAAGCCCGACATTATCAATCCCTCAAGAAAAAGAAGAATAGCCGCAGGCTGCGGAATGCAGGTTGAGGATGTCAACAGACTTCTGTCCCAATATAAGCAGATGCAGAAGATGTTCAAGCAGTTAAGCGGTAATAAGGGCGGCAGCAAAAAGAGAATGCGTCGAATGATGCCCCCCGGCGGCTTCGGCGGTATGGGCGGCGGCTTTCCCGGCGGCTTCCCCGGTATGTAATTACGGATTAGACACTAAGTCCCCAAGGACTATTGTTTAACATATAAAAATTTATTTAATGGAGGAAATTAAAATGGCAGTTAAAATTCGTCTTCGTCGTATGGGTGCAAAGAAGGCTCCCTTCTACAGAATCGTTGTTGCAGATTCAAGATATCCCCGTGACGGCAGATTTATCGAAGAAATCGGTTACTACAACCCCATGACTGAACCCAAAACAGTTAAGGTTGATGCTGATAAGGCAAAGCAGTGGATTGCTAACGGTGCTCAGCCCACAGATACTGTTAAGGTTCTTCTCAAGAAGAACGGCGTTATCGACTGATAAGCACATCCCGGAGGCAAAGATAAATGAAAGATTTACTTCTCGGAATTGCTAAAGGCCTTGTTGATGCTCCCGAAGCAGTTGAAGTAACGGTTGACGAAGTCAACGAAGAAGGCGTAATCGTTTTCCACCTTCACGTTGCTGAAAGCGATATCGGCAGAGTTATAGGAAAGCAGGGCAAAATAGCAAAAGCCATCCGCACTGTTATGCGTTCAGCCGCAAACAGACAGGATATGAAAATTCAGGTCGAAATCGACTGATAAAAAACGAATGCTCCAATTTGTACTTTCGTGCAGATTGGAGCAGTTCATTTTTTTTGCCGTAATTTCGTTTTCTGTTATATTGCTTGTTATTTTTTCAGCATATCACAGTATTGTACTAATTTAACATTCCCTATTTTCTCAGCTTCATCTATACAGCTTTGAGTGAAGCCAGTTTTTGAAAAAAGGTAATAGTATTTTTTGTTGAAATGGAAAAGCTCGCTCAATTCAATGAGTTTTTCAAGAACACCGCTGTCAATTTTTGCATTGGTCCATTTGCATTCAGCAAATAATGCAACCTCTTTGTTTTCTGATGCCATAATGTCTATTTCAATTTGTTTCTTTGTTTTATGATTTGTTCCCCACCATCTGCCCATATCAGTAAAAATAATTGCCGATCTGCCTTTTGAGAGTTCATCCCATAAATATTGTTTGCAGATTTCCTCAAAGATGCTTCCCATATAATCTGACAGAAACGGAGTGATACGGGATAAAGCAATATCAGCCATATTTCTTGTGATCAAAGCCATATTTTCGGGAATAAAGCGATACCAGAAGCGGAACATATTGTCTTCAATTGAATAAACAGTTTTACGGGTTGATATATCGTTGTAAGGATTTTCTTTTTTTATTATGCCGAGAGAGACCAGATTTTTAATATAAACAGCACAGGTGCTTGTGTCTTCTCCGATTTTATTTGCTATTTCGGATAATTTTGACGCACCCGATGCAATTGCAGAAATAACGGCATTATAAATTGCAGGCTCACGCACTTCTTGTTTGAGAAGATTATTCGGTTCTTCAAAAATACTTGAGTTTGGGTTAAGGAAAATATTTTTAATGTTTTCTTCAACAGAAAGAGCTGTATTTATTTGTAAGAGATATTGCGGAGTTCCGCCTATTAAACCGTAAATCAGAGCTTTATCTTCATCGGAAAAATTCTGTAAATATTCGAGAGTTTCCTTAAATTCGAACGGTAAAATTTTAAATTGTGCAGTTCTTCTGCCGTAAAGAGGTGCTTTATAAGCAAGAACATTATCTTCCATATAAGACATAGAAGAACCGCAAAGAATGAGAAACAGCTTAGATGTATCTTTGTATTTATCAATAAGATATTGCAGTGTCGAAGCAAGGCTGCTTGATGAACGTGCAACATACGGATATTCGTCAATACACAGAATTATCCGTCGGTTTTCTGATAATTTAAATACATATTCAAGTGCTGCTTGAAATGAGGCAAAAGAAAAATCTGTACTGATTCCTGTATAAAATTCTAAAATGCATTTGCTGAGATTTTCAAGGTTTTGTTTTTCATTGGTTTCTACGCCGGTAAAAAAAACAGAATCCTTGTTTTTTATGAATTCATTGATAATCGCAGTTTTTCCTACACGTCTTCGTCCGTATATAACCGCAAATTCAAATTTGCCGGAATTATATAGCTGATTAAGCTGAAGAATTTCATTTTTTCTGCCTATAAACATAATTTTCACTCCGCATCTGATTAAACTTGTTTTTTTTGATTAATTAAGATTTAGTATATTATGTTTTACTAAATTATGTTTTACTAAATTATAATATACTAAATACTCAAAGTCAAGATTTTTATCATCTTAAAGAAGTATTAAGAAAAGATTGCTTGAAAAATGGGGGTGGGGTGGATATAATTATAGTGATTTTATATTCAGGAGAAAATGTAATGATAAAAAATATATTGAAAGAAGCTTTTCCCGCAAAAAAGAGGGAGAAGGTTATTTTAACAAAAGAAGATAAATCCTTTGCCGTGCAGTATTATTTTCTGGCGTTTCTCATTCCTTTTGCAGCTCTTATGTTTTCTGCAATTGCCCGTGAGATTGCACCCTTCGGAGAAAACACCCTTATGGCAATTGATGCATGGGGACAGTATTTCCCGATGCTGCGTGAAATGAAAAGGGCTTTCAGAAGCTTTGATTTCAGCTATTCCTTCACGGGAGCTCTCGGCTTTGATTTGACCGCACAGAGTGCATATTACACAAACAGTCCCTTATGGTATCTTCTTTTTCTGCTTCCGGGAGAGCTTACCCCCTCACAGGTGGATATTATGGTATTTATCCGCTTCGCACTGGCAAGTGTCACTTTTACTTATTATCTCACAAGCCATACGGGGAAAAAGAATTGGCAGATTATAGTTTTCGGTCTTGGTTATGCATTTTCCGGATATACCTTTGCATTCATAAATCAGTTTATGTGGATGGATGCGGTTATTCTTCTTCCTCTCATACTTCTCGGCATCGAACGCCTCTATAAGGGTGAGGGCGGATATATTCTTTATACCGCATCGCTTTTTCTCACTATATATTCAAATTTCTATATCGCATATGCAGTATGTATTTTTGCGGTTCTGTGGTTTTTTATGCTCACCTTTACAGAGAAAAAGAGCTTCAAGGCGTGGTTTTTTGCCGCAGTGCGTTTCGGTGTATGCTCACTTCTTGCAGGTATACTCAATCTGCCTGTCCTTATTCCTCTTCTCACCGCAATCTCTAAAACTCTCGCTTCACAGAAGGGCTTCGGCAACGAGCTGAAATTCTATCACCCCTGGCGTGAGCTTCTTGTGATGCTTCTGCCTTACGGCAAATCATCCCTTGCGTATGAGGCACCGAATCTCTATTTCGGCTTTATTCCCTGTGTTATTTCCGTGTTTGCTTTATTCTCGAAAAAATACTCCCTTAAAAAGAAGCTTGCATTTGTTTTTCTTATAATTTTTATGCTTGTGTCCTTCAATTTCAATCTTTTTGATTTTATCTGGCACGGCTTCCATTTCCCCAATCAGCTTCCCGGAAGACAGAGCTTTATTTTCTGCTTCCTCGGTGCCGCAGCTGCATATTACGGTTTTGCCGGTATTAAAGACTGCAGAATAAAAAAAGAAAAGCTGAAAAATATACTTTGTTATATTCTTGTAGCTCTTGCGGCAGCTGAAATTATCACCAATGCCGTTCTGAAGGTTGCTTATGACACAAAGTGTGTCAATGAAGCATCTGTTTTAAGAAATGCCGAGGTGCTTGAAAAGGTCAGCGACGAATATTCCTCCGAGGAAAAGAACAACGAATTCTGGAGAATTGAGCTGCAGAACCACAGATACAACGGCGGTCAGCTATACGGCTATAACGGAATTTCCCACTATTCCTCCACAATGTCCGGAGCCTGCTATAACTTTTTCACAAAGCTGGGAATGAGTGTTTACGCTAAAAACGTAAGCATTGAGTATATTCCCAATCCCGTTCTCAATGCTCTTTTCGGTGTGAAATATATCGTTTCCGACTCTCCCGTGCCCGATGAGACATCAGTTTTCGATAAAGCGGTTGATTATATGTACGTTCACGAAAACACAGCAGTGCTTCCGTTGTTCTATGTGGGCGAAAAGGATATTCTGACACCTGATACATCACTTTGGGGACACAGCTTTACCAATGAAATTTTTAAGTGCATTTCGGGTTCGGGCGATGTTATAAGGGGTAACGGTATCGTTGACAAGGATAATGTTGAAGGCTATGAGCTTGATGCCGAGGAATTCCTTAAAGGTATTGAAAATATTCTCGAAAGTGAATGTGAAATAACATCTTTCACCAAAAAGGAAATCAAAGGCACGGTAAATGCCCGAAAGGACGGAGTTCTTATAGCTTCTCTTCCCGGAGAAGACGTGAAAATTGAAATTGACGGCAAAGAAACGGACACGCTTCTTATTGCAGGATATATGGCAGGTGCTGAAATTTCACAGGGCTCACACGAAATCACAATAAAATTACCGTAATATATTCCCCTGAGGTATTGTTTTTTTCAGCCTCAGGGGATATTATATAAGTATATAAATTCGGAATTCGGAATTCGGAATTCGGAGTTCGGGAAATGAGGTTTTTATGACAAAAGAAAAATATTTTGGCAGTGCAGATTGGGTTGAATTTTCTGAAAGCTTTGTTTCTGTTCTCGCAAGAAAGGATTTTTGTGCTGATGATATTGTGAGTGCAAGGCTTTCTGTTATCGGACTTGGCTTTTTTGAAGGATATATCAACGGAAAAATTATATCCGATGAAAAATTTGTGCCGCTCAACACAGAGTTTCATAAGAGAACTCTTCTGCGTGAATACGGAGTGTGGCCCGAAGAGCTCAGCTACAGAATATATGTGTCGCAGTATGATGTGACCTCCTTTATAGAAAGCGGCAAAAACTGTATCTGCTTTATGCTGGGTGACGGTTGGTATGGGAGCAACCGTCACGAAAAATTCGGTAATAAAAAGCTTATTTTCTCTCTCACTCTTACGGATTCAAAGGGCAATATTACAAAAATTGATTCAGACGATGCTGTTTTATGCAAGGAAGGCTTTATAAAAAAATATGACCTGACGGAGGGTGAAACACAGGATTTCACCGATTATGACGATAGCTGGCTGCAGAAGGAAGCAGATTGCAGCCACTGGGAAAAAGCAACCCCCTGTGACTTTCCCGAAACAAGATATATGACGACGGATTGCCCCGCCGACAAGGTGATGGAGGTTTTATATCCCGCCATTATAAAGGTTACGGACGATTATAAGATTTATGACATCGGGAAGAACACAACGGGAAATCTTGTTATAGCTTTACCTGCCGAAAAGGGCAGAGCTGTTAAAATAACGGGAAGTGAAGAAAAAACCGCAGAAAACGAACTCGAGCCCACTAAAATTATGGAACAGGAAGCAGAGTTTATTTGCGGTGATACCGAAAGGGAAGCCTCACAGAAATTCACCTGGCACGCATCAAGATTTTTCAGAGTTCCCGCCGATATAAAGGTGCTGCGTTTTGATGTTATTTACACTGACGTTGAGGTTAATTCATATTTCACCTCCACAAATGAAGTTCTGCAGTGGCTTTATGATGCATTTATAAACACCCAGCTTTCAAATATGCATTCGGGAATACCGTCCGACTGTCCCCACCTTGAAAGACGGGGCTACACAGGTGACGGTCAGCTGGCGGCAGATGCGGTTATGACCACCGTTGATGCACGAAAATTCTATGATAAATGGATTGAAGACATATCCGACTGTCAGGACAGAGCTTCGGGACACGTGCAGAATACTGCACCCTATGTCCGTTCGGGAGGCGGCCCCGGCGGCTGGGGCGGTGCAATTGTCCATATGCCTTATCTTTATTATAAGCACTACGGCGATCCCTCGTTTATGATAAAACTCTATCCCCAGATAAAGGAATATTTCCGTTTTCTTGACGAACACTCAAGAGGTAATCTTGTGTCAAGAGATGTGCCGTTGGAATGGTGCCTCGGTGACTGGTGCACTCCCACAAAAATAAGAATTCCGCCCCGCTTTGTAAATACATATTTTTATGTAAAATACATTGATGAAATACTTGCGTGCAAAGAAGTGCTGAAGCTTTCCTCAAAAGAGGTAAAAGCCTTCCGTGAAAAGAGGAAGGTTCTTGTTACAGCTATAAAGAAAACCTATTATAATGAAAAGACAGGGGACTTTGCAAGAAACATTCAGGGTGCAAATGCCTTTGCCGCAGATATCGGCATCGGCACGAAAAAGACCTTCGATAATATGATAAAAGTATATGATGAAAAGCATATGTACTATAATACAGGCATTTTCGGAACGGATATTCTCACCCGTGTGCTTTTTAAATATGGCAGAGCAGACCTTGCAATAAAGCTTCTTTCGAGTGAGGGAAAATATTCCTTCGGTAACCTTAAAAATCAGGATGCCACAACCCTCTGGGAATATTGGACAGGCAGACGCTCACACTCACATCCGATGTTCGGTGCGGTTGTCGCCTATCTTTTCAGATTTGTTCTCGGTATCTCACAGGAAGAAGACAGCTTCGGCTATGAAAAAATCTTAATTGAGCCCAAGGATATTGCTTTAATCGGCAATTTCAGCGGAAGCATGAAGCTGCCGCAGGGAACTGCGAGTGTCAGCATTGAATACGGTGAACGCTTCGCACGTTTCACCATAAATCTTCCCGCAGAAGGCATTTTCAGATATAAGGACACTGAAATTGAGCTTACTGCAGGAACGAACAGAATTATTTTAGAGTGAGCTTATGAAAAAAATAGAAGAGATTGACAAAAACTTTAAGGCACAAATCCCTGTTTTTGACGGAATGAAAACCTATGATATTCACAGCTTCCCCTTTTCTTTATACGGACTGAAATTCGGCGAAAGGGGCTTTTTCCGTATGGATATACAGGTGGCTGACAGGGTTTCCGAGGGTGTTTCCGCTCTGAATTTCAATACCTCCGGCGGAGTGCTTCGTTTCGGAACCGACAGCGTTAAGATAACTCTCACGGCAGTTCTTCCCTCTCTTTGTCTGATGACACATATGCCTCTCACGGGCTCATCCTCCTTCAGTATTTACTGCAACGGTGAATTCTGCGGGGTTTTCAGAGCTCCTTCAGTGGAGGAATATGAGGGAAAATGGTCTTCAACTCTTTATCTTCCCGAAGGCAATAAGGATATTATGATTTTCTTCCCCTTATATAATAATGTAAAGGAGGTTTTCATATCTCTTGAGGAAAAAGCACAGCTTTGGGCGGGAGATAAGTTTCAGGACAGGCTTCCCATTGTTTTCTACGGTTCATCCATAACACAGGGCGGCTGTGCTTCGCATCCGGGAAATGCCTATCCCAACCTTATTATGCGATGCCTTAACCGTGAAATAATAAATCTCGGTTTTTCGGGAAGCTGCAAGGCAGAATATGAAATGTGCGAATACATAGCAGGGCTTCCTATGAGTCTTTTTATATATGACTATGACCACAATGCACCTACTCCCGAATTTCTTGAAGCAACCCACGAAAGATTTTTTAAGCAGTTAAGAAGGCTTCGCCCCAAGCTGCCCGTTGTTATGATAAGTGTTGCAGACGGCTGCTTCGGAAACGAAATTGAAAAAAGAAAAGAGATTATAAAAAGAACATATGAAAACGCCGTGAAAGGCGGTGATAAAAACGTGTATTTCCTTGACGGTCAGCGTTTTTATGATGAAATAGGCCTTGATAAGGCAACGGTTGATACCTGTCACCCCAACGATCTCGGCTTTTATGCGTTTTACAAAAATATAAGTGAGTTCATAAAGGAGAATGATTTATAATGAAGCCTTGCTTTATTGCCCACAGAGGCTACAGCGGAAAATATCTTCAGAATACGGAGGAAGCTTTCATAAAAGCGGTTGAACACGGCTCGGGCGGTATTGAAACAGACGTGAGAATAACAAAAGACGGTGTTCTTGTTGTGAATCACAACGAAACTGCAGTGTTTAATGACGGGACTGAGCTTGCAGTGTCCGAGGCAACTTATGAAGAGCTTACGGCAAAGCCTCTGCTTAATAAGTTTACGGATACGGAAATTTATATCTGTACCTTCCGCCGCTATCTTGAAATATGCCGTGACGGAAATATGGTGTGCTTTATAGAATTCAAGGGACATTTCCCCGATGAGAAGATAAATGAGGCATTCACCCTTGCAAAAGAGGTCTATGACCTTAAAATGTGTTCATTGCAGTCCTTTGAGCTTGATAATCTCATCCGTGCCCATAATGCATTCCCCGACTTGCAGATAATGCTCACCTGCGGCGAGCCCAATGAGGATGTTTATAAGTGTCTTGAGCTGGGCTTTGATATTGATATGGCACATTCGGGAATTTATAAGTCTCTCGTTGACCGCTTCCACGAAAAAGGACTTAAAGTTGGACTTTGGACAGCAAATCAGCCTCACGAATTAGAGCTTTGCAGGCTTATGTGTGTTGACTATATCGAATCCGACTGGTATTCCGATTTTTTAACAGAATAATATGGATGTTAAACTGTTTCTGTACTATCTTTTCATTTTCACAGGAGCTTTTTTCAGTGCGGCGGAAGGATATTTTGTCGGAAAGAAAAAAGGTCTTCCGTCGAAGCCGCTTAAAATCTATATAGCACTGGCACTGACCTTAGGAATTTTCGGTGCCGTACTTATGGGACAAATTCAGAATTTTGTGATGTCTCTTACAGGTCTTCCTTATTATATAAGCCGAATGAGAATATTCGGAGGACTTTTATTCACTCCGCTTCTGATGTATTTCCCCGTAAAGTATACGGCAGGGGATTTTTCTCTTGTGTCGGATATTATTGCCCCCGGAGCCTATCTCATTTTGGGCTTTTCAAAAATCGGCTGTGCCATATACGGCTGCTGCTACGGAACAGAATGCTCTTTCGGTGTGACCACTCCCTTTGAAAAGCATACCGTTTTCCCTGTGCAGCTTCTTGAAAGTCTTTTATGCTTTATTCTTTTCGGCGTGATGTTTTATATCGTAACAAAAAACAAACACCGCAAGGGAGAGGCATATCCGACGGTGCTTATCCTTTACGGTGCTATAAGATTTTTTGTTGAATTTTTAAGATATTACCCCGAAGCCGAGAAGACATACTTTTTCGGAATAAGCTTCTGGCAGATGGTGAGTGTGCTGACGGTTCTTGTCGGAGGTATATGGCTTATTTGTAAATGTGTCGAAAAAAACCGGGGTTCACAAAATATGCTCCCGCCGTGTGAAGAATGAAAACGGCAACAATTATATATATAACAGGGTTGTGCGAAAGACTTTTCGCATAGCCCTTTATTTTTTCATTTTCTCCCTTGAGGGCGGCTGTTCCGAGAAGGATGGCAAAGGGGGCAACACTTGCCGAAAGTGTAAACAAAGGAGTCGGAAAAGCTCCGAATACCATTCCCGACACAAGAGGGAATAGGGGGAGAACCGAAAGGGGGAGCAGCTTATATTCTTTTCTGAAAAGGGTAAATGCCGAAAAGACCAGAACAAGGAAAATAACGGGTATATATTTTTTGCTGAAAGCGATATCCGTTATTTCAAGCTTTAGTGCACCGTAAATAAAAGCCCCGAGACTCAAAACACCGTTCAGTATTATTGAAATGCGATACTTTTTCCCTTTTTTCTTATTAAAAAGAAATGCGGCAGCGGCAACAAACGGAGAAAAACATATGCCGAAGGCGGGATAAAGTGCAGAGCCGGTAATTGTACCGAGTATTCCTGTAAGTGTATATCCCGAAAAAGCCATAACAATCAATGTTATGAAAAGAATTATAAACATAATTGAGGGGGCGTGGTCTGCCTCCGTGCTTGTGATGGGAGTGGCAGAATCAAGTCTCATCATACCCAGTGCCCCGAAAAGCATAAGCGGTAAAATAAATAAATTCAGCTCGGGCTCTTTTTTTGAATTTAAGATAAACGGGAACAAAAGAACCGTAATAAGTGCATATTCCCCCAGAAGAATTACGGGGTACATTGAATTATAAGAAATATATATCCTGCCGTCAGAATTGCTGAAGCCCGAAACGAGATGAAGAATATAAAGAGCAAATGCGGTCAGGGGAATTATAATGAAAAGTATTTTTGTGAAATTTTCTTTTTTCTTATTCTTTTTCATATCATCACCACACAAATACTATAGACAGATAAAAACACAAAGCGAAAAGCAGAGGAGCTTTATGCTTATTTAATTTTTCTGTAATATAAAAAAATGCATCATTTACAGGAGAGGCGTTTTCCTTCAGGAATATTGCCAACATAAACAGGTTCTGAATTATCATAAGCGACAGCCATCTTGAAGTATCAGAAGATAGTAAGGTTGCTGCTATTCCTACAAGCGGAGTGATAAGGCAAAGAAAATATATGAATTTTTCTTTTTTTTCTTTTGCTTCTTTGTAGGTTTTTTTCCATATCAGCACAAAGAAAGCAATCAAGGGAGACGCGAGAATGTAGTCAGCAATCAGACGTGAAACAGAACCGTCGATGAAAGTAAAAAAGAAATAACTGTAAATTAATTTTTTTATAAGTGAAGGTTCATATTTTACCCATTCGGGAAAACCGGAATTTTTTTCATAAAGTTCAAAAGGGAATTCGTCTGCAGAGCGGAAAATTTCACCGCAATAGGTTTCGAAGTCGGTAATTTTGTCTCCGGCTTTGCTGATTATATAATCGGAAAATTCGCTGAAATCCGAAACCCTCAAAGAATGGCTTGTATAAGAAAAATAAAGTGTTGCAGAAACACTTGCAGCAATCATGATTCCTGTGAGCACATAACAAGACAGTCTTTTTTCTTTTATGCATTTGCTAAAGCAAAGAATATATATCAAGGGCATAAAAGCAAGAACAAAAGAGAAATGAACCCATTCTCCGAGGAAAATTAAAGCAGGAATAAAAAAAACGGTTATTTTGTTTTCCGCACAGAAAAGGCACAATACAATACATAATACCCAATAAATATCCAAAAGCTCAAAAAGATTTATATATGAGCTGAAGCCATACGGAAAAATCGCAATAACAAGACATAGCAGAAAAAGGGGAGTTCTGCATTTTTCGTCAGATTTTTTTATGCATTTTCCGAGAAAGACAGCAGATAAGACAAAGGTAAAGAATACAATCAGAAAATGAAAAAAGGCAACTTGAGCTTTTGTGGGATGTTCCCATAAGAAGCCTGTAACTGTTCCCACAAAGGTGCGGCTTATAAGTCCGAATTCAGTATCCGCAATATGTATCGGATAAAAGGAATCGGACATTATTTGTTCTTTTGTGAAGAAAAGCAGGAAATTCATTGAAAGGGTTGAAAAAACGGCTAATTCATATCTGAATGCTGAAAAAAATGTTTTTATTTGATTCATTATATACCACCATTAAGAGTAAAATATACAATTTAATTAATAAAATTATATCAATTATTAAAAATAGAGTCAAGTGACGAAGCAGGGTGTTCGGATATTTTTGTGCGAGTGTTAATTTTTTGTTCACAAAAAAAGTAAAATATCAATAAAGTTGAACATTTTCTTGTTAAAAACAACCATTTTTATATATGTTTTTTTGTGCAAATACTTTTATTGTGTGTTGTTGACTTATAACATTTCCTTATGGTATGATAATGATGATATATTATACCCGTAGTGCCCCCAAAAACAGGGTATGAAAAGGTATTTGTATTAGTATATACAAATCTTGAAAAAGAGAAGGAGTGTTTTTATGGAAACAAGAGCTAAGTTACCCAAAAAAGTTCTTAGTATGTTTCTCTCTCTGCTTATGGCATTGAGTTGTTTCTCTGTTGCTCTTCCGAGTCTTGCTGCAACTGCAGGTGCAGCAGCTACAACGGCACAGTGGAACAATCTGCAGAGTGCGTTTGATACGGCAAAGGCAAATGGTGCTTTTGACTATGCGCCTTCTGCAAAAAAAGAAGGTTATACCGTTAATTTTGATGATATAACCGATAAAGGTTATCTCTATGACATCGCTGAGCTTTTTTATGCGGTGGTTTTAGCGGATGACAATCAGAACACGCATCATGTAGCTATGCGTGAATATGTTAAGAGTAAGCTTAATAATCTGGATGCTAATCAAAAAGCATTTATTGATTTGTTGCTGCCGGTTGAAGGCAATTATCAACATCATAGCGGAAACAAGATAACCAGCGGCCCGAGTGAAAATAAAGGTGGCTATAGTTATCCTGCTGCCGCCATTTCAGGTAATGCCAATATTGTGGTAAATGTTACCCGAAGTGTTGATGCTGCTATTTTTGCCGATTATCCCACGGCAGATAATATTAAGGATATTTCCGACAAAGTAACAACAAAAATAATTTATAAGGTTACTGCAACGGTTCAGGCAGCAGATCATTCCGGCTCA
>JAZSJT010000108.1:0-13545 GCA_045534425.1 Acutalibacteraceae bacterium | reverse complement strand
TCCGCAACATCAATAAAAACAATAAACATATGATAACAAACACTGCAACAATAATAATCCCCTTAAAGTAGACACTTGAAACAACAAAAAACTTTCAAGACCACTTTAAGGGGATTCTGTCACACTTTAGCCAAGCGTTATTTTTATTATTTACTTTGCACCATCATGACTGAAAATTACACCGACAGTTTTGAATAAAATTTTTATTTCCAAAATTATTGATCTGTTTTTTATGTATTCTATATCATATAAAACCTTCTCTTCAGGTCTTAAATTATATCCTCCGCTGACTTGTGCAAGACCTGTCAATCCGGGTTTTACTTTCAGTCTTTCACTGAAACCGTGAACATGTTTTTCAAATTCCTTATAAAAAACTTCTCTTTCCGGTCGTGGACCAATCAAGGACAGAGTTCCTGTAAGACACAGCCACAGTTGAGGTAACTCATCAATTCTTGTTTTTCTCAAAATTGCCCCTACACGGGTAATTCTGGCATCCGCATCCCCTTGTGACCACTGTGCACCTGCTTTTTCTGCATCCTGACGCATTGTTCTGAATTTTACTAAATTAAATTTTTTTCCGTTAAGTCCGAGACGCTCCTGTGAATAAAAAACAGGACCTTTTGATGTAAGTTTTATTGCAAGGGCTACAAACAGCATAGGAATTGCACACAATAATAATCCGAAAAATGAACAAACAATATCAAATGCTCTTTTTATAAAAGAATAAACAGGTTTTTTTGGGAGTTTTTCTATTTTTTCAATATAATAATGCTCATCTTCTGCATATTCAAAAGGCAAAACAACTTGTTCTTTTTTATTGCTCATATCTTTATTTTCATCATACATACAATTCATTTCCTTTCTTTTGTAAAAAAAATAAAATCTATATTTCATATAAAGTCTTTTGACCAAATAATACAAAATTACAATTTATTTTACCATATGTTATCACTATTTTCAATATATTGTTTTTACAAATTTTGTATATTCTTTAGGTTAAATTGCAATTATTTTTTTGTGTTGCAAAAAATGAACAACTACACATATTTATTTTTCAGAATATTTATGATAATATAAAAAAAACAGCTAAAAGGTACTTATTATGACAAGCAGAGAACATGCACTGAATTTCTTCATTATAAGAATGCGGACAGGCTGCCTACGGTTCATTTCGGTTGTTGAGGTGAACTTCTGTAAAAATGGGCACAGCAGGGAAAAATTCCGAAACAGCCTGCAGAAAATAACGGTGACGGTTCGGAGAAGGACAGAATTCTTGATGAGCTTATCGGCCGAGATTTCAACTCGTCCTGCACAAGAGGTGCCGACAACGGACTTTTTTCGCGTTTCACCGAAAATATTCTCTGCCCGACCGCAGACTTATGCCCGGCACAAAATTTGAACTTGTTCAGTATTACGCGGAAGAAATTAAAAAAATCAAAATTTAACACAAAAAAGGAGAATTTTTATGAGTATCTATCCTGAAATATCCGAAAAAGTACAGAAAGGCAAATATAAAATTGTGGCAGAGCTTGTAGAGAATGCACTCAATGAGGGCTTTCCGGCAAATGAAATCCTGAATGAAGGTCTGCTTTCGGGAATGAATGCTATAGGAGAAAAATTCAAGAACAATGAGGTTTATGTTCCTGAAGTTCTTATTGCTGCAAGAGCCATGAATACCGGAATTGAAATACTCAAACCCTATCTTATAAAAGACGGCGTAAAGGCAACGGGCAGAGTTTGTCTGGGAACAGTTCAGGGAGACATACACGATATCGGAAAAAATCTTGTTAAAATGATGCTGGAAGGTAAAGGACTTGAAGTTATAGATCTGGGCACGGACGTTTCCCCCGAAGCCTTTGTTGACACTGCAATAAAAGAAAGCTGTCAGGTTATATGCTGCTCTGCACTTCTCACGACAACCATGGACGCGATGGCAGAGGTTGTTAAATGTGCCACAGAAAAAGGTGTGAGAGACAGAATTAAAATTATGGTGGGCGGTGCACCTATAACAGAAGAATTCTGCAAACAGATAGGAGCAGACAAATACACCTCGGATGCTGCAAGTGCCGCCGATGCCGCCGCAGAATTCTGCAGATAATTTACAGGTGAAGAATATGAAAAAAAAGGCATATGAACTGTTGAAGCATAAAAATAAAACAATTCCGATACTCTCCTTTCCGTCATCACAGCTGCTGAAAATAAGCGTAAGAGAGCTAATTTCTTCTTCTGATATGATGGTGCAGGGAATGAAAAGCATTGCAGAAAAATATCCTATCGGTGCTGCAGTCAGTATGATGGATTTATCTGTTGAAGCAGAGTGCTTCGGGGCAAAAATACGTTTTTTTGACGATGATGTTCCCACTGTTGAAAAAGGGATAATTGAAGCTATAAGCGAAGCAAAAAATATTTGTGTTCCCGCAGTCACAGATAAAAGGACGGGTATTTTTATTGAAGGTATAAAAAAGGCAAAAACAGAAATACCGCATATACCCGTATTCTGCGGTGTTATCGGCCCCTATTCCCTTGCGGGAAGGCTTTTTGATATGACAGAGCTTATGCTGGAGTGCTTTGATAACCCCGGACAGGTAAAGATACTCCTTGAAAAATCAACGCAGTTTATAAAAAATTATGCAAAAGCACTAAAAGAAGCAGGAGCGGACGGAGTTATTCTTGCTGAACCGACAGCGGGACTTTTATCTCCGTCACTTGCACAAGAGTTTTCTATGCCTTACATTCAGGAAATTTTCAATGAACTCAACGATGAGGATTTTCTCCTGTGTTATCACAACTGCGGCAATTCAGCACAAGATATGCTAAAGCAAATAGCAGAGCTTGATGCAGATATCATACATCTCGGAAATACAATAAATATGAAAAAGGCTCTTGAAGCTTTACCCGATGACAAAATAGTTATGGGGAATGTGAGCCCCGTATTTTTCCGAACAAAAGCACCTGATGATATCAAAAATGAAGTGCAGAAAATATTTGAAAATTGTTCGGAATATGAGAATTTTATGATTTCCACAGGTTGCGACCTGCCTGCCGAATCAAAGTGGGAAAATATCAATGCCTACTTTGAAAAAATTAATGAGCTTTATTAATAATTCAACCGCTTCCCCTGACAACGGGGAAGCGGCTCTGTTATTCACCTGCAAGCTTATATATCAATTCATACGCAAAGGTGAGCTCCTCTACCGAGCAGTGGTTCTGCACAAAATGCGACGTACAGCATATCCAGCGTTTTCCTTTGAGAAGAGAGAAAATGCGGCGAATCTCCTTTTCGAGTTCAACACTATTCATAATTCCGAGAGCTGACTGAACACATACACCGCCCATAATCGCAAAATCATTACTGTAATTATTAAGATATAAATCAAGGGGCATATCGGCATTTTCCTGCCACGGGTGAATAACATCAAACCCGATATCACGAACTCCGTCAAGCACCTTTCTTATACAGCCGTCCGAATGAAGACTTGCAAAGACACCCTTACTGTGAATATATTCAACAATCATTTTCATATTCGGATATATTATTTCTTTCCATGTCTCGGGACTGAAAAGCATATCCTTCTGTGAGCCCCAGTCGTCGGAAAGATGTATCATATCCGCACCGAGAGAAATACACTTGTCGGAGAATTTTATTGTCCATTCAGCCTGTCGTTTATAGAGCTCATTAAGCTCTTCGGGATAAAGGGCTGTGTATAAAAGATGATTTTCTATACCGAAAACCGTATTGAAATGCTCAAAAAGCCCCGGTGTCTGCATATAGCAAAAGCGTTCTCTTTTTTTATGATGCTCAATTTCTCTTTTCACCTGTTCAAAATCCTTATCGTCATCGGGCGGAGCAAAAAGATTGTATCGGAGAAGCACATCAGGTGTGAGTTCACTGTGACGGCTTCTTATTTCATCAAAAGCTTCACCGTCAAAAGACCAAGGACCGCCGAAAATATGTGCCGCATCAAATCGAAATCTGTCCTCAAAGTTCTCCACACTTCCGAACTTTTCAGATATTGCATCATTAAGATTTTCTTTAATCCATCCGTATATAGGCTGACGGTCAGTCTCTTTTCCGAGAATGGTATTCTTCACTCTTTCAAAACTGTT
This sequence comes from Acutalibacteraceae bacterium, assembly GCA_045534425.1. Classification (GTDB taxonomy): domain Bacteria; phylum Bacillota; class Clostridia; order Oscillospirales; family Acutalibacteraceae; genus RUG806. The sequence goes on along the minus strand of JAZSJT010000108.1, from coordinate 9,438 downwards.
CATAAAATTATTCCCCGATTTATATTTTACCGTAGTATTATAGCATAAAAAATCCCGCTCTGCAATTAACAGAACGGAATTCTTTAAGTTATTTGCAATTCTTATCAAAAGAGGGGTTACATTGATAGAAGTTTTTACTGTCAAGACGGTCGGTGGCAAGACGTAAGCCTTCACCAAATCTCTGATAGTGTACAATTTCTCTTTCACGAAGGAATTTTATGGGATCTGCAACATCGGGATCATCAACAAAACGAAGAATGTTGTCATATGTTGTTCTTGCTTTCTGCTCTGCTGCAAGGTTTTCGTGGAGGTCGGTTATTACGTCGCCCTTTGACTGAATATAAGTTGCGGTAAAGGGAGCTCCGGATGCTGCAACGGGGTATATGCCTGTTGTGTGATCCACGAAGTATTTATCAAATCCTGATGCTTCAATTTCCTGTCTTGAGAGATTTCTTGTCAGCTGATAAACAATTGCTCCTATCATCTCAAAGTGAGCTAATTCTTCCGTACCTATATCGGTGAGAAGTCCTTTGAGTTCGGGATAGGGCATAGAATATCTCTGGGAGAGATATCTTAAAGAAGCTGCTAATTCACCGTCGGGTCCGCCATACTGACTTATTATTATCTGTGCAAGTTTGGGATTGCATTTTGTTATTTTTACGGGGTATTGTAATTTTTTTTCATATGTCCACATCAGCCGTCGCAACCTCCTACATCCCAGGGCCAGGGATTTTTGAGCCATTCAATTCCCTCTCCGCTTTTCGGAGTAAGAGGACCGTAGTTTTCCTCGTATTCCTCTTTTAGCTGACGGAATTTAAGGGCATATTTTTCGTGCATTGCAAGTGCACTGAGATCATTTGGGTGGGTATTGAGATATAAATGCAGCTCCCATAAGGCAAACTGCGTTGATGATAAATTTCTCAGAAGTTTTTCACGGTTACTCATTTCAATGCACCTCTGCAAAAGGGCTTATACAAATCCGTGAAAAGAGTTCCTTTTGATAATGCCAGATCTGCTTCAAACATTGTTTTATCTGTCTGAAAAGGCACATATGCCATAGCGGTTACTGTGTCTCCAGGCAGAGCTGTCACAGGGCTGAAGCTGTCAAAATCATTACAATCTTTTTTCAATCAAAAAACTCTCCTTTCTTATTTTTTAAGGGATCCCTCGCTTCATATTATTCGTCGGGACAAATATTGTGACAATGATTTATGAAAGAGAGTTTTTTGATTATCAACTGTTTCTTTTTCTTTAAATATATGATATAATATTAAACATCAAGTTTTGATGAAGGCGGTTTTTTATGAAGCAAAGAAGTTTTCGTATTATTTCAATAATTCTTACATTACTGATTATTTTTTCTTTAAATTCTTCTGCCGTGGATTTACTTGCAGGGGATCTCAACAAGAACGGAAAAGTGGATGCGGCAGATGCAAGACTTGCTCTGCGGTATTCCGTCGGTCTTGAAGATTTTAATGATGAACTGAAATTGATAGGAAATGTTGACGGCGGTGAAAAAATTACCGCATCGGATGCTCGAATGATTCTTCGTATGTCAGTTGGTCTTGAGGAACAGTTTTATATTGAAGAAACAGAAAAAGACAGCTTTTTTGAGGTGCATTTCATTGATGTGGGACAGGCTGACTGCTCACTTATAATATGTGATGATGAAACACTTCTTATTGACGGCGGAAATGTGGGTGACAGCTCTCTTGTTGTTTCATATCTTTTAAGCGTGGGGGTTACTGAGCTTGATTATGTTATATGCACTCACGCCCACGAGGACCACGTGGGAGGTCTTTCGGGTCCTCTTAATAAATTTACCGTCACCCAAGCGGTTTTTTCACCTGAAACGGGATCAGACACAAAATGCTATAAAGATTTTCTTTCGGCTGTTGAAAAGCAGAATCTTTCGGTCACAGTTCCCGAAACGGATTCTTCATTTAACCTTGGAAGCAGTACCGTTACATTCATAGGTCCTGTTACGGAAAATTATGACGATATCAATGACACATCAATAGTTACAAAAATTACCTACGAAGAAACATCCTTCCTTTTCACCGGCGATGCTGAAAGAGAGTCAGAACAGGATATTCTCGAAAAAGGAACGGATATATCCGCCGATGTATTAAAGGTTGGTCACCACGGCAGTGAAAACTCAACAACCTATCCGTTTTTAAGAGAAATAATGCCTGAAATAGCAGTTATCAGCGTGGGAGAAGGCAATAAATACGGACATCCCACAGAAGAAGCACTTTCAAGGCTTCGGGATGCGGATGTCAAGGTTTACAGAACCGATATGCAGGGGCATATAAAAATAACAAGTGACGGCAAAAACCTCACCGTCACAACAAATAAAAATCAGGATATTGAAACAAACCCCACAATCCCCTTTCCCCCTTCCGAAAATTCAGTTTATATCGGAAATAAAAATTCAAAGGTGTTCCACAAAGACACCTGTTCATCACTTCCTAAAGAAGAAAACAGAGTGTATTTCGAGAACCGCTCACAAGCGATATCTGAAGAATTTACGCCCTGTTCAAGATGTAAGCCGTAAAAAAAGCCGTGTTTTGCGAGAATAAGCAAAGCACGGTTTTTCTGTTATAATTTTTTCGGCAAAAAGAAGGTTATTGTTTCTTTAAGTCTTTTTACGGGTGATTTCTTTTTCCATTCGCTTTCGGGGGCACAGTTTACTCCCTTGGCTCTATAAATATCACAAAGCTTTTTGCACATACGGTAAAACTCTTTGTAATCTTTATTTTTCTTATCTGTCCATCCGGTTTCGGCAACGGCAAACCAGCGAGGGAAGCACATATATTCAAGTCTTTCGTTATTGTTTATATGCTCTGTCCATATGGGAGATTCAACACCCATAATATTCTTTTTGCCGTTAGCATCAAGACCTTTGAAGCTTTCGGGTTCAAAGTTATATGAACCGCTTAACGGATGCATTCCGTAGGGGTAATCTACATAATAAGCGGAAAAAGAAGACAAAATTATTTTATGCCCGTTATTTGCCGCAGCGGAAGTTTTTGAAACAGTTCCCTGCCACTGCTGAATGGAAATATCGGATGAAAGCCCCTCACCCTTCAGACAATCATTCCATACTATACACTTTTTGCCCTTATTTTTAAGGTAATCAGCCATTTTATTTATAAAGAAACACTGTAATGCATTTTCGTCAGAAAGATTATTTTCCGCCATAATTTTCTGACATTTTTCACACTTCTTCCAATTGTCTTTCGGAACCTCGTCACCGCCTATATGGAAATATTCATAGGGGAACAGTTCACAGAGCTCATCAATGATTTTCTTCAAGATAATTTCGGCTTCCGCGTTTCCTGCACAGATAATATCCTTAAATATACCCTGCCTTGTTTTTACCTCAACAGCCTCTCCCGTACAGGTAAACTGCGGAAAAACATGAAGAAAAGCACTCTGATGTCCCGGCATATCAAGCTCGGGAATAACATCAATGAAGCTATTTTTTGCATATTCAACAATTTCTTTAATCTCTGTTTTCGTGTAATAGCCCGAATATTTCTTATCGCTTTTACAGTTAATAAAAGAATCGCATTTTCTCACGCTTCCCTTTTCGGTGAGCTCGGGAAAACAGTTGAGTTCTATTCTGAACCCTTGGTCATCCGAAAGATGCCAGTGCAGCTTATTGAATTTAAAGTCTGCAGCAACATCAATCATTTTTTTGAGTTCAGCGGTGCTGAACATATGCCTTGCACAGTCTATCATAATTCCGCGGTGAGTGTATCTCGGCTTATCCCTTATGACTGCACAGGGTATTTTTTCATATAAAAAACACATCTGCTTCAGGGTTTTCTTTGCATAGAAAAACCCCTTTTCATCACGGGCTTTTGCGGTTATTTTATCGGAAGAAATAATGAGTTCATATTCTTCGTCACCAAAACAGTTATCCGTTTCAAAGGCTTCAATTTCCCTTAATGAAGTAAAACCGTCAAGAATATGTATTTCATTCGGCTGCGGTACAAGTCTCATAAAATCACCTTTATATCACCATTTCATATTCACCGAGATTGCCGTCGGCAAAATAGCGTTTAAGGTCATAGGGAGCATAAATTCCCGTATCGGTTACAACTCCGCTGACAAGCTCGGGAGGAGTTATATCAAATGCGGGATAATATCCCTTTACACCGTCGGCGGCGGTTTTTACACCCATTGCCTGTAAGGTGAAATCAGGATCACGCATTTCAATTTTAACGGTATCTATTGTTGGGTGTACGTGGTCGGGGGCACCCGTCACAAAATAGGGGATTTTATTATATTTTGCGGCTATTGCTATCTGGAAGGTACCAACCTTATTTACAACATATCCGTCCATACAAATTGCATCGGCGGCAGAGGTAAATACATCTATATTTTCGTTTTTCATAACGAACGCGGGCATATTATCCGTAATTACCGTGACATCCATTCCCATATCGTTGCAAACAGAGGCTGTGAGCCTTGCCCCCTGAAAATACGGTCTTGTTTCGGGACAGAAAATTCTGACATCTCCCTTGCCCTGTTCTTTAAGCACACGGCACATCTGTCCCACAATTGTTTCACCGAAGCACTGTGTCATAACAGCACCGTGAGAAGGAATCATATCAGCAAGAAGCTGTGCCATTTTATATACTTTATTATATCTCATATTATTCACGTTTACAGTATATTCCATTATGGCATCCGACACGCTTTTACCTTCAACAAGTGCCTTTTCGGCGGCTTCAAGACAACCGTTTGTTATAAGGCTCATACGGTTTGCGGTGGTAGGTCTTGCGTCAGAAATTGTATATGCGGCATCTTTAAGATAAAGCCTCTGTTCATCAAGAGATTTATCGCGACATTCAAATGCGGCGAGAGCCATTCCCGCGGCGGCGGCAGTGTAGGGACCTGCACTCTGGGTTACCATATCTTTAAGAGCCTGTGTCACTTCATGATGATTGTGACAGGTAACAAACTCAATTTTTCTCGGATAAACACGGCGGTCAAGAATTTTCACCGCCCCGTTTTCATACCAGGCAATATTTTCATACTGAAGCATAAATGCCAGACTTTTATCTGCTCTTTCCATATTTTCACCTTAATACAATCTTTCGACTGCCTTTTTTACGTCATAATAGATTTTTTCTTTATCTAAAGTGAGGAATTCTCCGTCCTTATAAAGCACCTTGCCGTCACACACGGTCATATACACATCAGCTCTTCCCGCGGAATATACAACGAGAGCGGCGGGCTCGAGACAGGGAAGCATATTGGGCTTATCAGTGGAGAACACAACAAAATCCGCCTTATATCCGGGAAGAAGATTGCCGCATTTTTCTCTGCCCTGAAGCCTTGCACCGTTTATTGTTGCGGCCTTTATAACCTTTTCGGCACTCATAACGGTGGCATCACGGAGATTGCCGTTATGAATAAGAGAAGCAAGATGCATTTCTTCAAGCATATCGAGGTTGTTATTACTTGCGGCACCGTCTGTGCCAAGTGCTACATTTATTCCTTTTTTGAGAAAATCTTCAACAGGAGCAAAACCGCTTCCCAGCTTCATATTGCTTGTAGGATTATGAGCAACTGAAACACCGTGATTTTTGAAAATGTCCATATCGTTTTCGGTGAGTGCAACACAGTGGGCGGCAAAGGCTCTTGAGTTGAAGGCACCGAGACTTTCGAACCACTCGGCGGGAGTTTTATTATACTTTGCAATACATTCATTGTGCTCTTTGAAGGTTTCGGAAAGGTGAATATGCATATTTCCCTTTCTTTCGTTACACAATTCACTGTAATAACGGGTTGTTTTTTCATCACAGGTATATTCAGCATGAATACAAAAATCAATAAGAACTCTGCTGTCAAAGCTTTTGTTGTAATTATCAAAAAGCTCAAGGGATTCTTTTATTCTGTAAGAGTTTTCGGGCTTTTCGTCAGGATCAAAGCACTGAACGGGACGGGAAATATTTGCTTTCATTCCCGAAAATCCTACCGCTTCAACAGTTTTTTCGGGTTCAAAATACATATCGGAAAAGCTGACTGTGCCCGAGGACACCATTTCCATAAGTGCAAGATAGCTTCCTGCTTCAATATCTTTTGCGGTAAGCTTATCTTCAATGGGAAAAATAGTGTCAAAAAGCCATTTATCAAGAGGAAGGTCACTTCCCACACCTCTTAAAAGCACCATAGGTGAATGGGTGTGGCAGTTATAAATGCCGGGCATAATAATTTTTCCCGTCATATCATAAACCGCATCATATTTTTCTGCGGGTTCTGTTGCTCCCACATAAGAAACAGTGTTTCCGTCCACCCCTAAAAAGGCGTTTTTCATAACATTAAGACGGTCATCAACGAAATTGAGGATAATTGCATTTTTATAAAGAGTTTTCATAATTAAAACCTGCTTATTACACTTTCTATATAATCTCCGAAGGGACGGCTTATTCTTGCGGCGGTCTCTCCTACTTCTTCATCGGTAAGCTTTCTGTCAAGCACACCTGCCGCCATATTTGTCATAACGGAAAGTCCCAAAAGGGGCATTGAACAGTGAGCTGCGGTGAGTGCTTCCGTTACCGTTGACATACCGACGGCATCTGCACCTAAAATTCTTGCGGCTCTTATTTCTGCGGGAGTTTCAAACTGCGGTCCCGTAAAATACATATAAACGCCCTCACGGAAGGTGAGTTCACTTTCTTTTGCACACTCCTTTGCAACATCCCTTAATTCCTTTGTATACATATCGGTTGTATCAAAAAAGCGGAGGCCGAATTCATCAATATTTTTCCCCTGCAAGGGACTTGCTCCCGTGAGCTTCAGATGGTCGCTTATTATCATTATGTCACCGACATTATATTCGGTATTTACAGCCCCTGCGGCGTTGGTTACTATAGTTCTTTTAACTCCCAACAGCTTAAAAAGTCTTATGGGTAACGTAAGCATCTCAAAGGGATAGCCTTCATAATGATGAAATCTTCCTGACATACATATAACTTTTTTTCCCTGAACCTCACCGAAAATCAGTCTGCCCTCGTGTGACTCAACCGTGGAAACGAGAAAATTCGGTATATCTTTATAAAGAATTACAACGGGATTTTTTATTCTTTTTGCAAAATCCTTGAGTCCTGAGCCGAGAATGATCCCCGTTTCGGGCTCATCCTTTATTATATTTTTAACATAGTCTGCACAGTCTTTAAAATATTCATATGTAATTTCGGTCATACACACATCACCTCATTATAATTTTAGCATAAATAAACAGCATTAGCAACAAAAAGAATTATATGAAACAATTATAACACTTTTAATTTTTTACTTTACAATTATTTGTTGCTGTGATAGAATATCTGTGCGACACTAACTGAATATTAAATACACTCATAGCGAAAACTACCTTGGTAAAAGGTGTTTTCCTCTATTCACCTATGAGTGTAATTATGGTTAGTGTCGCAGCTATACCGAGGGAACACTTTTTCAGCACATCCTTCGCGGATGTGCTTTTTTATCGAGGTGAGAAAAGATGAAAAAATTATTGGTTCTCCTGTGTGCGGCTGCGACACTGCTTGCTTTTCCGTTCTGCTCAAGGCAATATACATATGCTGTATATGAACTGACCTTTTCAGCAAACCTCATTTCAAACAATTATGTCGGAAATGAGTGGAAATTGTCATATAGCAGCGACGGGAAAAATGTTACCGACGGCGAACGGTGGCTTGTTTCACTTGACAATCCGAAAACAATGAAAATTGATATCACCGTAACAGAAAAAGATAAAATTCCCGATATCGGAACAGGCTCTGTTACAGTTATATTAAACGGTGAAGCTGAAACAAAAACGCAGATCACGGTAACAGAAAACGGCGAGAATTATGAAGGCAACGAAGCACAATGGGAAATTACCTGTCAGACAAAGCTTATCAGAATGTTTAAAAAAGGTATGCAGACAAAATCTGCATACCTTTTTAACGCTTATATGATAAAGCAATCAATTATTTTACACTGAAAAGAATTTCACTGTATGAGGGATAGGGCCACATAGCGGCATCCGTCTTTGTTTCGAGCTCGTCAACAAGAATACGAAGCTCGGTCATAGCATTGAGGATACTGTTTTTACTGAATTGTGCGAGAGCGGTGGTGTCGGTGCATTCAAGAGCATCCATCATATAGCCCTCAAGCTCTTTCTTCTTGGAAAATACCGCACAGGTGAGAGAAGAAAGCTCTTTTGTGAGCTCTGTTTCATAATCACAGTTTATTTCCTCTGAAAGTGTTTTCTTGAGAAGAGCGGAGTCTGCAAGTGCTTTTGTAAAGCCTGAAACCGCGGGAAGAATATCCTTGTTCACCATATCAAGCATTGTGAGTGCTTCAATATTTATAACCTTGCAATAATTCTCGGAAAGAATTTCATATCTTGCCTTGAGCTCCTCAACGGAATAAACCTTGTGGATTGTGAAAAGCTCAATATTCTTATCGGCGATAAGACTGGGAAGTGCATCGGGAGTTGTCTTCATATTGAGAAGACCTCTCTTTTCTGCTTCAAATATCCAGGCATCATCATAGCCGTTGCCGTTGAAAATTATTCTCTTATGCTCTGAAATTGTCTTTTTTATAAGCTCGTGAAGTACTGCTTCAAAGTCCTGTGCATTTTCAAGCACATCCGCAAACTGTCTTAAAACCTCTGCAACCGCAGTATTGAGAACAACATTTGCATTTGAAATTGTGTTGGATGAACCGAGCATTCTGAATTCAAACTTATTACCCGTAAAGGCAAAGGGAGAGGTTCTGTTTCTGTCGGTTGTATCCTTGGGGAATTTGGGAAGTGTATGCACACCGATACGAAGAAGCTCTTTTTCCTTGGTATCAAGTGCCTTATCAGCCTCAATAGCCTCAAGAATTTCTGTCAGCTCGTCACCCAGGAACATAGAAACAACAGCAGGAGGAGCCTCAAGAGCTCCGAGTCTGTGATCATTGCCTGCAGCAGCAACAGACACACGGAGAAGATCCTGATAATCGTCAACAGCCTTGATGACAGCACAAAGAAAAAGAAGAAACTGTGCATTTTCACCGGGAGTATCACCGGGATTAAGAAGATTTATACCGGTATCGGTTGAAATTGACCAGTTGTTATGCTTACCGCTGCCGTTAATACCGGCAAAGGGCTTTTCGTGCAGAAGACAAACCATATTGTGTCTTCTTGCAATCTTTTGCATAAGCTCCATTGTAAGCTGATTATGAACAGCGGAAATATTGGTCGTAGAGAAAATGGGGGCTAATTCGTGCTGTGCGGGAGCAGCTTCATTATGCTCTGTTTTAGCAAGAATACCGAGCTTCCAGAGCTCCTCGTCAAGCTCCGTCATGAAAGCCTTTATCCGGGGCTTTATGGCTCCGAAATAATGATCATCAAGCTCCTGTCCCTTGGGAGGACGAAGTCGGATCGTAGCC
>JAZSJT010000122.1:0-3419 GCA_045534425.1 Acutalibacteraceae bacterium | reverse complement strand
AATATAACTCCTTTATCCTGAGCGATTTGTCGCATACTTCTGCATATATCTGAAATGACATCATATACATTTACAGGTGACATACTTATCTCAAATCCACTGTTTTGCAATCTTGAAAATTCAAGAAGGTCATTTACAAGTCTCTGAAGATATATGCTTTCAGCAAGCATCTGTCTGTGATATTCCTTTACCTGTTCACTGTCATCAATAACTCCGTCACACAAAGCTTCAAGAGAGCCTCTTAAAACAGCCACAGGTGTTCTTAACTCATGTGATACACTTGAAAGAAATTCCTGAGCTGTCTGTTTTTCAGCTTCTGCCTCTCTTCTTGCTTCGTCAAGCTGTTTTTTCAGTAATGATATTTCGGTATCACTGCTACACATCTTCGGACACCTCAAACTTATAACCCATTCCCCACACCGTTTTTATATTCCATTTATCATGAGGATATTCGTCAAGTTTTGCACGTAATCTTTTTATATGTGAATCAACTGTACGGCAATCTCCGTAATAGTCATAGCCCCAGAGACTGTTAAGAAGATTTTCCCTTGTAAACACTTTATCCTTATTTTCTGCAAGAGTCCAGAGTATTTCAAGCTCTTTTTTTGTAAGAACAACTTTTGTTCCGCTTATAAACGCTGAAAAACTATCCATATCTATTTCAAGATTATGAATTTTTATCGTATGACCGGTTTTATTATCCGAATGTTCAAAATATATTCTTCTGAGAACCGCTCTCATTCTTGCTATAACTTCTCCGGGCGAACATGGTTTTACAATATAGTCATCAGCTCCTATACCAAGCCCCATTATTTTTTCATAATCATCACTTTTACTCGTGATCATTATCACCGGTACAGTTGAACTTTTTCTTATTTCTCTGCACACATCAAAACCATTTTTTTTCGGCATAACAACATCAAGAAGCACCATATCAAAATCTTTTTCACGAAATTGTCTGATTGCATCTTCACCGTCCTGAGCATAAAATACCGTATATCCCTCTTTTTCAACATATCCTTTAAGGACCATCGCTATTTCCCTGTTATCATCTGCAATAAGAACATTTGGCATATGTACTCATCCTTTCAAAAAGCAAACTTTTTTATTTTTAAAAACATAGTTTTATCATATTCATCCGGTAGAATGAAAGATAGGTTAAACAGTTCTCCTATAAGAGACAAAACCCGCAATATTTCAAGAAAGGAGATGAATTTAATTTTTAACATATATAAAAAATAAATATTCTGTTTTCATATCAAAATACGGGAACTAAGCGGGTTGTACCCGTATTTTCACACATTCTACATATAAATTATAAAAAAGAAACCTTAAAATAATATTAAAAATATTTTTTTGATGTGCTTATTTTTCAGGTGTTTTTTTAGCACTAATGACTAAAACAAGCCAAATCTCTGTTATGTAATTTTTGCCTTGAACCATTGACAAATGTAAAAGTACGTGTTATAATATACTTGTAAATCGCGGGATGGAGCAGCTAGGTAGCTCGTCGGGCTCATAACCCGAAGGTCGTAGGTTCGAATCCTGCTCCCGCAACCAAAAGAAAAAGGCCACGCAGATGCGTGGCCTTTTTAATTTTTAACAAGATTTTAAAATTACTAAAGAAAAGGATGATAAAAAAATGAATATTATTTGTTTTCATAACCCTGATGAAGAAAACGGATACCTGAGCAATTGGTATCTTTCTGATTTTGTCGCAAATAATGTGAAGTTTTCTTCAATGGAACAATATATGATGTACTATAAAGCAATATATTTTAATGACAAGGACATAGCTTCCCAAATATTAAAAACAGATGATGTGGCTCAGATAAAAAAACTTGGAAGACTTGTAAAAGGATATGACGATCATTACTGGAATGGTATTCGTCAAACAGTTATTTATGAAGGACTTATCCAGAAGTTTTCACAAAATCCGAAATTGCTGAAATTACTCGCAGATACAACTGACAATATATTGGCCGAATGTGCCGTAAACGACAGAATATGGGGAATAGGTTTATCAATGACCGATCCTGACAGATTTGACCGTAAAAAATGGAATGGGCAGAATTTGCTTGGATATGCACTTATGATGGTGCGTGAAAAATTAGTAAAATAGTCCTTGATCGTTTTATATAAAAATCGAGTAAGAGGCTACCCATTAGTTGAGTAGCCGACCTCTCACACCATCGTGCGTACCGTTCGGTACACGGCGGTTCAATAGTTTAAGTGCAGTACCTTGTATCTCTCGTATATATTATCATATCCGATTGATGCAAGGTATTCGTTTGTTAATGACGTAGCTAATATCTGGCTATGTGAAATTCTCCAGTAACTTTTCCTACTATTAGCCCATCTCCAAGCTGTCTAACTGTCTATTCCAAGTTTTACAAGATTATTGTGTTTTTTCTCGATTTTTCTTTAAGTATGCCAGCATTTCTTCTACTGTTATTCCGTCTATTCCTGCTGAGCCTCCATTTTTCTTTACTTTAAGGTATGCTTTGTTCAAATTATTTCTGTCCAGAATTGCCTCAAGTAGATTTTCTGCACTGTCTTTTCTTACTATTTCAGTTGAAGCAATACTACACACTCCTCTGTTACTCTTTGTTTCCAACATACCATTGCAGTGGTAGCCGATTTTCATCGTTTTCTGTGGTCTTTGCATTACTTATAATTTGCATTATTCACACAAATTCACTTGTTCTATCACCGAGAACAGCGTATAATAGATATATAATGAAAATGTTAAGCTCTTTTTGATATAATCTTGATATTTGTATGCTATTATTATCGAGGGACGGAGGTGTTAAGCGTTGCCGAGAATTTTAATTGTTGATGATGAAAAAGACGTTGTTGAGCTTCTTCGCAATTACTTTAATTTGTGCGGTTATGATGTGCTATCCGCTTATGATGGGAAGAAAGCACTTGAAAAAATAAGTCAGAAGCCCGATATAATACTTCTCGACGTTAATATGCCAAAATTGAGTGGACTTGAAGTATGTAAAAAAATCCGTGAATTTGTTTCCTGTCCGATTTTATTTTTAACGGCTAATGATGATGACATTGACAAAATAAACGGTTTTTCTGCGGGTGGGGACGACTACATTACAAAGCCCTTTTCGCTTGATGAATTGGGTGCCCGTGTTTCTGCTCACTTGCGCCGTGATATGAGATTGCAGAAAAAATCCGATTTGAAATTCAATGACGATTTGGTTATAGACTATTCCTCAAAAGCTGTCTATTTCAAGGAGCAACCGATTTCTTTTTCCAAAACAGAATTTGATATTATAGAACTGCTTTCCACAAATGCGGGTATTGTTTTTGATAAAGAGCGTATATATGAACGCTTATGGGGATTTGACAGCGACGGCTACTCTATGACGGTAGTTGAACATATCCGTAAAATTCGGGCTAAA
>JAZSJT010000096.1:0-12927 GCA_045534425.1 Acutalibacteraceae bacterium | reverse complement strand
CCAAATTTATCTGTTGACAAAATATTCTATTGAATGTAATATATCTATATATAATAAAAAGGGGAATGGTTATGAAAAAGATTATTTCTGTAATTCTCAGCATTTCACTTATTTGCGGAATGTTTTCAATTGTCGGCTTTGCTGCAGAAGAAAATGACTCTCCCGATATTGTGATTTTGCAGTCAAAGGAAGACCTTAAAAAACTCAACCGTGACGATGTTCCCGTAGTTGAAGTTCCCGGCTTCGGTGAAACGATATACAGAAATCTTGATACAGAAGACGAAAGTGATGATACCACAGTTTTCGGACCTTCAATGGACGTGCTTCTTCCCGCAATATTTAAGTATGTTCCCGGTTTTCTTATAGGACTTCTTACAAAGAATTTTGACATTGTTGATAAGAATTTAGGACCTTTCCTTCTTGATGTGTTTTCAGATGTCAGCTGTAAGCCCGACGGGACCATGAAAGAGGGAACCGGCGGAAAATATGACAACAGCCTCGGTCTTGATGAAAACTATGAGCCTGTTGAGCCCGAAGAAGAAATTCCCGAAGAGCCCGATTTCTTTGAGAAGGTATCTGCAGAAATTTCTGCATTTTTCAATGAGATAAAGGTATTCTTTGACGGAATTACAGCAAAAATCAATTCATTTTTTGATATGTTAAGTTCTCTCATAACCCCCGAAGAACCCGAAGCACCGGAAGAGGAACCCGAAGAAGAAATTATTGCAAAATACGGCTATAAAAACAGCTTCTATTTCCGTTTTGACTGGCGTAAGGATATGCATACTCTTGCAGGTGAGCTTCACGATTATATCCAGAGGGTAAAGAAAATTACAGGCAGTGATAAAATTGCACTTACCGCTTTCTCGCAGGGTAACTGTATCGTAATGACATATCTCTATGAATATTATTTCAATGAAGAAGACTCTGCAAAGCGTGATGAAATAACAGGTGTTGTATTCATCTGCGGTGCTATGAACGGTGTTGCAGCCTGTGCTGATCCCGTTTCAGGCAATATCGGAATTGACAGTCTTTCACTTCTTCGTTTCCTCAAAACTGCTCTCGGAGAAAACAGTGCCACTCTCGGACTTTACTATATGCTTGAAATGCTCTATGCGGTAGGTCTTTTTGACTGGCTCGTAGATATAGTGAATGAATATCTTGAACAGAGACTTGATGCTGCAATTGATCCCTATCTTCTTGAAACCTTCGGTGCAATACCCGGCTTCTTTGCTATGATGAGTCCCGAAAGATATAAGGATGCAGAGGAATTCCTTTTCGGTACCCCCGAAAGACAGGAAAAATATGCAGGACTTCTTGAAAAGAACCGTTATTATCACGATGAAGTTCAGCCAAATATGCAGAATATCATTGACGCCCTTATGAGTGAAGGCAAGAATGTAGGTATTATTGCCGAATACGGCTATCCCATGGCTCCCTTTACCTCAAATAACGACAGAATGACAGACTTCTCAATCTGCACAACGGATGAATCCTTCGGTGCAACCTGTTCTGATGTTGACGGTATTCTCGGACTTGATTACAAGCAGGCAGAGGCTTGTGAATGCGGCAAAAACCATGTTTCCTGTGATTTACAGATAGATGCTTCCACTTGTCTTTATCCCGATATCACCTGGTTCGGAAAAGGACTCAAGCACGATGCAGGTTCCCGTTTTTGGGGCAACCTCATTGACCTTATTCTTTATTCAGATGAACAGATAACAGTCTGGGATTATGAGGAGCTTCCTCAGTTTATGGAAAACTATAATAACGAATGTCTTGTGCCTCTAACAAATGACGGAACATATGCCGTTTCATTTGAAAGCACTCTCACATTCGGAAAATTCCGTGCCAACGGCGGCGGTTCATTCTGATAAAACGTCTCTCTCTGATTTTCTTCAGAGAGAGATTTTTATTGTTGCAAAAACTTCTTCTTTGTGTTAATATACATTCAGTATTTTATTAAGGAGAATGGCTATGACTTATTTTTATAAGAAAGACGGGGAAATTTTTGTTCCCGAAAAAATCAATCCCGACCTTGCAAAGCTTGCTCTTGCTATTGTAAAAACCTGTAAGCTTTCATTCAAGCTTCAGATGAAAGCAACTTCTCTTAATAATGCACTTAAAGCAGGTAAGAGAGAACAGATGATTGAAATAATCAAAAAGTGCCTTGAAAAGAATCGCAGAATTTACAATCAGGATATGTCCCTGACAGGTGTTAAGCTTGAGGAGGTTGACGATAATTTCTTTGATGACAAGGATGACGACTTCCTTAAAGCTCAGCTTCAGATTCTTGTTGACTTTGCTGCAATAAACACTGTTGTTGAATCAAAGATGATGCCTCTTATGAGCGGTGCCTGTGAAAAAACTCTCGGTATACCTCTCAATAAAATCAAATTCTTCACAAATCAGGATGTAATTCTTGAAGAACCCGAAGAAGACGAAGAAGAAACAGAAGAGTAAAAACAAAAGTCTGTTCCCGTAAAAAGGAGCAGACTTTTTTCAGTTTATAGGTTAATTGTTGCTTCTTTAAAGCTATCAAGCTTCACTTCATACATTTCGCCGTTTGCTTTTACAAAAGCTGTAACCTCATAAGGTGCGAAAAGTGAAAAGGATGTAATTTTGCTGTCCTTGAAGTCGGCACTGACTGTTATGTCACCTCGGGCTTTTAGTCCCGTGAAAGAGCCTGAAAGACCGTCTTTTACTGCGGGCAGAAGACTTATATATCCTTCGTGAGACTGAATAAGAGATTCTGCAACACCTGCGGCACCGCCGAAGTTGCCGTCAATCTGGAAAGGCGGATGAACGTCAAAGAGATTTGTGTGTGTACTCTTTGTAAGCAGAAGTCTTAAATGCTCATAGGTATTTTTGCCGTCTTTAAGTCTTGCAAAGAGATTGATAAGCCACGCTCTCGACCAGCCGGTATGACCGCCTCCGAAGGAAAGTCTTCTGTGAAGAGTATTTTTTATTGCCTCGAAAAGTTCGGGAGTGTTTTCTGTTATCATATTGTCGGGATAAAGACCGAAGGCGTGAGAAATGTGTCTGTGGCCGGGCTCGGGCTCTTCGTAGTCCTCAAGCCATTCCATAAGACAGCCGTTTTCTCCGACCTTGAGAGGAGGAAGCTTTTTTAGCGTTTCTTCAGCCTGCTTTTTATCATCTTCGTTGATTCCCAATATGTTTTCCATCGCAATATAGTTGCGAAGAGTTCCGCCGATTATTTCAATATCCATTGTGGGCGAAAAAGCAATTGTAGCGGTAATGTCCGTATTGCCCTTTATAGGATAATATTCATTCTCGGGAGACATCGAAGGACCTGAAATGAGGTATCCGTTTTTATCCTCAAACATAAAATCCATAAAGAACAAGGCACATTCGTGAATATAATCATATGCGGCTTCTCTTAAAAATTCAACATCTCTTGTGAACAGGAAATGCTCCCACATATGAAAGCTCAGCCACGCAGCACCCATAGGCCACACTCCCCATATTCCGTCTGCGGGAGTTGTGAAGCCGTAAATGTCACTTAAATGGTGAAGCACGGTACCGCGGCAGTTATAGTTTTCTTTCGCGGTTTTCTTTCCTGATTCAAGAAGATAGTCATTCATATATCTGAAAAGGGGGAGATGGCATTCGGAAATGTTGGCAACTTCAGGTAACCAATAGTTCATCTGGAGATTGATGTTTGTGTGATAGTCGGAGTTCCACGGGTTTTCAAGCTTTTCAACCCACACTCCCTGAAGATTTGCGGGTAAGGTGTCATACCTTGATGAGGAAATGAGAAGATATTTTCCGAATGCAAAATAAAGGGCGTAAAGTCCTTCGTCCTCTGCATTTTCGTCGTTTTTCAGTCTCATAATTCTTTCATCGGTGGAAAGCTTTTTCAGTTCTTCACTCACTTCAAAGTTTATATCGGAATTATTGAAAAGCTCATTGAAGCCTTCTGAGTGCAGCTCCTTCATTTCTTCAAATGTATCTATGTCGTTTATGGCTTCAAGGCAAAATTCTTCAAAGCGGTTTTTGAAGTTGAATTCTGTTGCAATCGAAATGAAAAGATTTGTGTCAACAGAGCCCTTTACTTCGATTTTTTCACCGTCAAAGCTGAAATCCGATTCTGTTTCGATTTTTATTCCCACTGCAAAGCGGTGCTTGCCGCAGGCGGTTTTTGCCCGAATAAGAAGAAGATCGTTGAGAAATGTGACACTTTCAATGTTTTCTCTTTCATAAGAAATACTGAAATCAATGGGCTTGACACTGTGAAGCTTTATGCCGGTAATTTCTGATGAATATGAAGAAAAAGCAGTTTCGGTTATTTTATTTCCGTTCCTGTTATAGGATATTTCCGCAATACCGTCATTGAGAATAAGCTCTCTTTTGTAATCTGTTACGGGAGCTTTATCCTTGAAATCAATTTTTATAACACCCGCATATTCCATTGACATTATTCTTTCAATGCCTTCACCGAGATGCTCTTCTGCCCAACTGTCAATTTCTGTCACCTTACCGTCAAGATACATCTGTCTTAATGTGTTTATTCTTTCGGGAAAGTCCTTTATGGTTGTATCTCTTTCTTCTCCCGCCCATATGGTTTCTTCGGAAAGATAGATTTTTTCCGTGTCAGTGCCGCCGAAAAGCATTGCACCGAATGAACCGCCGCCTATGGGAGAGGCGTGCTCCCAGTCTTCGGCGGGAGTTTTAAGAGAAATTATGTGTTTGTTCATATTGTTTACCCCATTACCTGAATTTTATATAATTTTACACTGTGACCTTTAAGCTTTGATTTCACTTCATCGTTTGCAACAAAGGTTGTGTTGTCCCATATGTCGGAAATCATATATCTGTCGGCATCGGGAAGATTTACAAAGCCGAGACCTGTAATTTCCTTTATGCTGAAAGAAACTTCCTTTTCGGAATTTCCTTTATTGAGAAGACAAACTGCAACCTCCTTGTTTTCAAGAGGCTTAACGAGCACGTCTGTTATGACATTGGTTTTTATTCTTCTGCAGGGAACTCCCAGCTTATCCTGATTTATTGCAATTGCTTTTTTGTTGGATATGATTTTAAGAACCTTATTGTCAAGATCAACACTGCCGTCCTCTTTTATGAAGGTTCTTATATCGTTTCCGAGAATAAGAGGAGCAGCAAGCATACACCAGAGAGAAAAATGTGCTTCGTTTTCACTGTCTGTGAGATTTCCGTTACCCACCTCAAGCATATCGGGATCGTTCCAGTTGCCCACACCGGCATATTTATAAAGACGGACTGTGGCCTCGTAAATTCCGATAATGGAGCCCCATTCGGGACGAATGTCGGGAGTTGTTCTCCATAGGTTACCCGCAGTGGCACCCCATTTCCAAGGGCGGTTAAGTCCCCATTCGCAAATGGAAAAGCATATGGGCTTTTCGGGCTTTCCTGTTTCTTCTGCAACTTTCTTTGTTGCACGCATAAGCTCTTTACCCATATTCTGATATTGCTTTGCGGCAGAATCCATTCTTGAAGCAATAGGATTGTTTATGAGGATGGAGTTATTTCCTTTTTTGAAAAAGACAGTAATCTGCACTCTGCCTTCTCTTGTAGAGCCCTTTGTTGCGGGTACTCTGACAGGGTAAACATCCTTTCCGTTTATTGTAAGCTCGCAGTATTTGTCCTTATTTACAGCTTTTCTGATGCCGAGAGTGAGTGTATATTCTCCGTCTTCGGGAATATCAAAATCGGGGAATAATGCCACACCTGCATTTGAGGAAAGCCCGGAGATATATTTCCCCGAAAGAGTGAGCTTTTCATCACCCAGAAGAATTGCATCTCCGCGAAGAACAGCATCCTCTGCCAACAGCGTGAGAAATTCATTTTCGCCTTTTTTTGCAATAAGAATTTTTTCAATTTCAGGTGCAAGCGTGGGAATTGCTTCGTTATGGCAGAAGTCATATTTAAAATATTCAACTCCCCAGCGGGCAAAGGTTTCGGCATCAATTCTTTCGTGATAAAGACTTGAGGGGAGGTCTTCACAGGTAAGTGTGCCGTTAGAGGTGTATATGCCCATTTTTAGACCGTAGGAATTGACTGCTTCAACGAGACTTTTAATTCCCGACGGGAATGTTGCAAGATCCCCCTGAAGTCTGCCGTTTTCATCTCTCATTGATGACATCCAGCAGTCATCAACATTGATATACTGATATCCCAGCTCATCAAGATGTGCATCCTTCATAGCTTTTGCTATTTCTTTTATGATATCTTCATTGATGTTATGTCGGAATAAGTTCCAGCTTGCCCATCCCATAGGGGGAGTGAGGGCAACTCCGTTATTGAAGCGTTTTGCTCCGTTTACATTGACCTGTGTTGCCGCCATAAGCTTTTTTATATGGCAAACAGGACAAAGGTTATTTTTTCTTATGAATTTTCTGAAAGACTCTGACATACATAAGCCTCCTTTTTTTCTTAAATATATAATACACATATAAAAAATAAAAATCAACCGCAAATTACTTTTTGCATAGTATATAAAAAGGGGGAGGATTACAGTGAGAAGAAAAAGAAAAAAGATTTCCTCACTTGTGCCGTTTATGCTTGTCTTTGCGGTAGTGACGGCAGGAATAAGTATTGTTTTTGATATGAGAATGACACCTGTGATAAATACTCTTGCACTGTCAAGAGCACAGAATCTTGCAACGGTTATAATAAATAATACGGTTTCTCAGCTGCTTTCTGACGAAAACGGCAGCTTTGGGGAGCTCATTAAGATAGAGTATGATGAAAGCGGAAAAATTGCCGCTCTGAAATCCGACAGTGTGCAGATGAATAAACTGAAATCTCTTATAAGCGTTGGAATAACCAAGGCAATAGGCGAAATTGAAGAAAGCCGAATTTCAATTGCTGTGGGAACTCTGACAGGAAGTACTTTTCTCACGGGCAGAGGCCCTAAAATCGATCTTAATGTTCACATTTCCTGTTCGTGCTCCAT
Source organism: Acutalibacteraceae bacterium (assembly GCA_045534425.1). Lineage (GTDB taxonomy): Bacteria > Bacillota > Clostridia > Oscillospirales > Acutalibacteraceae > RUG806. The sequence continues at coordinate 5,972 of JAZSJT010000096.1, read as the reverse complement.
AGAAGTCAGAAATACCTTTAATTATTCGGGAATAAATCAGACGCTGCACAAGGCTATGCTTGATATTACTACAAATGTATATGTGCTGTCTGTGGGAGAAACATTGAGCTCGCAGGTCTTTACAAGTATTCCCGTATCCGAAACAATAATCATAGGTCAGATTCCCGAAATCTATGCAGGAAAAGACGATTCTTTGTGGCAGGATCTTATCAACTGACACTTTACAATTTATCTGAAAAGTATTAAAATATAATTTCAGGAGAGTTGATATGGTACTTATAATTGCAGAAAAGCCTTCTCTTGCCCGAAACATCGTTGCAGGCATCGGGCAGATGAAAAAGAATAACGGGTATTTCGAGGGGCTCGGGTATATTGTTACCTGGGCTTTCGGGCATTTGTTTTCTCTTTGCGATATAGAAGATTATACGGGGGCAACCGCAAGCGGCAGATGGAGTATGGAGAATATCCCCTGTGTTCCCGAAAATTTTCGTTTTAAGTTAAAAAGCGGTGAGGATAAAAAGCCTGATGCGGGTGTTAGCCGTCAGTTTGAGCTTATAAAAGCACTTTGCAACCGTGAGGATGTTGACACCATTGTAAATGCGGGAGACGCCGACCGTGAGGGTGAAATAATTGTAAGGCTCTGCGTTATGAATGCTTTATCGGGACAGAAAAGATTTCTTCGACTGTGGCTTCCCGATCAGACTCCCGAAACCGTAGCGGATGCTCTTAAAAATATGAAGGATGAAAGTGAATATGAGCTTCTTGCCAACGAAGGCTTTGCAAGAACATATATTGACTGGCTTTACGGTGTAAATCTCACACGATATGCTACTCTCAGGACAGGTGTGCTTCTTCGAGTGGGCAGAGTAATCGTGCCTGTAGTAAAGGCGATTTATGACAGGGATATGGCAATAAGAAACTTTGTGCCCGATATCTATTATGCACTTGTTAGTGTTGCCGAAACCAACGGTGAAACGGTTGAGCTTGTTTCGAAGCATAAATTTCCCAAGGAAAAAGCGGCTCTTGCACAGCGTGCATGCGATAAGTTGAATTCTCAGGAGGCAGTTGTAACCGCAAAGAAAACAAAAAAGGATAAGCTTAATCCCGGAAAGCTTTATTCTCTTTCAAAGCTACAGAATTATCTCGGTAAAAAATATAAAATACCTATGGATACGTCTCTTCGTATAGTTCAGAAGCTTTATGAGGAGGGCTTCCTCACATATCCGAGAACCAATTCGGAATATCTCGCAACCGCCGAGAAAGATAAGATTAAGAAGATTGTTGAGATAGTAAAGGGAAAGGGCTATCCCGTTGAATTTAAGGATAAAAAGACCATTTTTGACGACTCTAAGATAGAATCCCACTCCGCACTCACTCCTACTTATAAATTTCCGCAGCCAAATCAGCTGTCGGAAGAAGAAAAAACGGTTTACTCGGCGGTGCTTCGCCGTTTTGTTGCGGTTTTCTGCAGTGAGGAATGTGTTGTGCAGAAGACGGAAATTACTGTTTCAGTAGGGGAATGTGAGGACTATAATCTTAAAGGTCTTATGATTCTTGAACCCGGTTGGACAAAGTATGACGAGGCAGGAAAGAATAACAAGATACTGCCCAATCTCAATAAAGGCGACAAGGTAAATATTGATTTTAAGCCCAAAGAAAAGGAAACAAGCCCTCCTAAGCACTATACTATTGAAACACTGAATAATTATCTTAAAAATCCCTTCAGAGAAGATAAGGCTGCGGCTGAAGGTGAAGATGATGCCGAGGACTACAGAGCAATTTTTGAAGGACTGGAGCTTGGTACCGAAGCCACAAGAACGGGAATTATAGACAATGCCGTAAAGAGTAAATATATTGAACTGAAAAAGGATGTCTATAAAATTCTTCCTGATGGGGAATATCTGATTGAACAGCTTTCCTTAATGGGAATTTCAATGGATAAATATAAAACGAGTGAATTAGGACAAGCTCTCAAGAAGGTTTTCCGCGGTGAAATTACAATAGACGACAGCGTAAAACAAGCGGCAGATGAAATCAGAGGCGTCTTCAATGCCCCCGAAAACAGTCCCGATTCCGATAAATATTCCGGCTTTGCAGGCGACGAAATAGGCATTTGCCCCATTTGCGGAAATAAGGTTGCCAAAGGAAAATACAGCTTTTCCTGTCAGGGCTACAAGGAAGGCTGCAAATTCTCAATTCCGGCAATTTTATGTAAAAAAGTGATAACACCGGCTATGGCAAAAAGCCTGCTGATAACAGGCAAAACCGAAAAATTAGAAGGCTTCACCGGCAAATCAGGAAAAACCTTTACCGCAAGCCTTGAAATGAAAGAAAATAAGGTTGCTTTTTTGTTTGATTAGAAAACAGTCCCCGACAAATTTTGTCGGGGACTGTGCTGTTAAAAAGCATTTTCTATGTGGTTTATGTCGGCGGTGAAAAGGTCGTGGAGAATTACTTCTATTATGTCAAAACGGAAACCTTTGTCGGTGTGTTTTTGTGCTTTCAGGAATGCGGCAGCGTTGGTTCGTAGGTTTTCCTGTTTTCTTAGGTCAACTGCTTCAGAGGGTGGGAACATCTGTCCCGGAGAACGGGTTTTTACTTCAACGAAACAAATGATATTGTCCTTTTCGGCAATTATATCTGTTTCACCAAGCTTTGTTGAATAATTGGCGGCAATTATACGGTATTTATTTTTCCTCAGATACCTTGCTGCCAGCTGTTCACCGCGAAGACCGATTTTTAAGTTATTGGGCAGTGACATTATTTTTCACCGAGATTCTTAAGAAAGGAAAGCCTGTGAACGGGTGATATTCCGTGCTCTTTAATCATTTCATAGTGAAGGGCAGTGGGGTAGCCCTTATGCTTTCTGAACTGATATTCGGGATATTTCTCGTCTAATTCCAGAAGGTATCTGTCACGGCTTACCTTTGCAAGAATTGATGCGGCGGCAATAGAGATGGATTTTGCGTCCCCCTTAACAAGTGTCATTTCTTCTATGCCCGTGTTTGCTTTTCTGTTTCCGTCAATAAGTGCGATTTCGGGTTTTATTGAGAGACCTTCAACTGCTCTTTTCATCGCAAGGAAAGTTGCATTCAGAATATTTATTTCATCAATTTCTTTTTCATCGGCACTTGCTATTGAAAATGCGAGTGCTTTTTCTTTTATAACCTCAAAAAGAGCATCTCTCTTTTTTTCGGATAGCTTTTTTGAGTCGTTAATTTCGAGGTCGCCGAGGTTGTCGGGGAGAATTACTGCGGCGGCAAAAACAGGTCCTGCAAGAGGACCTCTGCCTGCTTCATCAACACCGCAGATAAGCTTATAGCCTTGCTCTTTCAACATATTTTCATATTCGTATGTCATAAATCTTTAGGCCTTTCAAATGTTATGGTTCCCAGCTTTCCGCCTCGAAGTTCATCGAAAAGAGTGGTGGCGGCTCTTAATGTGTTGACTTCACCACGAGAAATGAGCATTCCTCTTTTTCTGCCGATTTCTTCAAGAATTTCATAACCCGTGAAGTCGCTGAAATCCTTTATTTTATAGCGTTCCGCAAGCTTTTCGGGATAATCGTCACGAAGAATTTCAAGAAGCTTTACCGCCAATTCTTCAATGTCGAGAATATCGTCTTTAATTCCGCCTGTGAAAGCAAGCTTATAGCCCACGTCGGGATCCTCAAATTTGGGCCACAGAACACCGGGGGTGTCAAGAAGCTCAATTCTGTCGCCTATGACATACCACTGATTATGTCTTGTGACACCTGCTCTGTCCTCAACCTTTGCCTTTCCTCCCTTTGCGAGGCGGTTTATGAATGAGGATTTTCCCGTATTGGGAATTCCCACAACCATAAGCCGCAAGGACCTTCCCACCATACCTTTTTCGTTGTTGCTTTTGATTTTATCGGCGAGCACTTCATTGACAGTCTGTCTGAAAAGATTAAGGCCTTTTCCGCTTCTGCAGTCAACAGGAATTGCGGAAATGCCCTGATTTTTATAATAGGCAATCCATTGGGCGGTTGCCTTTTCGTCTGCGAGGTCGCATTTGTTGAGAAGTATTATTTTCGGCTTGTTTTCAATAAGGTCATTAAGTTCGGGATTTGTGCTTGAGAGAGGTATTCTTGCATCCCTTAATTCAACAACGCCGTCAACAAGAGAAAGGCTTTCTTTGATTTTACGGCGTGTTTTTGCCATATGGCCCGGGAACCACTGAACCGTCTGTTTCTGATTATCTGCCATAATTTTACCTCAGTTCAATTTATTCGGAAAAATTACTGTATATGTTCCATTTTCCGTCAAGTCTAAACTGTGCTTTGCCTAAAAGTGCATCCACGGGGGCAAAGCCTACATAAGAATATCTTGAATCAGAGGAAAGAGGGCGGTTATCTCCGAGAAGCATTACATGTCCTTCGGGGACGGTAAGGGGATAGGAAAGATCGCCGTAACGTCTGGATACGGGGACTGTATAAGAGGTCTCTTCAAGTTTTTCGTCGTTAACAAAAACTGTGCCGTCTTCATCAATGAAAACCTTATCGCCTTCGGTTGCAATAACTCTTTTTACAATGGGGCCCATGGTTTCAAGGCGGTGGGTTGAAATTACGATGTCACCGTATTGTGGTTCGGTGTAATAAGGAGTAACAATAAGCCAGTCACCGTTGTGAAGAGTGTCAATCATTGAGCTTCCGCTGACACCAACAAGCCTGAAAGCGAAAGTAAAAATGAGAGCAATAATAAAAATTGCCGATATAACAACAGAAAGACCTTCATATATGCTTGAAGCAAAGCCTGTTGTTTCGGTATTCTTTGTTTCATTTGTGAGAATATCTTTATTTTTCATACTGTTCTCCTTTAATATATACTGAATTTACCTATGGGGAATACTCTTATAAGTGCCTTGCCGCTGATTTCATCAAGACTGATAAAACCGATGCTTTCGGTTCTTGAATCAAGTGAATTGTTTCTGTTGTCTCCGAGTACAAAAACCGCATTATCGGGCACAGTGAGCGGATATGTCAGGTCATATTGTTCACTTATGGGCTCGGTTACTTCATAATCCTCATATAAAACCTTTCCGTTCACAATGATAAGATGTGTTTCAAAATCAATGGAAAGCTTGTCTCCGGGCAGTGCAATAACCCTTTTTATTATGGATTCTTCTTCTGCCCCCTGTTTATTTATAACAATTATATCACCGTAATCGGGAGAATATAAAAAATTTGAAGTAATAAGTCTGTCACCAGTCATAAGTGTCGGATTCATTGAAGCTCCCGAGACTTTAACTAATCTGAAAAAAAACGTAAAAGCAATAAAAATAACAAGCATACATAAAAGCAATGTGGAAAAGACGGAATAGATGTATTCCGCCGCTTTAGTGTATAAAATGCTTTTATTTTCACTTTTTTCCATAGCTTCCTCAAATCAAAAAAGAGGAACACCTGAAAGATGTTCCTCAAAAGCACATAGATTAATTACTTGATTAATTCCTTAACCTTAGCAGCTTTACCGACTCTGCCTCTGAGGTAATAAAGCTTAGCTCTGCGTACTTTACCTTTTCTTACGATAGTAACCTTATCTACATTGGGGGAGTGAATGGGGAATACTCTTTCAACACCAACACCGTAGGAAAGTCTGCGAACAGTAAAGGTTTCTGCAACGCCGCTGCCTTTACGTGCGATAACTGTGCCTTCAAAAGCCTGAATTCTTTCTTTTTCACCTTCACGAATCTTGACATCAACTCTTACTGTGTCACCGATTTCGATTACGGGGGGCTGCTCTTTAAGCATACCTTCTGTCATAAATTTGATTGCGTCCATAATAAGACCTCCGTTATTTTTATCAGATGTTCATTCGCCGTAAAAATACAGCCAGAGGACCACCCGCCTTAGTATATGCGTTACACTAATCGCGGTGAGGGGAGTTCCCACACCCACAAGAACGCTTGAGTATTATAGCACAAGGATTTAGTAAATGCAAGTGTTTTTT
>JAZSJT010000129.1:0-15658 GCA_045534425.1 Acutalibacteraceae bacterium | reverse complement strand
TATACCTGCTTTGAGGAAAGGGGAGAGCATTTCAAATCCCTTGTTAATTCACTTTAAGGAGTGACGTTTTTGACTTCCAATGAGAAGCCTATAGGCATATTTGATTCGGGACTGGGCGGTCTTACCGTTGTCAAGACAGTTCTGGAAAATATGCCCTATGAGAATATAATATATCTTGGTGATTCCCTCAATGTGCCTTACGGTGATAAGACGGCGGGGCAGATAGCGGAATTTGCCTTTAATAATACGAAATTTCTTCTTGAAAAGGGCGTAAAAGCCATTGTTGTAGCCTGTAATACGGCAGATGCCACCGCAAGAAGAGAGCTTCTCCAATGTTTTGACTTGCCTATTGTGGGAGTTATTTCACCTGCAAGTGAAAAAGCCGCTGCACTGACAAGAAACAAAAAGGTCGGGGTAATTGCCACCGCCACCGCCGTGAAAAGCGGAGCATATGAAAGAGCAGTGAAAAGCTATCTTTCTGATTGCGAGGTTTTTTCCAATGCGGCACCTAAGCTCGTTCCCCTTATAGAAACGGGTAAAATAAGAAAAGGTGACAATGAAACCGCCGATGCACTTAAAATGTATATTTCCCCTCTTGTTGAAAAGGGAATTGATACACTGGTTTTAGGCTGTACCCATTATCCTCTTGTGCTTGAAATTGTGGAGGAGCTGTTCCCCGACCTAAGAATTGTTTGCTCGGGCACAAGCTCTCTCGGTGCTCTTTATGATAAACTGAAATCCGAGAATATGCTCAATGCATCGGGTATAAAGGGTGAAACACAGTTTTATGTTACGGGCGAACCCTCTGAATTCGGAAAAAACGGAGGCTTGTTCCTCGGAAAATCCATTGAGGGAAAAGTGAAAAGGGCTGTTATATAATTTATATACAGTAAACGGATGTGAAGGAGAAAAGAAAATGAAAAAATTATTACCCCTTATTCTTGTTTTTGTACTTTTATTTACCGCTTGCGGCGGCAATAATGAAGAAGTGACAACCGAAGGCAATGAGGAAATAACAACCACTGCAGACGGTACATATTTCAGAAATCCCCTTAACGGCGAAAAAATGAATGAAGAATATAAAGGCAGAGTTTTTGCGGTTACAATGAATAATGTAGCTCCTGCAATTCCTCACAAGGGACTTAATTCTGCAGATTTATATTTTGAAATGTATATAAATGACTATTGCACAAGAGGTCTTGCTCTTTATTCGGATGTGAAGAGTGTAAGCGATATCGGTTCAATCCGTTCCAACAGAATAAATTTCACTGATATAGCACAGGGCTATAATTGCGTTCTTTTCCATACGGGCGGAAGTGACCTTGTTATGAATGATCTTTATAATGCAGGAGTTGACCAGATAGGTGTTGATGTGCCTGTAGGTTACAGAGATTCGGAGCGTTCAGCCCAGGGGTATGCTTGGGAACACACCCTCTTCGCAATGGGTGAAAGCCTTTATAATGCAGCAAGCTCAAAAAACTTCAATCTTGAGGTTTCCGATAAGAATTACGGGCTTTCCTTTGAGGATGAAGTAGCACTTGACGGCAACGCTGTGAATGAGGTTGAAATTGTTTTCACTCTTATGGGTATCCAAAAAACTTCAACTATGATTTACGACAGCACCGCTGATGCGTATACCTATAATCAGTACGGCAAGGAAATGACAGACGGAGGTGAAAAGGTTCTTTTCAAAAATGTTCTCGTTATTCTTGCTCCCACTGAAAATGTAAAGCATAATGCAGACACATACCATGTGGCAAATATTCTCGGAAGCGGTGACGGATATTTCGCTTGCGGCGGAAAAATGGTTGCAGTTAAGTGGACACGCACCAATGAAACCGATCCCTTTACTTTCACCTATGCCGACGGCAGTGCTGTAAATCTTGAAACAGGTTCATCCTATATCGCAATTGCTCCCACAGGCAGTGCAGTAAATACCAAATAAGTAATATTTTTCCGCTTTCTCTGTGTTTTGTAGAGAAAGCGGAAATTTTTTTGCCTATTGCTTGTTAATGTTATATAAAATCTCTCGACAAAAGACTGAAATTGTGTTAATATATATCATATATATAATCGGAAGGTGATATAATGGCAGATTGTCCTAAATGTAAGCAGCATCTGAAGCTTACCGATTGGAAACAGAATTGTCCTTATTGCGGGGCGAATATTGTTGTATACGACCTGCAGGAAAGACTTATGAAGGAAGCGGATGCCGCTGAAGTGCAATATTATCATTTTCAGCAGAAGGTAGACCGTCTGAAGGCCTCTTTTGTAGGCTCAAAAATTGCAATAGTGAGAATTTTTACAAGCCTTATTCCCATTTTTTCATTGCTTTTACCTATTGTAAAAATAACACTTTCGGCACCTTTTGAACCCTTTTCGGGTAATCTCGGTCTTATTGATCTTTATAATATGTTTGAAAAGCTCAATATCAATGTTTTTCTCGATATAATTAAAAATGCCGACACCAAGCTTGCGGGTATTCTTTTCACCGCTTCAGTCCTTCTTCTTTTATTGTCCGTGGTTATAATGCTTGTGCATTTTCTTTTCAATATGCTTTCTTGCTCACCTAAGGGCAAGGTGAGAAATTTCGCGGCTGACATAGCTTATCTTGTTGTTTCCGTTTCTGCCGCCGTTTGTTTTATGCTTATTCCGGAAAACAGCATTGTCGGCGGTGCTCTCGGTATTGGAGCATATCTTTATATTGTTCTCGTTATTGTGAATTTTGTTGTTGATATTCTTTTCTTTAAGAATAAGCCTGTTATAAAACACGCACAGTGCTATGTAGGCGGAATTCCTATTGAAGAGTATTTCGAGATGGTTGAAAAAGGTGTTCCCGCAGATGAGCTTCGTCAGGAAATGTACAGAAGACTCACTGCAATACAGGAGGAGCAGGAAAAGAAATTACAGGAAAAAATTGAAGCAAAGGAGGAAGGCTAAATGAGTGAAAGCACAAAAACACAGGTGAATGAGCAGGAATATATGAGCTCTGTCACAGGTAACAATGCCTATATGAACAGAATTTTCTGTTCAACCAAAGAAAGAGTTGCTTATATAGTAAAATCAAGCGTTGCTTCGCTTTCTCTCGGAAAATATGACACCGGTTCGGATATTTTCCTTTATAAAATTTACGGTCTTTCTCCCGATGCCAGAGCCAATGCCGCAATTGGTCTTGGCATTTATGATATGATAAACGATCCTCTGTCCGCACTTATTATCGATAAAATGCGAACCCGTTGGGGCAAATTCAAGCCTTTTCAGTGGCTGGCTCTTGTTCCCAGCCTGATCGTCGGAATTGCCACCTGTCTTATGCCCATAATTGCAGAGGGAAACGGCTTTGATGCTGCCGAGAAGCTTATATTTTATATGGTTATTTCATATATAAATGAAACAATCGGTGCGTTTTTCGGAGGCGGCGGATATATAGATAATGTCTTCACGCCCAATCCCAATGAAAGAACCTCTCTTTTAGTTTCTGCAAAATTTATTTCAGAGCTTTTTGCAAGATTCCCCGAACAGCTTATGGGAATTATGTTTGACCTTGTAAGTAACGGAAAACTCAAGCTCAATCTTGTGAATATGTTTGCAGGCTTCAAAACCTTCTGGTGGGTAATTGCCACAATTCCCTCGGTGTGGTGGGTAATTGTAAGTAAAGAAAGAGTACCCCAGTCCATAGAGCCCCCGCCTGCCTTAAAGGGCTTCTTCTCGGTATTCAAAAATAAACCGATGCTTATCTATATGCTTTCAGGCTTTATAGGCGGAATCGACATCGGAACAAGTGAGTCCCTCTATTATGACAGTGTTCTGAAATTCAATATGATGTCAACCATTGCGGGCATCCCCGGAATGCCCATATCCTATGCTTCATATCCGTGGGCAACCAAATTCAGAAAGAAATTCTCAACCAAAGCCCTCTGGGTTATGCAGTCCCTTTCGATTACCGTTTCGGAAAGCCTGTTCTTCGTAACGGGACTTATCGGCGGTAAGAAAAACGGCTTCTATAAGAAAAAGGTGCCTATGACCATTGCTGCTATGATAGGAAACTGTCTCGAAATGGTGTTCTACGGTACAAAGAAAATTCTTGATCCCGAAATTAACTTTGAAGTACTTGATTATTGTGAATGGAAAAACGGCTACCGTGTTGAAGCCACAATCAATCTTGCAAGAAGCTACATAGATAAGGTTAAAGGCATTATTCTTACAAAGGTCAATGCTGTTCTCCTCGAAAAATGGGCAGGCTTCCAGGTAGGTGTTGATGCTGTGCAGACAGATGAAACCATGTGGAGAATGTTCATAACCGCCTGCGGCCCCAAGCTCATATTCGACTATCTGTGTGTTGTACCTATGCTTTTCTATAATATAGACAAGAAAACAAGAGAAAGAATGTACCTCGATCTCGAAAAATCCCGAGCCGCCACCGCCGCCCGTGAAAAGAGATTAAGAGATGCTATGGAAAAAGGCGAAGAAATTGCCGAATAAGGAAAAATCCTTTCCGTTTATTGAGTAGGGTTGCTAAGGACAGAAAAAACTATTGGGAGACACTTTGTAAAGAAGTGCTCCCAATTTTCTTTTTATAAAAATCGACACTTTCGGCTTGAAAGTGTCATAGTGGGTTATTATACTTTGAGGGAAACTATTCAACCTGAAAACATTCTTTCGGTATGAATAAGTGATATTGCAAATTAAAATTTGCAGTGATATTTTTATAAACCAAAAGTGATATTGAAGCCTTGCGGCTTCAGTGTTATTTTATTCGCCATAACTGACCGAAGGTCAATATAACGATGCGTAGCATCATACCACTGCGAAGCAATAAAACTCGCCGAGAGGCGAATAAAACTGCCGAGTGTCCTTATGAACACTCGGCTTCCGGAGAGGAAATTTTTTGTTATTATTTCAATAAATCTTCAAAATCAAGTACTTCTATACCTTCGTATATTTTGTCGGCTTCTTCAAAGGCACATAATAACCAGTCCTTATCGTGACAGTCGGAGGTCATAATGAAGGTGCCGCCGTGCTCCTTAATGAAATCAGCAATTTCCCGTCTGGGGTAGGGAGTGGTTCTCTTCTTTCTTGAAATGGCACCTGTGTTGATTTCAAAGGGGATTCCCATTTTAATGAGGTGAAGTGCAGCCTCCTGCCATGCCTTAATGTATCTCGGATCTTTTTCGTCGAAAAGCTCATAATTTTCATTGAACTTTGTGACGAGGTCAAAATGTGCAATGAAACCGATTTCAGGCATATCGGCAATTTTCTTTGTCATTTCGTAATAAGCCTCGGCATATGAGAGCATATCTCCGCCGAAATATTTTTCGGCATCCCTTTTCTGCTCATCACCGCTTCCGTCAACGGTGAGAAGCTTACCGTCAACATCTATATAATGCACCGCACCGAGGAAATAATCAAAACCGTTTCTGTCCATATCCGAAATAACATCCAGCTCACTTCCGCAGTAAATGTTTATTTTGTCCTTATATTTTTCTTTAAGAGCATTTATTTCCTTTTTATAGTCTTCAATCTTTTCTTTTCTGATGCAGTATGTAAGGTCTCTTGAGGTATAGGAATGTGTAGAAAAGCCTAAAGCGTGCATACCGTTATTTATTGCGGAAAGGACCATTTCTTCGGCAGAATTTTTTCCGTCGCAGTATGTTGTATGGGTATGGAAATTTGATAAAATCATAGTTCAGCCTCGTTTTAACATTATTTTCGGAATAATTATAATATCTTGTCTGTTAATAGTCAATATCTTGTTTTTGTGCAGTGGTTTATGGTATTATTAATAAAAGCAGAAAAGGAGGGGAAGTATGAAGAAAAAAAACAGTGTCCAATCTATGATATTTATATCTTTATTTGCCACACTTATGTGCGTTGGTGCGTGGCTTCATTTCCCTTCTGTCGTTCCTGCCACTATGCAGACTTTTGTTGTTATGACAGCTTTGGGGCTTATCGGCAGTAAAAAGACTTTTATAATGCTCACGGTTTATGTTTTTATCGGCGCAATCGGACTTCCCGTTTTTTCAGGCTTCACAAGCGGAATCGGTGCCCTCACGGGGCCCACGGCAGGCTTTATCTGGGGCTTTTTTATGGGTGTTCCGGTGTTTTACTTATCGCAGAAATATATAAAAAACAGCTTCTCTTTATATATAGGATATATATTATATATTATTATACATTATATACCGGGTGCTTTATGGTATTGTCATTTTACTCTCGGGGAGCTGACACTTCAGGGAATACTATCCTCTTCTCTTGTCACTGTTGTTCCGTTTATCGTACCCGATGCCGTGAAATTATTCCTTGCAAAAATTATCGTCGGGAAAATAAAAAGAATAAAAAATTGATTTTCTCCGCTTCTTGAATTTCTAATTTCTGATTATAAAAAAGTTCTTGACAAGCGGTAAATTCTCTGCTATTATATGCCTATGCTTTATTAAGGTAAAGTGCTAAAAAGATAAAATTTGAAAAGAGGAAATCACTATGAAAAAGACATTATCCGTAATTCTTGCAGCTCTTTTAACTCTCGGCTGTGTTCTTATGCTCGCATCCTGCGGCGGCAACACAGAAGAAACCACAGCTGCAAATGACGACACAACTGCAGCAGCAAGCGACCTTGACTATATCAAGGGCAAGGGTGAAATGATTATCGGTTATACAGAATTTGCTCCTATGAACTACATTGATGATAACGGCGATTTCGTTGGTTTTGAAACAGATTTTGCGAAGGCAATCTGCAAGGAACTCGGAGTTGAAGCAAAATTCCAGCTTATTGATTGGTCTGCAAAGGAAACAGAGCTTGCAGGTAAAACAATTGACTGTATCTGGAACGGTATGACAATAACTCCCGAAAGACTTGACACTATGTCTATCTCCACTCCTTATATGGCTAACAAGCAGGTTGTTATCGTAAAGAAGGAAAATGCTGATAAGTATCTTAAGGCTGAAGATTTTGACGGTGCAAATGTTGTTGCAGAAATCGAATCTGCAGGTGAAGAAGTTGCAAAAACCAACGAATTCTTCGCAAAGGCTAACTATACAGCAGTTGATACTCAGGCAAAGACACTTATGGAAGTTAAATCCGGTGTTGCTGACTGTGCAGTTGTTGACTATGTTCTTTCTATCGGTATGATAGGTGAAGGCACAGACTATGAAGATCTTGTAGTTGTTGATGCTCTCGCATTTGCTGACGAAGAATACGGTATCGCATTCCGTAAGGGTTCAGATGTAACTGCAGCTGTTAATGCTGCTATCACAGCTCTTGTAGCTGACGGTACTCTTGCAACAATCGCAGATACATACAAGCTCGGTGACCAGCTTATCGCAAAATAATAAACCGTTGACAGAAAATGCCGTCTTTCGGGGCGGCATTTTTTTGGTGTTTATACTTATTTTATTATAGAGGTTATATATGAATTTTGGTGTTGTAAACACGGAACTCTTAAAGGGGTTCCTTGAAAATATAGAGCTTTTTACCGTAACACTTATCTGTTCGTTGCCGTTGGGGCTTCTTGTTTCCTTCGGCTCAATGTCAAAATTTGCACCTCTGCGTTTTCTTACAAAGGGGTTTGTCTGGATTATAAGAGGAACTCCTCTTATGCTTCAGCTGTTTATTGTAATGTATGTTCCGGGCCTTGTGTTTGATTGGCAGATTCCCGGTGAAAATCCCCGTATGACTGCGGCGGCAATTGCATTTATAATTAATTATGCTTGCTATTTCTCTGAAATTTTCAGAGGCGGTATTGAAAGTATTCCTAAAGGACAATACGAGGCAGGGCAGGTGCTCGGCATGACCAAGGTTCAGACCTTTTTCAGAGTTGTGCTTCTGCAGGTTATAAAAAGAATCGTGCCGCCCATAAGCAACGAGGTTATGACTCTTATCAAGGATACATCTCTTGCAAGAGTTATCGGTGTTCTTGATATTGTTATGGTTGCAGGACAGTTTTCCGCAAAGGGTATTATATGGCCCTTATTTTATACAGGTGTATTCTTCCTTGTGTTCTGCGGGCTTTTCACTATTGTTTTCAATAAAATTGAAAAGAAGCTTGATTATTTCAAAGTATAAGGAGGGGGAAATATGGCTATTCTTGAAGTAAACGAGCTTAAAAAGAGCTTCGGCAAAAACGAAGTGCTTAAAGGTATTTCCCTGTCCCTTGATGAAGGTCAGGTTATGTCAATTATCGGTTCCTCGGGAAGCGGAAAGACAACACTTCTTCGTTGCATAAACTTTCTTGAAACTGCAGACAGCGGAAAAATTTCCGTTGACGGTGATATTATTTTTGACGGAGAGGACCTTTCAAAACACAAAGCAAAGGAAACAAGAGAAAAACAGCTTAAAATCGGTCTTGTTTTCCAGCAGTTTAATCTCTTTCCGCAATATAATGTTTTTGATAATGTAACTCTTGCCGTGAAGCTCAAGGCAAAGGAAAGACCTGATTATAAGAGCAATAAAAAGCAGATTATTAAAGAAATTGACGAAAAGGCAGAAAAAATTCTGTCGGATATGGGGTTGAGTGATAAAATCAGCTCCTATCCGTGGCAGCTTTCGGGCGGTCAGCAGCAACGAGTGGCTATTGCCCGTGCATTAGCCCTTGAACCGAAAATTCTTTTCTTTGACGAGCCCACATCCGCACTTGATCCCGAGCTTACCATTGAAGTTCTTAAAGTTATAAAAGAGCTTCGCAATATGGGAAGAACAATGGTTGTTGTTACCCATGAAATGGAATTTGCAAAAAATGTTTCCGATAAGGTCATTTTTATGGCAGACGGAATAATTGAAGAAGAGGGAACACCTGAACAGGTGTTTGAAAATCCGCGTTCCGAAAAAACCCGCACATTCCTTGCAAAATCTTTTGAATAAAGAGTTTGATTACCGTTTCAGTATTGAGACGGTAATTGTTTTTTTGTGTGGATTTTATAATGTCAAGCTTTTAGCAGTATTGCAATAAAGAAATAGAAGTATTTTGTTGAAAATAAACACATAAAATGTTACAAATTGTAACCATTAAAAACGCAGAAGTGATTTTTGTGAGTTTTTCACAAAAAAAACCGAAAAACAGATTTTAGGAAATTGAAAATAAACTTGAAAAAGTGTAAATATTGGTTTTTATAATTATTTCTCGCATAACCGGTTGTGCAATCTATACAAAAATGAAAAACTTTTTGATTTGACATTTGAAAGTTCTTTGAATATAATGTGCAAAGCCTAAACCCGAAAGAATATTGAGTGTAAAAAATATATAAATTTTACTCGGTATAAATAAGGATTGGAGTAGTATTATGAATATTCACAGTAACTGTGTCGAGGCTGCAGAGAAGAAGAAATTTTCTTTCAAAGCACACGGCATCAGCTCATATCACGCTGCCCCCGCAGTGTTTATGGTCTGTGCAGGAATTGCCCTCACCACAATAATCAGTGATGTTCCGCCCGCAATAAATCAGGCTTTTGCATCTTCCGTTGAAGAAGAAACAACAAAAACCGAAGCTGTTCCCGAATGGCTTCTTGAAAATGAAGAGGATGCCCTGCTTTTTGAACAGCTGACAAATACGAAGCCCGATATACTTGCCGCAGGCGTGATGAAGCTTGATGAACAGTCTGAAAGTCTGACGGTTGATTTTAATTCATATCTTTCCTCAATTACAGAGGAGGATGCAAAGAAGAAGCTTGAAGAAATTCAGAAGGCTGACAGAAACAGAGAGCTTTGGGAAGCAAGCGGCGAGGTTGTTGCAAGCTCAAACAGAAATCTCTATCTTGACCACTACAGATATCAGAGAGGCCCTTCAAACATTCCCAGCACGGGACAGTATACAAGCTGTGTTCCCGGTCAGGTAATTTCCCAGATGCAGCCCCCCTCATCTCTCACCTTTGATGAAAACGGCATTCCCGAAAATTATCTTTACTGCATAGAAGGAAAATCCACCGCATATTACGGAGGATATATGACAGCAACAGGCTCAGCCACACGTCCCGGTGTTGTTGCAGTTGACCCCAGAGAAATTCCCTACGGAACAGAAATGTGGATAGTGTCCTCTGACGGAAGATATGTTTACGGCTTTGCAAGAGCCGAGGATACAGGCGGATTTATCTATTGGCCCAAGGGTGCCACTGTAGACCTCTATATGAACACATATGCAGACTGCTGTGTATGGGGCTGGAGAGGTGTAAAAATCTACGTTCTTCCCACATCATATAAGTAAAACAAAAAACGGTGCGAAATTTTCGTACCGTTTTTATTATGCTTTTCTTGTTCTTATGAGATAAACAAATATTGATGAGAGGGCAAAGGCTTCATTGAGAGTTCCGGCGATTGAACCGTTGGCAATATTATATATAAACCAGCACACGCATACGGGAATTGAGAGATATTTCAGAAGTCTTGTGTTTTTCTGCCAGTTGGCGATTGTTGCAAAAATGGATGCAATAAAGGGGAGAATACTCCAGAGACTGTCCCATGTGAGAATTACAGAGCCCGCACAAAGCACAATGAAAACTGCGGGAATTATATTGTTCTGTGCCCACTTCTTTTCACGGAAGCTGTAAACCACACCTCTTATGACATTTATAAAGTTCATGGCAACAGGCGTGAAAAGTCCGAGACAGGCAAAATGAAGACACCATACGAATGAGCATAAGGACATGAGAATGAGTATGGTACGGTGTTTTTTGAACTGATACATAGCTATGGCAATTCCCATTGCAATAAAGCCGAATATCTGTGCTATAAGCTTCTGATTTGCGGTAAAAAAATCCATCATATATGTTCACCTCAAGGTTTTAGTGAAAAGTGAAGAGTGAAGAGGTAAAAAGTAAAAATCCTGCACTTTCGTGCAGGATTTTTGGCGCGCCGGAAGGGACTCGAACCCCTGACCTACTGGTTCGTAGCCAGTCACTCTATCCAACTGAGCTACCGGCGCAGTTAATATGTTGCATTGCATTCTCAATGCCTTAATATATTATCATTTACGATAGAAAATGTCAACCATAAAATTAAAAAAATTATTGCAATTTCAGTCATTTTTTTTCTGTCCTGTCATATGCTTTTCTGAAAGGTTGGTTTTCTGATGAAATTTGTGAAATTATTTGCCGCAGGACAGGATTATATATTTTTAAGCGGTGATAATGCTTTTGATATTATTGAAAATATTGATGCCCGAAGGCTTTGTGACAGAAAAAAAGGAATAGGGGCAGACGGAATTGCGGCTATTCGGCAAAACAGTGTCAAAATGAGCCAAATTACAGGCTTTTGTCAAAACGGAGAAATTATGCGGGATTTTTCTACGGCTTCAATTTGTGCCGCTTTTATGCTTCTTTCAGAGAAAAGCATAACAACTCAAGCATTTCTGAGTAAAAACGGTGAATTTTTTACTGTTTCTGACGGCTTTTCGGACAAAGATGTGAGTGTTACTTGTGATATCGGGAGAGGAGAGTTTGAATTGAAATATCCCGCAATTCAGAGAAAAACTCAACTCGGCAACAGGATATTGACACTCACTGCTGTGGAGCTTCACGGCATACATACCGTACATTTTTCCGAATGTAAAGATAATCTGAATCTCTCTTATCTGGGGGAGCAGGTCACAAATTGTTCTTTATTTCAAAAACAGGCAGATCTCATAATTGCACAGAAGAATAAAGAAAGCTGTTTTGATATGAATTATTATGAGAATAAAACAGGATATTCATATCCTGCACTTTCATGCTTTGCTTCAATGGCTCTTGCAGCCTGTAAAACGAAAAATGCACGGTATGATGAAGAAATAAAAATAAGCTGCAACGGTTATGATGCTTATGTCATATGTAAAGAAAACGGCGACAGTGCCGTTCAATGCACTGTTCAGAAGATTTATGAGGGAAGCTTATAAAATTGAATAAAGCCTTTGGGTATATCGAAAAACGGTGCCAACCTCTTTCGGGGTTGACACCATAATTTATTTATTTATTCCTTATTGCTTATTCAGCATCGGGAGCATAGAGAGCTTTAAGTCTGAGAAGATGATTATATCTTTCAATTGACTTCTGTTCTGCTTCTGCGAAGAGAGCGTCTGCTCTTTCGGGGAAGGAACGTGTAAGTGAAGAGTAACGTGCTTCGTTGAGAAGGAATGCACGGAAGTCTTCGCTCTTGCCGGGCTTGGAGTCGATTGTGAAGGGATTTTCGCCCTTTTCCTTGAGTGCGGGGTTGTAACGGAACATATTCCAGTAGCCGCAGTCAACAGCCTTCTTCATTTCAGCCTGACAGTTAACCATACCGCCCTTGATTGAATGCATTTCGCAAGGAGCATATGCTATAATGATTGAAGGTCCGTTATAAGCTTCAGCTTCAGCAATTGCCTTGATTGTCTGAGCGGGGTTAGCACCCATAGCAATCTGTGCAACATATACATAGCCGTAGCTCATAGCGATTTCAGCAAGGCTCTTCTTTGCAATGCCCTTACCTGCAGCAGCAAACTGAGCAACCTGACCTATCTGAGAAGCCTTTGAAGCCTGTCCGCCTGTGTTGGAGTAAACTTCTGTGTCGAATACCATGATGTTTACATCTTCACCTGCAGCAAGAACGTGGTCAACACCGCCGAAGCCGATATCATATGCCCAACCGTCGCCGCCGAAGATCCATACGGACTTCTTAGCAAGATATTCTTTGTTCTTGAGAACAGATGCACAGTTGTCACAGCAGCAGCCGACTTTTTCGAGCTCAGCTACGAGAGCTTCTGTTGCAGCACCGTTCTTTTCACCGTCAGAAACAGTTGCAAGATATTCTTCTGCGGCAGCCTTGAGCTCAGCACTTGCTTTTTCGCTTGCTGCGATTTCTTTTACCTTTGCGATAAGAGAATTACGGATTGCGTTCTGTCCGAGGAACATACCGAAGCCGTGCTCTGCATTATCTTCAAAGAGAGAGTTTGCCCAAGCGGGACCGTGGCCTGCTTTGTTTACAGTGTAGGGTGATGTAGCTGCAGGTCCGCCCCAGATTGAAGAGCAGCCTGTTGCATTGGAGATGTACATTCTGTCACCGAACATCTGAGTTATAAGACGAGCATATGCTGTTTCTGCACAGCCTGCACATGAGCCTGAGAACTCGAGAAGAGGAGTCTTATACTGGCTTGCCTTTACGGAAACGCCTGCTGTCATATCAGCCTTTTCTGTAATGTTAGCAACACAGTAATCGAAGGAAGCCTGCTGTTCATCCTGGCTTTCACGGGATTTCATTGTAAGAGAGTTTGTGGGGCATACGCCTACGCAAACTCCGCAACCCATACAGTCCATGGGAGAAACTGCAAGAGTGTATGTGTAATCTGTCTTTTTGATTTCCTTTGTCTTTGTAACTGCAGGAGCAGCAGCTGCTTCTTCAGCTGTCATAGCAAAGGGACGGATTGTTGCGTGGGGACAAACATATGCACACTGGTTACATTCTACGCACTTTGTGGGATCCCATTCGGGAACGAGAACTGCAACGCCTCTCTTTTCGAAAGCGGATGCACCCTGTTCAAATGTACCGTCAGCGTGGTCAACGAATGCGGATACGGGAAGTGAGTCACCGTCCATTCTGCCAACGGGAAGCATAATGTTATTAACCATCTTTTCAAGCTTTGTCTGTGTGCCTTCTGCTGCAGCAGCTTCAGCATCAACAGCGTTTGCCCAAGAGGCGGGAACGTCAATCTTTGTGAAAGCGGAAACACCTGCATCGATAGCATCGTGGTTGCACTTAACAACTTCGGGGCCCTTCTTGGAGTAGGACTTTGTTGCAGCGTCCTTCATATACTGAACTGCTTCTTCAATGGGAAGAACCTTTGCAAGTGCAAAGAAAGCAGCCTGAAGAACCGTGTTTGTTCTCTTACCCATGCCAACCTTCTGTGCAAGGTCAATAGCATTAACGGTATAAAGCTGAACATTGTTGTTTGCTATGTAACGCTTTGTTTCAGCATTAAGCTTTTCAGCGAGCTCAGCTTCGTTCCACTGGCAGTTGATAAGGAATACACCGCCGGGCTTAACGTCATTTACCATCTTGTAGCCTTTTTCTACATAAGAAGGGTTATGACAAGCAACGAAGTCTGCCTTGTTGATGTAGTAGGGGGACTTGATGGGGCTGTCACCGAAACGAAGGTGAGAAATTGTGATACCGCCGGTCTTCTTGGAGTCATACTGGAAGTATGCCTGAACATATTTATCAGTGTGGTCACCGATGATCTTGATTGAGTTCTTGTTAGCACCAACAGTACCGTCGCCGCCGAGTCCCCAGAACTTGCATTCAATTGTGCCTGCAGCTGCTGTGTTGGGAGCTTCCTTTTCTTCAAGAGAAAGGTTTGTAACGTCGTCGTTGATACCGATTGTGAACTGAGCCTTGGGAGCATCCTTCTTGAGCTCATCATATACTGCGAATACGCTTGAGGGAGGTGTATCCTTTGAGCCGAGACCGTATCTGCCTCCGATAACTGTTGCCTGAACGCCCTTGGTTGCAAGAGCTGTAACAACGTCGAGGTAAAGGGGTTCACCGAGTGAGCCGGGTTCCTTTGTTCTGTCGAGAACAGCAATCTTCTTTGCTGTTGCGGGGATAGCTTCAATGAGCTTTTCAGCGGAGAAGGGTCTGTAAAGACGAACCTTAACAAGACCTACCTTTTCGCCCTGAGCTGTAAGATAGTCGATAACCTCTTCAGCAACGTCGCAGATGGAGCCCATACCAACGATTACTCTTTCAGCATCTTCTGCTCCGTAGTAGTTGAAGAGCTTGTAGTTAGTGCCGAGCTTTGCATTAACCTTATCCATATATTCTTCAACGATAGCAGGAACTGCATCGTAGTATTCGTTACAAGCTTCTCTGTGCTGGAAGAAGATGTCGCCGTTTTCGTGTGAGCCTCTCATTACGGGATGCTCGGGATTGAGAGCACGCTTTCTGAATGCATCAACAGCATCCATATCGCACATTTCTTTAAGGTCTTCATAATCCCAGATTTCAATCTTCTGGATTTCGTGTGATGTACGGAATCCGTCGAAGAAGTTGAGGAAGGGAACTCTTGATTTGATTGTAGCAAGGTGAGCTACTGCACCGAGGTCCATAACTTCCTGTGTGTTTGTTTCAGCAAGCATAGCAAAGCCTGTCTGACGGCAAGCATAAACGTCGGAATGATCGCCGAAGATGTTAAGAGCGTGAGAAGCTACGCAACGGGCGGAAACATGGAAAACAGAGGGAAGAAGTTCACCTGCTATCTTATACATATTGGGAATCATAAGAAGAAGTCCCTGTGAAGCTGTATAAGTTGTTGTGAGTGCACCTGCTGCGAGTGAGCCGTGAACGGTACCTGCAGCACCTGCTTCGGATTGCATTTCTGCAACCTTAACAGTTGTGCCGAAGATGTTCTTGAGTCCCTGTGCGGACCACTGGTCAACATAGTCTGCCATGGGGCTTGAAGGAGTAATAGGATAAATACCTTCTACTTCTGTAAAAGCAGAAGAAACATATGCGGCTGCCTTGTTACCGTCCATGGACTTTTTCATTCTTGCCATAATATATCCTCCTAAATAAAAATACAATGTAAGGTTTTACACCAAATGCTATTCTAACACTTAATATTAAAAATGTAAATAACCATTTTATGTTTAGGCAGTAAAAAATTGTGATATTTTTGTCAAAGTTTTGTGTATCTTTTACATTTTTTGTCTTTAACACATATTTTT
>JAZSJT010000001.1:0-69972 GCA_045534425.1 Acutalibacteraceae bacterium | reverse complement strand
AACAGAAGGTGTCGCAAATACAAAGAAGAAAACCAACATAAGACGAATTTTTCTTATAGCTGCAATAGTTGCTGTTCTGTCAATTGTAACAGTATCTGCCGGTGCTGATATTTTCAGCATTGATACAGAAAACGGAATTGTTTGTATTTTCGGAAAGCAGATATCTTTAAACATCAAAAGCCTTAACCACGAAAAGGTTTTTGAAGAGCTTAAAAAGCAAGGAATTGACAATGTTCATCTGCTGCCAATATTTCTTGAAGATGATTGTAATTTGGAGTATGATGCATCATCCAAGAATTTCGAAAATATTATAAATTTTAATTTCACTACCAATGATATATCAGGTTACATAAACATACGAACAAACAGTACAGTAAAATACAATTTAGAAAGCATACAGCTTTACCATAATGCAGAGCAGATAAGGCAGATAAACATAAATGGAACAGATATCATAATAGCTTCTTTTTCAGATTCTAATATTTTGGTTTATTATAATTCACAAAATAATAATTACAAAATATTATTTGAAAATGCATCTTTTGAAGAGGTCTCGAATTTACTTGCAAATTAATCAAGGAGATTTGTTTTTTTAAGGAGATTGAAATAATGAGACGAGTAATAAAATTAGTTTTTATACTCACCTTATGCCTTACAACACTTTTCAGTGTGAATGCACAGGCTTATGAAACAGAAAAAATTACGGAACATAATATTATTCTCACACAAAATGAAATAAATGAAATACTTGCACAAGGAAACCGTTACACCGCCCCCGACCGTGTCACCGGTCTTATTCTTGATGGCTCTGCCGCAATAAATAACGATTATTCACTTCTCCAATATGTAGCAACAATTGATTGTGTAACTGCAGTTGTGAGATGCGGCTTTGAAGACATCATCGTTCAGCAAAGAAAAAATTCTTCATATTCCTGGACAGACTATTACCAGTTTGATGATGACATATGCGATTACAGTTCAAACACCACGGTAAAAGCCGTTACTGTAGCTCCCGGCTACGAATACAGAGTTAAAGCAGTGCTTTATGCTAAAAAGAACTTTTTCTCTGTTCAAAGAGAAGATATTTATTCAAACATAAAAGCTTGGTAACATATAATTTTAACCACCTCACACCCGAGAAATCGGGTGTTTTTTTGTTAAAAAAATAATATACCGCTAAAATTGTGCGGTATATTACTTTATTCCTGTTTCATCATTTCTGAAATATCCGAATTTAATTGCTTTAGTTCCGTATTTTTTTCTTATATCATCCAGTGTATTTTCTATAGCTTCCTGTTTGCTTTGGCTTGCATCGGTGCTTTCAAAAAAATTCAGCTGAAAAACCTCTTCATCTTCATTGATAAGCCCCGTTGCAGTAACGCTTAAAAGTCTTACAGGCTGCGTTTGGCTCCAATTGCCTTTTATAAGAGCCATAGCAGTATCCGTTATGTCCTTTTGCAGATTTGTTGCTCTTTTAAGAGTTACCTGCCTTTGCATAACCCTGAAATCTGTATCTTTTATAGCTATCTGCACAACCGTGCATTTTTTATTGTCTTTTCGAAGTCTCAAAGCAACACTGTCAGAAAGAAAAGAAATTCCTGATTTTATCTCATCATAACCCATAAGGTCACGCCTGAAGGTCATTGAGTTGCCTATAGATTTCACTTCCTGTTTGTCATAATAGGACATAACGGGACTGTCATCAAATCCGTTGGCATTATCCCATAAAGAAAAACCTTGTTTACCGAAAATTTCACCGATTTTTTCACGGCTTGAGTTTGCAAGGTCTCCGATTGTTTCAATTCCGATGCTTTTGAGTTTTTCCGTAGTCTTTTTTCCTGAAAGAAAAAGCTCGCCGATATCGGCACTCCAGAAAATTTCTGCCATATTTTCACGGGTGATTACTGTTGTTGCATCGGGCTTTTTATAATCACTTCCGAATTTTGCAAGAGTTTTACAAAAGCTGACACCCACTGAAATGGTAATTCCAATTTCATTTTTTATTCTCTCTCTTATGCTGTCTGCAAGAATTCGGGCATCACCGCCGAACAGATGCAATGAATTTGTAACATCCAGATATGATTCATCAATACTTGCTTTTTCTACAAGGTCTGTATATTCAAGATAAATATTATTTATCTTTTCACATATCTCCGAATAAAATCCGTGATGTGAGAGAACACAAACGAGCTTGGGACATTTTCTTAATGCCTGACCTATTGGCTCTGCAGTTTCAATTCCGTATTTTTTTGCTTTCTGATTTTTTGCAAGAACTATTCCGTGACGGCTTTCGGGATCTCCTGTCACTGCCATAGGAACCTCTTTAAGAGAGGGCTCAAGAAGCTCTTCACAGGATGCAAAAAAAGAATTACAGTCACAATGAAAAATTATTCTGTCCGTATTAACCGCCCCTCTCATATTTATGGAGCAAGTATAACATAATTAAAAAGCTATAACAAGAACGATATTTTAAAATCAGACATTAACCGACAATATTCCTGTATTTGTCCGATAATAAACAAAAGTGTGAAAATTAACAGTTTTTAGCTTAAATTTTTAACACTTTATCTATTGAAAAGATTATTTCTGGGTGCTAAAATATATTTTGTATTATTATTTTTAATATTACCGTGAGAAAAAGAATTGGAGGAATACATATGCTTAAAATCAACACTTCATTATGTAAGGGTTGTTCTTATTGCATCAAGTTCTGCCCTAAAAAAATTCTTGAATTAGGACACGAACGCAATAACCACGGTCATTTTTATCCGCTTATCACAGACGAATCATCCTGCATCTCCTGTGCAATGTGTGCAACTATCTGCCCTGAAGGTGCAATAGAAATTCTCAAGGAGGAAGAAAACAATGGCTAAAGTGCTTATGAAAGGCTGTGAAGCTATTGCAGAAGCTGCTGTCAGAGCAGGCTGCCGTTTCTTTGCAGGTTATCCCATAACTCCACAGAATGAAATTCCCGAATATCTTTCATGGAGACTTCCCGAAGTGGGCGGTGTTTTTGTTCAGGGCGAAAGTGAAGTTGCTTCCGTTAATATGGTTTACGGTGCAGCCGCATCAGGCTGCCGTGCTATGACAAGCTCATCCGGCCCCGGTATCAGCCTTAAAGCAGAAGGTATTTCATATCTTGCAGGAACAGCTCTTCCCGCAGTTATCGTAAATATCAGCCGCGGAGGCCCCGGACTCGGTTCAATTCAGCCCGCACAGCAGGACTATCTTCAGGCAACAAAGGCTCTCGGTCACGGCGGTTTCAGAGCAATGGTATTTGCTCCCGCAACGCTACAGGAAGCAGTTGACCTTACATATAATGCATGGGACTATGCTGAAAGAGACCGTAATCCCGTTATGATTCTTATGGACGGCTGTCTCGGTGCAATTATGGAGCTTGTTGAGTTCCCCGAAATGAAAGAGCCCGACCGTAAAGGCACAAAGGCATGGGACCTTAACAGAGCCGAGGGTGACGACAGAAAAGCTCGTCTTCTCACCCCCTATTTCCCCGAAGCAATACTTGAACTCAAGAATACCTCACAGAAAAAGATGCTTGAACGCTGGGCACAGAATGATGTTAAGGTTGAAGAATTTATGGTTGAAGATGCCGAATACATTATTGTTGCTTACGGTATTTCCGCCCGCGTTGCAAAGGAAGCACTTCTTCGTCTCAGAGAAGAAGGCTATAAGGTAGGTATGATTAGACCTATAACTCTTTATCCCTTCCCCAAGGAAAGCTTCAGAAAGCTCAATTATGAACAGGTTAAAGGCTTTATTGATGTTGAGCTTGCCATTCCCGCACAGATGCACGACGACATTGAGCTTGAAGTAAAGGGCCGTGCTCCCATATATGAATATTGCCGTTCAGGCGGACTTCTCTTTGATGATGACGGTGTTTATGCCGCTGTCAAAAAAATTCTTGACGGAGGTGCAAAATAATGGCTGAATATAAAAGACCTGAATCTTTAAAGAAAACTCCCAGCGGCTTTTGTCCCGGATGTATGCACTCTCTTGCAACAAAGCTTATTGCAGAAGTAATAGGTGAAATGGGACAGGTTGACAACTGTGTTCATATCGTTCCCGTTGGTTGCTCAACACTTAACCTTGCATATTGGCAGGGCGATGTTTTAGGTGCCGCTCACGGCAGAGCTCCTGCAGTTGCAACAGGCTTTAAAAGAAGTAATCCCGACAGACTTGTATTCGCTTATCAGGGTGACGGTGACCTTGCCGCCATTGGTCTTGCTGAAATTATGGGTGCCGCCAACAGAGGTGAAAACTTTACCGTTATTTTCTTCAACAATCAGACTTACGGTATGACCGGCGGTCAGATGGCTCCCACAACACTTATCGGTCAGAAGACAACAACAACAAGATACGGCAGAGATCCCGAAACAACAGGTTATCCTATGAAAATGTGTGAGCTTATCTCCACACTTGAAGCTCCCGCTTTTGTTGCCCGTTATGCTCTTAATACTCCCAAGGGCTGCAAGGATGCAAAGAAGGCAATAAGAAAAGCTTTTGAAATCCAGATGGCAGGAAAAGGCTTTACATTTATCGAGCTTCTCGGCAACTGCCCCACAAACTGGGGACTTTCACCTTTACAGACACTCGAATATATGGATAGCAACACCATTCCTTATTTCGTACCCGGTGTTTATAAGGATAAATATAAGGATGAGGTGAAATAATATGAAAAAATCATTGGTTATATCAGGTTCAGGCGGACAGGGTGTTATGAGTGCAGGCATTATGGTTGCACAGACTGCAGTTTCTGCCGATAAATATGCCACATTCCTTCCCGAATACGGTCCCGAACAAAGAGGCGGCAGTGCAAAATGTACTGTAGTTGTAAATGATGATGAAATCATCTCCCCTCTTATGGCAAAATGCGATACGCTCATTACTATGAATGAGCAGTCATATAAGAAATTCGCTGTTTCTCTTAAAGCAGGCGGCATTCTCATTGCAAACACAAGCCGTGTTCTTTCTGAAATCACCAGAGAAGATATCACTGTTGTAAGAGTTCCCGCAGACGATATCGCAGTTGAGCTCGGCAGTATCAAGTGTGCTAATATCATTCTTATCGGTGCTTTAATCGGTGCTGATGCGGGCATTATCACAGAAGAGGCTATGCTTGCTTCTCTTGAATCAAAATTCGCATCAAAGAAAAAGGAAGTACTTGAGCTCAACAAAACTGCCCTTGCAAAAGGTATTGAATACGGAAAGCTCGCAAAAGCATAATTAAACAAAAGACCGTTGTTTGACACAGCGGTCTTTAATAAATCGGAGAAAAATATGTACAGTATAAGAAAATATAAACCGTCAGACAAAGAAAGACTGCGTTTTATATGCAAAGAAACCACAGGAGAGGAAAACAAAAAAAGCGAAGCCCTTCTTGAAAGCATTCCAATAATTTTCAATGACTATTTTACGAAATACGAGCCTGACAATATTTTTGTTGCGGTAAATAAAGAAGATATACCCGTCGGCTATGTTATCTGTTCAACTAATATTTCCTTATTCCGAAAAAAGATGTTATCTGAATTCAAAGAAAGAGTGAAAAAAACTTATCCCGCTTCACTGCCCTTGCTATACGCTACGGTTATTGCAGTTTATATAACAAAAAAGAAATACAGAACTCATCTTCACATTGACCTTCTCCCTGAAACACAAAGACAGGGACTGGGAACCAAGCTTATTGACAGCCTTTCTTCACATCTCAAAGAAAAAGGAATTAAAAATGTCAGCGTTATGACAATAAGCAAAAAATCAATGGGTTATAATTTTTATAAAAAATACGGCTTCAGAACCGTGGGTAAAATTTCTCCCGACAGAATTACAATGACTCTTGATATCAGATGAGGTTAATATGGACATAAAAGCAGTTTTAATTGACATAGATAACACTATTCTTGATTTCAACAAAAGTGCATATAAGGCTTCACAAAATATTGCAAAAAGCCACGGAATTGAATTGCCGGAAGCTTATTTTGAGGTCTTTCTGAAAATAAACAATGAGCTCTGGTCTCAGCTTGAATGCGGCAATATTGAAAAACCTGAAATCTATAGATTACGCTTCAAAAGGATTTTTGAGGAACTGAAAATCACTGCCGATTTTAATGAATTTGAAGAAGATTTCAGAAAAGAAATGAGGTCTGTTGCCGAATTAATTGACGGTGCTGATGAAATTCTCCGATATCTTTCCTCAAAATATCCTGTTTATACTGCAAGTAATGCCTCAAAATTTCAGCAGGAAGTCCGTCTGAAAAATTCGGGATTATGGGGATATCTTTCAGGAATGTTTACCTCGGAAGAAATAGGCTGGCAAAAACCCGCAAAGGAGTTTTTCTATGCCTGCACCCAAGAGCTCTACCCCATTCCCGCGTCACAGCTTGTTATGATTGGGGACAGTGTTGATGCAGATATCATAGGTGCAAAAAATTTCGGGCTTAAAACTATATGGTTTAATTACAACAGATTTTCCTATGATAATTATAATTTTACCGACTTTTATGTGAACAGCCTCTGTGATATAAAAAACATACTTTAAAACTTTTGACCGACCGCGAAAATACGGTCGGTCTGTTGCTTTATTCTGTTATCGGTTCAAAAATAACGGAGATTACCGCCTGTGTAACATCAGGAAGATGAACAGTCAGCTTTCTTATGTCACCATATGTATCGTCAAATTCATATCTGCCGCCGAGCTTTTCGGCTTTCATCACAGAAAAAGTGCCGTCATAAAGTGAGGTTGCTTTCACGGATTTTCCGTTTTTCGTAAGAATTGCGGTTTTTCCGTCTTCTGAAATATCAATATCTGCCTTCGTGTGCATAAACCAATATATTTCACTGTTTATTCTGCAACTCACTGTATCAGTGATTTTGAGTGAATTACGGTTATTAAAAAGCTCAAACTCTCTTATGACTGATTTTGCAAAATTCATTGAATAAGCATCCGTCATATCAAGAACGGCTTTTCCGCCCGCATCAGTTGCTTCAAAGGATGAAAATGATGCACGGGCAAGTGCATATTGGTCGTCAATTGCTTTATCGGGATTGATTACAAGCGTATTTTGTCCCTCTGCACGCTTGCAGTAATTTTTCCATCTGCCCCCTGCGGGAAGACCGAAAAAATATCCGTCTGCATCATAATTGCCGGGACCGAGCTCCTCTGCCCAGCGTTCGCCGAGAGCATCAAAAACAAAAGTTCCGATATCAAGGTCACCGTGATTAATGTAATTATATCCGCCTTTTATAGCGGCATAGACAGCATTGCTGTCACCATAGGAGCTTCTCATAATTACAAGCTCCTGTCCTTCGTCGGAATTGAGATGAATTGACAAATCCTTTTCTGCATTAGCCTCATCATCAACGGAATTTTTATACCAAAGCAAAGAAAGTGCGTTTTCTTTTCCCTTGCCGTTTGTTTCGGTATTCTCCGATGTGATCCTGACAAATTCACCCGCTCTGTCAGTCTGCTGATAAGAGGAAAGCAACGGACTGTCATAGGTGTCTGCATACCAGTGAAGCACAGGCGAATAACACATTCTGTCCTTATTGTCGCCAAAATTGAACATAGCCGTGCTGCCTGTAATATACAAGGGGAAAAATCCGAGCTGCTTGAGACCGTCAATTTCGGAAAGCCCGAAATCAGTTCCGAAAAAATTCTTTGATGTGCTTATAAAGTATATTATTGAATTCATCCCGGACTGGCAATAGCCGGGACCTTCAATATAAACTCCGTCAGGTGTAAAATTGCTGAATGCTATCGGCATATTTTTATAGCACATTGAAAGAAACTTTGCCGCTTTTTCGGAGTTATAATCATAAAATGTCATTGCAGCAATTCCTATGCCGCTGTAGCATATGCTGTTCCAGTTGTTTTTTGACCAGGTAAACCAGTTTTTGAGATAATTCTTTGATAATGCGGGTCCAATGGCTTTGTTCCATACATTTTCAGTTAAAGTATTCTTAAATTCATCAGACAAATAGTCATAAAACCAATCATATCCTATTGAAGCAGCAAGTGCCATTTCGGCAGTTGCAAGAAAATGAGAAGTGCACCAATCCTCATAAGAGCAGACCTTTTCTAATTCTTCCTGAGCTCTTTTGGCGTATTTTTCGTCACCTGAAATTCTCCAGCAAAAACCGAGAATTACAATTCTGTTTATAACTTCACGGGAGATGGGAAGAATACTGTCTTCTTCGTCAAGGACATATTCCATAGGAGGATACAGTTCACTTCCGACAAGAGCGTCTGCATTTAAGAAAACATAATCGTAAAGCTCTTTTTCATAAGTCTCAAAAGTATTATCACGAACATTTTGTTTAATGCGGGCAAAGTCTTCGTCTCTTGCAAAAATAAAAGGATGAGAAGCATTCTCAATTTTCGACAAGGAAGCCAGAAGCTCTTTTTTATCGGGAGCTTCTTTAAATCTGTCAAGACTTATATAATCAATACCCACCTTTACCATATCGGGAATAACATCAAAATAAGGACAGACGTCCCCTATTGAAACACCTGAAAAAAACAGAGTTATTGCTGTAATTACTGCCGTAAACGCTGATAATATTTTCATACCTGACCTCTGATTTTAGAAAGAAGCTTTTTTAACTCTCCAGGCTTTTTGGTTGTTATATTGTCACATTGCTTCAATAATACCCTTATCATATCAATTCTGTTATTTACAGTCCAAACAGAAACAAATAATCCCTGCTTATGGAACATTTCAACCATTTTACTGCTCAAGCCCTTATGATGAATATTAAGACCGCAGGCTCCTGCCGCCTTTACTTCTTCAATTATCTCATTAATATACTTCTCATCGTTTATCTTCGTAATGTCAATGCTTTTATTCAGATAATACATTATTTCAGGAGTTGCCTCTTTCACCGCTTCAACATCAGAAGCAGTTATTCCTGTATAAAATATTCTGTCCTTTATGCCGTATTTTTCTGCAAGCTCAACCACCTGTTTAAGGTCATCAGTCTTTTTCACATCCACATTGACACGAAGCCCTTTATATCCTGCAATAAGACTGAACGCTTCTTCTATTGAATGCTCATTTCCTTTAGGCTCATTATGTGACAACACTGCCTTGCCGTTTTTATCAAAATATAAATCAAATTCAACAATATCAGCACCGTAACCGTATCCAACAGTGATTGCATCAAGAGAATTATCCTTTGTTTTTTCACACCCCGTATGTGCTGTAACAGTGAAGCCTTCAGGCAATTTAACCTTACTTAATAATATATCATCAGCAATACTTACACCAACAGCCGTGACAGCACCGACAGCTCCCAACGACAAAAGAATTTTATTTTTAAGACTCATACAATCATCCTCCCACACCTTGTTATACCAAATAAATAAAACAAGGTCAATAAAAAAACTATTATTGCATATAATTAATTCTTTTCCGGTTTTGTATTTAGTTGTTTTTTGCTAATTTACAAAAACATACATTTTTATCGCATTTTAATCAACTATGACATTATTGCAACATTTCATATACAGAAAGTGCTGTTTGTTAAATGTTTCTTAATTTTTTAAAAGCAAAAAAGTGTATTAAACAATATATAATAAATTAAAACAAACTTGAAAGGATTTATTTATGAAAAAATTTACGGCAATTCTCTTATCTGTGCTTATTCTCTTAAACATCACGGTTTTTGCTTCGGCAATAGAAACTCCAACAAACTTCAGAGGAAGTGATGTTCCCGTTGTTGCACTTTTCGGTGACGGCGAAGCAATCTGTAATGAAAATGACGAAATTGTATTCAAATTTTCCGAAATTCTTAATATGTTTAACTCCGATTCAGAAGAAGAAGGAGAAGGAGAAGATTCAACAATGGAAGCTATTATGAATATTCTTCAGCCCTTCCTTGTTGACGGAATTCTTTTTAATAAATGGGATGCTTATTATGAAGCTCTCGAAAAAGAAATCGGTGATCTTTTCACCGAGGTGAGATTTGATGAGAACGGCGAATGCACAAATAACACTGACATTTCTGTTAATCTGAGAAATCAGATGGCATATCAGATGTCAACAGACTTCAAGGAAAGAAACGGTTCATATTATGTATATGACTATCAGTTCTGGTATGACTGGCGTCAGGATCCCCTTAAAACAGCTGATGAATTTCACGCATATATAGAAGGTATTAAAGAAACAACAGGCTGTGATAAGGTTGCAATTCTTGCAAGATGCCTTGGCACAACTGTTACAATGGCGTATATTGCAAAATACGGAACAGACTCCATATACGGCGTTGCATTTAACGGTTCCGTTATTGAGGGAGCTGAAATAATCAGTGAAACAATAAGCGGCAGCTTTACACTTGACGGTGATGCAATTAACAGACTTATTTACGACCTTGATTCAACAGGAAACGGCATAAATGAATTTGTTACCGCAAGCATTGACCTCGCAGTAAAGAGCGGTCTTATTGATTCACTCACAGGAACAATAAAATATACAATCTATAATAAGCTTGTCAAAGGCGTAACTTCTGCTCTCGCTCTTTCAACATTCTTTACATGGCCCGGATATTGGGCATGTGTGAGTGCAGCTGATTATGAAAATGCACTTGAATATGTTTTCGGCCCAGAAGGCAGCGAAAAAAGAACAAAATATGCAGGTCTTATAAATAAAATTGATAATTATAACACAATTGTCAGAAATGAAATTCCGAACATCTATGATGCCATTGAAGATTCAGGTGCAAATATCGGCGTTATTGCAAAATACGGCTTCCAGATAGCTCCCATCTGTAAATCTGCCGATCAGGTTGCTGACCAATATGCAACTCTTGCAAAGGCTTCATTCGGTGCAACAATAGCTCCCTCAATTTTTGAAACTTTATCAAATGAATATATAGAAAAAAGAATTGCCGAAGGCAAAGGAAAATATATTTCACCCGATAAAATGGTGGATGCATCAACTTGCCGTTATCCCGATTATACTTGGTTTACAAAAAATATTTCACATTCATATTGGCATAATTTTGAAACAGCACTTCTATTTAATGTAATTACAGCAGACAAACAGTATACGGTTGATGATTTTGACTGTACACAATTTGTTATTCACGATTATGAAACAGGGATTGTTTCTCCTATGACAGAAGAAAACTGTCATACGGAAAGTTGGTATGAAGAAGTGAAGGACGGACCGCAGACAGGCTTCTTCAATAAAATAATCGCATTCTTCAAATCGCTTATTGCCTGGTTCAGAGCAATTTTCAAATAATCAATAACAGATTTTAAGGTATAGGACTTCAAAAATGTCCTATACCTTTTTGTTTTAGCTTCATATTTTTGTAATTAAGAAATACTTTTTCAGTTTATTCCCCATCACAAGTGATACTGAAAGCGGCTTCTTTCATATCAAATAAGGAGGGACAAATATCATTGTCCCTCCTGAATAGATTAATCTTTAAATTCATTACTGATAACTTCTGCAATTGTGTCTTCATCAGCACTTGTCATAAGCTCTGCCTTATGCTTTCTGCGTTCATAAAGCTCAGAATACATCTGATTTCTCTTTTCCGCTGATAAGGGATAGAAGAATTTCGGAACAATACCGAGGCTTGATGATATAATCGGAATACCTGTACCGAGAGCAAAAATCCACCACTTTGTAAAATCAGTCTGTGTACCTATCTCTTTGCCCTGAACATAACCGATTTTTTTCATAACAAGACTGTTGATGCTTCCCATAACAGCCTGCTGAAGCTTGCTGATTATAGAAGTTGTAACACCTGTCATAGCTTCAGAACGGTAACCGTTTTTCCATTCACAGTAGTCCATTGATTCATTGCTGATTTCTGCGGGAATAACACGTCTCAAGCCGTAAACGCACATTTCAAATATTTCTTCAAGTCCCATAAGAGGAAGAATTATATGCTTTTTCTGGAAATTATTGTTAATTGAACCGATACCGAATACAATCATCCACAGCATATCAGTCCAGGCATCCTCAAAAATCCAGAGTGCCTTGGTTGAAAATCTCTTTCTCAAAGGCTTAACAAAGCTATAGGATATGAATTTTACGGGGAATGCGGGTATTCCGACAATGGTTTTCCAGGTTATTGAACCGATAACGTCGATATAGAAATTGGTTCTGCTCTGTCCGATTGAAAAACCGCTGAGGAATGATGAAATAAGTGTAATAAGCATTGGCTTGTTATTGATAACAGACTTGATGCTATGCTTGACTTTTGGCTTTGAAATTGTCTGGGCAACTCTTTCCTTAGAGGTCCAGAAGAAATAAACGGCAAGACAAGCAGAGAACATGGCACAGCCCATACCGAAAACAGAGAAAAGATAAGGAAGCTTGATGTTTATTTTCTTGTTGATTACAAGGTCATAAATGATACCGAAAACCTGTTTCGGAATATCTTCAAATATGTGGGTAACAACATTTGCAAGGGCAATAAGCCTTGATCGTTCCATCGGCGACGGAGTTATTGTAGACAAAAATCCGGATTTTGCAATTGCAGTAAATGTTCCCGCTGTTTCCGTAACAATTGAAAGCACAAAATATGTTATGAGCTTGGGAAGATATGTACCGGGTGTGTCGGGAAAAATAAAGGGAATTAACCAGTACCACATACCGAGTATAGTCAAAGGAAATTCACCGAGAAGAAGATAAGGTCTGAATTTACCCCATCTTGTTCTTGTCTTTTCAACAATAACACCGATAAATGTATCGTTTATTGTGTCCCAAACAGTTGCAAAAATATTCTGGAAAGCAAGAAAATTGAAGTCAATTTTTACAACATCATAAATATAACGATCTTTGAAATCGTTTATATTAAGACTGTATGATGCATCGTTAAGAACATATGCTATGGTTTCTTTTTTGCTGACAAACCGTCTCTCGCTGAAGGATTCATAAATCCCCACATTCGGCTTATCGGCAACAGCATTTTTTGATGCCATTTTTACACCGCCTTATCGTATTTGATTTTATTCTATCATAAGTTTTATCCATTGTAAAATGTTTTTGTCAAAATAAATTTTTTATCTGAAAAAAATATGCATATAAACAAATTAATATATACAATTTTATTGCTTTTCCACAAAACTGATTTCGTAATAAATACAATGTATCCAAAATAAGTAAACTCACAATAAAATATGTTGATATAGCAAAATAAATGTTTTATCATATATAAAACATTATATTTTTGGTGAAAGCTATGTTTAATTTTTTTGTTTCTGAAAAAAACAGGACCGATAGCAGATATTATATATCGGGAGCTGATTATAACCATATAAAAAATGTTCTTCGTATGCACGAGGGCGATGTTTTTCTTGTCAGCGATAACGGAATCAGCAAGCTCTGTGAAATTGAATGCTTCGAAAACGAAAGCGTTGTTGCAATCATAAGAGAGGAAAACTATAACAGCACCGAACTCCCCATAAAAATTTATCTTTTTCAGGGACTTCCCAAAAGCGATAAAATGGAGCTGATTATCCAAAAAACAGTAGAATTAGGTGTTTTCTCGATTATTCCGACTGAAATGAACAGATGTGTCGTCAAAATAGAAGACAAAAAAAAGAAAAATAAAACTGAACGGTGGCAGGCAATTTCAGAAAGTGCCGCCAAACAAAGCAAAAGAAATATCGTTCCTGAAATCGGCAATATAATTTCCTATAAGGATGCTCTTAAAAAGGCATCGAAAATGGATCTGATACTTGTGCCTTACGAATCTGAAGACGGTATGAAAAGCACCGTTTCCTCTTTGAATCTTATAAGGAACGGAATGGATGTGGCAATTTTCATAGGTCCCGAAGGCGGCTTTGATGAAAAAGAAATTGAACTTGCAAAAGAATACGGCGGAAAAATTATTTCTCTCGGAAAAAGAATACTCAGAACTGAAACGGCTGCAATAACAGCGGTTTCAATGTGTATGCTGCACACCGAGATAAATATAAGCGGAGAATAATAATGAATGCTTTACCCGAAAAATTCAAAAAGCGGATGCACTCTCTTCTCAAGGATGAATTCGATAATTACAAAAAATCTCTTGAAGAAGAACCGGTAAAGGCATTCCGTGTGAATACAGATAAAATTTCTTTGGAAGAATTCAATAAAATAAATATTTTCGGTAATGAAAGAATTCCTTATGCTGATAACGGCTTTTTCTTAAATTACGAAAAAGCCGGAAATCATCCTTTTCACCACGCGGGAATGATTTATATTCAGGAGCCCGCCGCTATGGCTCCTGCCGAATGCATTGATATTGAATCCGATTGGACAGTTCTTGATATGTGTGCAGCCCCCGGAGGAAAGAGCACACAGATTAAAAACAAGCTTGGAGAAAAAGGCGTTCTTGTCTCAAATGAAATAATTTCTTCAAGATGTAAAATATTAACGGGAAACATTGAAAGACTCGGGCTTTCCAATACCGTTACAACCTGTATGGACACCAAAAAGCTTATAAAGTATTTTCCGAATACCTTTGACCTTATTATGTGTGATGCTCCGTGTTCGGGAGAAGGAATGTTCCGTAAGGAAGAAATCGCTATAGATGAATGGAGCGAAGAAAATGTGCTTATGTGTGCCCAAAGACAGGAAGAAATTCTTGAAA
Source organism: Acutalibacteraceae bacterium (assembly GCA_045534425.1). Taxonomy (GTDB): domain Bacteria; phylum Bacillota; class Clostridia; order Oscillospirales; family Acutalibacteraceae; genus RUG806. The sequence continues at coordinate 55,368 of JAZSJT010000001.1, read as the reverse complement.
ATGCAGTTTCTCTTCTTAAAGACGGAGGATATATAATTTATGCCACCTGCACCTTTTCTCTTGAAGAGAATGAAATGCTTATAGATAAGTTTCTCCAAAAGCATCCCGATTTTATGTTAATTCCCGTAAAGGAAGAAGTCAGAAAAGCAACCTGTGACGGTATTTTCTTTGAAGGCTGCAATTGTAAGGATATCGGATTTTCCCGCCGTTTTTATCCGCATACAGGAAAAGGTGAAGGACAGTTTATGGCTGTTATGAAAAACACCGCCACCGGTTCATATTTTAATTATTCCGAAAAAACAAAAAAACACAAAATTGATAAAACCGTAATTGATTTTCTTAATGACACCTTATGTTCTTTTAACGAAAAGGATATAAGAATTTATAACGGTAATCCCGTTTTTTTCTCTTCTTTGCTTGAAGTGCCCGATGGCTGTGCTTTCAGTTGCGGTGTAACGATAGGAGAAATAAAAAAGAGTTACATTCAGCCTCACCATCAGTTTTTTATGGCAAAAGGCAAGGATTTCAGAAGAAAAATTGAGCTTTCACCCGACAGCATTGAAATTAAAAAATATCTCCACGGTGAAGAAATTGACGTTAATTGCGAAAACGGTTGGGCCGTCATTACGGTCAACGGTTGCTCCGTGGGCGGAGTCAAGGTTGTAAACGGAAAAGCAAAAAACCATTATCCCAAAGGACTCAGACTAAAAAACATATAAATCAAGGAAATTATTATGAAAAGATTATTATTGGCACTTTCTGTATTGGCAGTTTTGCTCTCAACCTTTCCGATTGTAAATCTTGCGTTTGCAACGGAAATTAAAGAAGAAAATTCAACCGATAATACGGAAAACATACAGGAATTTGACGAGAGCAAATTCGGAGATATTGATAATAACGGAAAGCTTACGGCTGCAGATGCAAGAATACTTCTTCGTTGTTCGGTTGGGCTTGAAGAAATTACAGCACCGGTTCTTTTATACGGAGATTACACAAGAGACAAAAAAATAACAGCCGAGAATGCGAGAATTTCATTAAGAATTTCGGTTGGTTTAGAAAAAATTGTCTGTATTTTTCACGGACATAAATTATCAAAGCATACAATAAATGCCACCTGCACCCAAAAGGGATATACAACCAACAAATGCCTCAACTGTTCCTACACAGACGGAACAGAAGTTGATTTAATCAATCCGACGGGACATAAGCTTTGCACAAAAACCACAAAAGCAAATTGCACCGAAAACGGAATAACAACTGTATATTGTGAAATCTGTAATCATAAAGAGAGTGAAACTGTCACAGAAAAAGCATACGGACATCATTATTCCTATTGGGAAAGCAACGGTACCGTAAAATCAAAAGCCTGTAAAAGCTGCGGCAACAAAATCACTTCAAACAAAGGCAAAACAGTTTATCTGACATTCGATGACGGCCCCGGACCTTACACAGAAAAGCTTCTTGGATATCTCAATGAATATAATGTAAAGGCAACATTTTTCGTCACAAATCAAATGCCACGATACAGGTATCTTATAAAAATGATTGCCGATAACGGTCACTCAATCGGAGTGCACACACTCACTCATCAATGGAATATTTATTCAAGCAAAGAAAGATATCTCAATGATTTCAATGCCATTCATAAAATAATACAGGACGACACGGGAATTGACACAAAAATTTTCCGTTTTCCGGGCGGCACTAACAACACGGTCAGCCGAAGCTATTGCCGAGGCATTATGTCAACCATGTCAAAGCATATGCTTTCTGCCGGATATTCATACTATGACTGGAATGTTGACTGCTGTGACACACTCGGATATTCGTCTTCACAAATAGCCAATACCACAATAAGCCAAATAAGAAACAAAAATTTTTCTATTGTACTTATGCACGATATAAAAAATACTACGGTTGAGGCGGTTAAAACAATTATTAAATTCGGACTTGATAACGGATATGAGTTTTTGCCCATCGACGAATCAACTCCCATAATCCGCTTCTCTCCCGTAAACTGAACTAACGGAGACTTATATGAAAATCGGATTTACGACAACAACATTCAGACAAATAAAAGACCTTGAAAAAATTGTAAAGCTGGCAAAAGAAGCGGAAGTTGATTGTATTGAATGGGGCGGCGATATCCATATAAAAGATATTGAAGCTGCAAAAACCGCCAAAAAGCTTTGTGATGTCTATAATATTGAAGTCTGTTCCTATGCAAGCTATTACCGTGCAGGCTGTAAAAACAAAAGTGAATGGAAAAAGCTCTGTGAAATTGCATCAGCTCTCGGTGCCGGAGGAATAAGAATCTGGCTCGGAACAAAAGACAGTGAAAAAACTGACGAAAATACCTACCGAAATATTAAAGAGGATATTATTGATATGTGTGAAGTTGCCGAAAACTACGGCATTTTAGTTTGTCCCGAATGCCATGACAACACCTTCAACAATAATACAGATGCGTTTCTTCGTATAAAAAAAGATGTAAATAAGGATAATTTCAGAACATATTTTCAGTCAAGATACAAAAAAAAGGCATATGACCTTGACAGAATTGAAAGAACCCTTCCCTACATCGAATCCGTTCATATTTCATTTTCCGAACAGATGAGAGAACAATTTCCTTTTTTTGATAAAACATACATTGACTTGCTTCTTGATAAAATCATAGAATCAGGCTTTGACGGTAACATTTTATTGGAATACACCTACATTTTCGGTCACTTAGGTCTCCCCTTCTCCATGAAAAAAGATATCAACAAATTAAAAACAAAACTATTCAGGTAAAAAGCAAAAAACTGACTCATTTTCGTATTGAGTCAGTTTTTTGCTGCTGAAAGATTTTGACATTAAAAGGCTGCTTAATTAATTTCTTTACTCAATCAAAGTGAAGCTTCCGTTTTTAAGTATTCTCAACAGGTCTTCGTTGGTTTTTATGGGCTCTTCGGTAATTATTCCGCCGGGGGTGGTGTTATTTTTATTATGAAAATCTCCGCCGGAGGTGGTGACGGAAAATTTATTCTTTTTTGCCCACTGCTTTGCTTTAATGTTTGCAGGTCTTCCCTTGTCCTTGCCGTTAAAAACTTCACAGCCGTGAAGATATTTCGGATTATGTCTGAAACGGAATTCTCTGAAAGGATGTGCTTCAAGAAGGAGAAATCCGTTTTTGTCACATAGCTTAAAAAGTCTTTTAAGATACATTTTCATAATATTTCCGCTGTTTTTCAAAAATTCTTCCGTAACACCGTAAATGAGAAAATCGTCTATTGTGCAGTAAAATCTCACTTCACAGCCTAAAAGCACAGTAAAATCCTCTCCGGCAACCTCTTTTGCACGGCGGTAGCCCTTCATATACATATCAATATATTTATGAGGAAAAAGGGATTTATGAAAAAGAAAGGTCTGGGGAGAATAGTGGTCTGTGATAACAATTCCGTCATATCCTCTGCTTTTATAAAACTCAACTGCCTCAACTGCCGAAGAAGTAGCACAAAGGCTCACATCCCCCGTATGGCAGTGCAGTTCATATTTATAGGTTCTCTTTTCCATATTTTCCGCCTCCTCTGAGCTTATAATGTAACGGAATTATACATCATAAGAAAAACAAAATCCAGAGTTTTAATTATTTTCATACAAAAAACTTACATATAATGCAAAGATAAATATTTTTTTGATTATATTATAAATAAAATACATATAATTATTAAAGAAAAAGGAAAATTTTTCAAAAAAGGTATTGCTTTTTTTATAAATATGATTAAAATAATATTTAGCACTCATACATCAAGAGTGCTAAAACATAAAAAATTATATATACTATCTCAGGAGGGATTTTTATTATGACACTCAAACCTTTAGGCGACAGAGTAGTTCTTAAATTCACAGAAGCAGAGGAAACCTCAAAGGGCGGCATCATTCTTGCCGCATCCGCACAGGAAAAGCCTCAGATTGCAGAAGTTATTGCAGTGGGCCCCGGCGGTATTGTTGACGGTAAAGAAGTCGTTATGCAGGTTAAAATCGGCGATAAGGTAATTTTAAGCAAATACTCAGGCACAGAAGTTAAACTCGGCAGCGAAGAATATACCGTTGCAAAACAGAGTGACATTCTTGCTGTTGTAGAATAATTTTTTTCGGGAGGATACTTTATTATGGCAAAACAGTTACTTTACGGTGAAGACGCAAGAAAGGCTCTTCAGGCAGGTATTGATAAATTAAGCAACACAGTTAAAATAACACTCGGTCCCAAGGGCAGAAACGTTGTTCTCGATAAGAAATACGGAGCTCCCCTTATCACAAACGACGGTGTTACAATTGCAAAGGAAATTGAGCTTGAGGATGCATTTGAAAATATGGGTGCTCAGCTCGTTAAGGAAGTTTCCACAAAGACAAATGACATCGCAGGTGACGGCACAACCACTGCTACACTTCTTGCTCAGGCTCTCGTAAACGAAGGTATGAAGAACGTTGCAGCAGGTGCCAATCCCATGACAGTTAAAAAGGGCATCCAGAAGGCTGTTGATGCGGCTGTAAATTCTCTTAAAGAAAATGCAAAGCCCGTTCAGAGCTCATCAGATATTGCAAGAATTGCCACAGTTTCTTCAGGTGATGAAAATGTCGGTGCTCTTATTGCAGAAGCAATGGAAAAGGTTTCCGCTGACGGCGTTATCACTGTTGAAGAATCAAAAACTGCAGAAACATCCTGTGATGTTGTTGAAGGTATGCAGTTTGACAGAGGATATATCTCCCCTTATATGGTAACAGACACCGACAAGATGGAGGCTGTTATTGACGATGCTTTCATTCTTATCACTGATAAAAAAATCACAAACATTCAGGAAATTCTTCCCCTTCTTGAACAGATTCTTCAGGCAGGCAAGAAGCTTGTTATCGTTGCAGAGGATGTTGAAGGCGAAGCTCTTGCAACAATCCTTGTAAACCGTCTTCGCGGAACATTCACCTGTGTTTGCGTAAAGGCTCCCGGCTTCGGCGACAGAAGAAAGGAAATGCTTCAGGATATCGCAATTCTTACAGGTGGTCAGGTTGTTACCTCCGACCTCGGACTTGAACTCAAGGACACAACCGTAGCAATGCTCGGTCGTGCAAAGCAGGTTAAGGTTACAAAGGAAAACACAATTATTGTTGACGGTGCCGGTGAAAAGACTGAAATTGCCGCACGTGTAAATCAGATAAAGTCCCAGATTGAAACAACAACAAGTGAATTCGATAAGGAAAAGCTTCAGGAAAGACTTGCAAAGCTTGCAGGCGGTGTTGCAGTTATCCATGTTGGTGCCGCAACAGAGGTTGAAATGAAGGAAATGAAGCTTCGTATTGAAGATGCTCTTGCCGCAACAAAGGCAGCCGTTGAGGAAGGCTATGTTGCAGGCGGCGGTGTTGCACTTCTCAATGCAATTCCCGCAGTTGCCGCTCTTCTTGAAAACAATGAAAGCACCGATGAAATCACAGGCATCAAAATCGTTCTCAAGGCTATCGAAGCACCCATCCGTCAGATTGCTGCAAATGCAGGTCTTGAAGGCTCTGTTATTATTGACGCTATTAACCGTTCCGGCAAGAAAGGCTACGGCTTCAACTTCGCAACAGAAGAATATGTTGATATGTCAGAAGCAGGCATCCTTGACCCCACAAAGGTAACCCGTTCGGCTCTCCAGAACGCCGCTTCCGTTGCAGCTATGGTTCTTACAACAGAATCCCTCGTAACTGATAAGCCCGATCCCGCAGCAGACGCAGCAGCAGCTGCCGCAATGGCAGGTGCTCAGGGAGGCGGAATGTATTAATTTTCCGTAGGGAAATTAATACAAATGCAAAATTCTCACTTTACGAGCATTTTCTATACAATTAAAACAAGAGCTTCCGATTTTCGGAGGCTCTTTTGGTTTATTTTTTGTTTCTGTAATAAAAAAATACGGAGCAACACGTCTGACTTGCTCCGCTTTTGATTTATTTTACTGTTTTACTGTTGCAAAAATAGGGGTGAGCTTTTTTACCATTACACTGAAGGATGTGCAGATGCCTGCTGTCATAACAACTGTTACTGCAGGGATGATTATTTTAGCCATATTACATTCACTCCGAAAATTTAATTCCCGATAATAATACGACTGAAATATGACACAAAAAAAGATAATTTTAAGATGTTTTTTAACATTTTTGTGAACAGTTTATGAACATTGACATATTAATAACAACCATCTTTTATTTCTTCTGCAATTCCTTTCATATCCTCGGGGAGCGGTGCTTCGAAGGTCAAAAAGGCCTTGCTGACGGGGTGGAAAAACTCAAGCTTCGCACAGTGAAGAGCGGCACGGGAGACTGAAAAATCCTTTGAGCCGTACATACCGTCTCCCACAAGAGGTGTTCCCTCACTTGCAAAATGCACTCTAATCTGATGTGTTCTGCCTGTTTCAAGGTGAATACGAAGAAGACTTCTCTTTCCGTCACATTTAAGACATTCCCAATGTGTTACGGCATATTCACCGTTTTCCCCTATCCAACGGTAGGTTTTCATCGGATCAGGGCGGATTATGGGTTTATTTATGGTGCCCTTACCCGAATACACACCGCCGACAAGAGCAAGGTATTCCTTTTTTACATTTTCCGAAAGGATATTTGCACTGTGTGCATTAAGGGCAACAATAACAAGCCCTGACGTACATTTATCAAGCCTTCCCACTGCACGGAAAACCGCATTTTTGTTTTTTTCCCTGAAATATGCGGATATTTTATTGGCAAGCGTATCCCCCTGATGATTATGTGTAGGGTGCATTGCAATATTACCGCTTTTATTTATAATCAGAATATCCTCATCCTCATAAACTATATGAAGCCCTACCGTATCACTTGGAGAAATGAGACATTCTTCTTCCGGGAAGGTTACAGCAATTACGTCTCCCTCGTGAACTCTGTCTATTGTTCTTATATGTTCACCGTTACAAAGAAGTCCGTCAGGTGAATTTTTCAGCTTAGGCAGAAGTCTTGCCGAAATTTTAAGATGCCCTCTTAAAAAAACAATAAGCCTTTCACCGTTAAGCTCCTTGGGGATTACACTTTCTATAGTCCGAGCCATAACTCCTCCGCTTTGATAACAAAAATTTAACATTTAAACATAAAAACCGTATAAGAGTGAGAATAAAATCAAATTATAAGTTCTATTGCCGAAAAAAGGATGTGTTTTTGTGGATAAAAATAATATAAGACTTCCGAGAGCTGCCATTCCCGAAGAGGCAGGCGTTTCGTCCGAAATAATACTGCATCTTCTTGAAGATATGGAAAAATCAGAAATGGAATTTCATTCCTTTATGGTTATACGACACGGCAAGGTTGCGGCGGAATGCTTCAGGGCACCCTTTTCCGAAAACAGACCTCACGCTATGTATTCAGTCAGCAAGACCGTAACTGCCACAGCTATCGGCATTGCCGTGCAGGAAGGCTACATCTCCCTTTCCGACAAGGTCCGAGATATTTTCCCCGATTATACAGAAAAGCTCAAGGATAATAATCTCGATAAGCTGACAATCGGTCATCTTATTACAATGACAAGCGGAAAAGATCCCAGTGTATTTGCAGACAAAAGCAAGGTAGACTGGATTAAACACTATTTCGAGTCCCCGTGGTACAATGAGCCCGGAAAGGAATTCCGTTACATAAACGAAAACATTTACATTCTTGCAGTCATAATAAAAAGAAAAACAGGGCTTTGTGTCAGAGAATTTCTGCGTCCGAGACTTTTTGAACCGTTGGGGATTGAATATCCCTTCTGGGAAACCGACAACAGCGGCACGGAAGCAGGCGGTTGGGGACTTTATCTTAAAACCGAAGACCTTGCAAAAATTATGCTCACATATTCACAGGGCGGTGTTTTTAACGGAAAACAAATTCTCTCCGAGGAATGGGTTAAAGCCGCCTCTATGAAACAGGCAGATACAACAACAGAATTTGATTCTGATGCAAAAGCAGGCTACGGCTATTGTCTTTGGCGTTGTGACGGAGCGAATGCCTACAGAGCCGACGGAATGTTTTCACAATTCGGGATTGTTTTTGAAGATTACGATGCCGTTCTTATTGTTACATCCGCAATTGCTCTTGAGCAAGAGGCAAGAGACCTTTTATGGAAATATTTCCCTGCGGCATTTATTGAAGAAAACAAACAAGCAAGCCCCGCACACGGCACTCTGAAAATGAAGCTTTTATGCTCTGCAGTTGAAAAAACTCCGCCGAAAACCTCATCCCCCACAGAAAAGCTCATAAACGGCAAAGAAATCCGTTTCAGGAAAAAAATCCTACTCAATATTATAGGCTTTCCTATGAGTATGCTTCCTCTTGCCGTTACATATATGACAACGGACAAGGCGGGAAACATAGACAGAATGGTTTTCAGCTTCAATAACAGTGAATGTACACTCACCTGGAGCGAGGGTGACGAAAGAAACACAATTCCCGTCGGAATGGACGGCAAATACCGTTACGGCACAATGCGGCTCGGCCAAATTGATTATAAGGTATGTTCAACCGCACAGTGGTACAGTGATGACACCCTGTTTATAAAAATCCGTCCCATTGAAACCATAGCTAACAGAAAGCTTAAAATCCGATTTTACAAAAACGGCAAGGTCAGAATGAAACCGTCAAGCGATCCCGATATAAATTCAATTGCGATGTCTCTGGCGGCAGGCTTTGAAAATATGATAGGAAACAAAATGATAACAAACAGGATAATTCCCCTTTTCCGCTATGCCTCTGACCTTTTAGAGCCTGCTATGAAGGGAAAAATCAGGTAACGGAATATTCTTTTTCCTTATTTCCGGTTTTTCTCATAAAATTCAGATAAAACAGGAAAATCTGCAGAAGAGCAAGAGGAATCATTTCCATCAATGCACTTTTACCGATAAAAACGAATATTACAACAAAAGTCAGAAATATAAGAAATACACACACAGTCGGAAAGATAAAATCTTTCCGATTTTTTACGTTAAGAAGGAAAAACAATGCTATAGGGAGAAGAGTGAACACAATAAACATCCCAGTCATTACCCAATGAGTAATGCGTTTCGGGTTCCAGTCTTCAATGCTGTGTCCCAGGGTGACGGTAACACCTATCATACTGATAAAAGCGAGAGCACAAAGAGCATCAAAAAAACGGTTTTTATATTCGTATTTCTTATATAAATACTGCGTATTGAGAATAACGCTTCCGCTCATAAGCGTTCCCCACAGAAGAAACCAAAGCTTTCTGTCTTCACAAAGCAAAGACAGCGTGCCAGTGGGAAGTGCGGGATTGTTTCCCCACATAAAAGGAAGCACAAGACCGTAGACGAAAGCAACGGCAAGAATACCGATACATATTTTAGGTGAGAGCAATTTATCCTTTAACATATTTATTACCTTCTATCAGAAATATTAGCCGAGAAGCCTTTTAAGATACTGTCCCGTGTAGCTTTTTTTGCAGGCGGCAACCTCTTCGGGAGTGCCTTCAGTCACAATTTCACCGCCTCTGAAGCCGCCTTCGGGACCAAGGTCAATTATATGGTCAGCACATTTTATCACATCAAGATTGTGCTCAATGACAATAACCGTATTGCCCGTATCAACAAGCTTCTGCAGAACCTCTATAAGCTTATGCACATCGGCAGTATGAAGTCCCGTGGTGGGTTCGTCGAGAATATACATAGTTTTTCCGCTGGGACGTCGGGAAAGCTCTGTTGCAAGCTTTACCCTCTGTGCCTCACCGCCCGAAAGCTGGGTTGCGGGCTGACCGATACTGATGTAGCCGAGTCCCACATCAAAAAGTGTCTGCAGCTTTCTTCTTATTGCGGGTTGATTTTCAAAGAAACGAAGCCCTTCTTCAACGGTCATATCAAGCACTTCGCTGATATTTTTACCCTTATATTTCACTTCAAGGGTTTCACGGTTATATCTTGCACCCTTGCATACCTCGCAAGGCACATAAACATCAGCAAGAAAGTGCATTTCAATTTTCACAATACCGTCACCGGAGCATGCCTCACAGCGACCGCCCGATACATTAAAGGAAAATCTTCCCGGTGCATAGCCCTTTATTTTAGCATCCGTTGTTTCGGAAAACAGCTTTCTTATATCGGTGAATGCCCCCGTATATGTGGCAGGGTTGCTTCGGGGCGTTCTCCCTATGGGTGACTGATCAATATCAATAACCTTATCAAGATTATCTATTCCCTCAAAGCCTTTGTTTTTACCGGGAAATTTCTTTGCACCGTTCAGTTCATTTGCCAGCTGCTTATAAAGTATTTCATTAATAAGAGAGGATTTCCCCGAGCCCGAAACCCCTGTTACTGCTATAAATTTTCCGAGAGGGAAAGAAACATCTATATCCTTGAGATTGTTCTGTCCCGCACCGAAGATTTTAAGTGCTTTTCCGTTACCCGTTCTTCTTTTTTCGGGAATTTCAATTTTCTTTTCTCCCGTGAGATACTGTCCCGTAATTGAACGGTGACATTTTTTTATATCTTGGAGTGTGCCTGTTGCAACAATTTCACCGCCGTGAATACCCGCACCGGGACCTATATCCACGATATAATCCGCATTTTTCATAGTGTCCTCATCATGCTCCACAACAATGAGAGTGTTACCGAGATCGCGGAGATTTTTTAATGTTTCAATAAGCTTGTCATTATCTCTCTGATGAAGACCGATGCTGGGTTCATCGAGAACATACAGAACCCCCGTCAGAGCAGAGCCTATCTGTGTAGCAAGTCGTATTCTCTGACTTTCACCGCCCGAAAGAGTTCCCGAAGAACGTGAAAGCGTGAGATAGTCAAGACCGACTTTTTCTAAAAACTCAAGTCTTGCTCTGATTTCCTTTATAATTCCGTCGGCAATCAGGTGCTCTCTTTCTGTGAGCTCAAGACCGTTCAGGAATTTTATTGCCTCGGAAATTGACATTCTTGTAAATTCGTCAATATTTTTTCCGCCCACTGTCACGGCAAGAATTTCTTTTTTTAGCCTTGCACCATTACATTCGGGACATTCGTGATCAGACATAAAAAGCTCAATTTCCCATCTTGCCCAGTCGCTTGTGGTTTCCATATAGCGTCTTTCAAGGTTATTCACGATACCCTCAAAGGGAGCCTCATATTCTGTGGAGCCGGTATGGAAGCTTCTTTTCAGCTTCAGCTTTTCATCACCGGTGCCGTAAAGAATTGCATTTACTGCCGCTTCTGGAATTTCATTTACGGGAGCATCCATTGAAAAGCCGTATTTTTTTGCAATTCCCTCCATATACATACGTGCTATCGTGCCGTATTTTTCATTGGTCCAGCCGCAGCCCTTTATTGCACCGCCGTTTATTGAAAGCCTTTTATCGGGAATTATAAGCTCGGGGGCAACCTTTTTGAATATACCCAAACCCGCACATTTGGGGCAGGCACCGAAGGGGTTATTGAAGGAAAAAAGACGGGGGCTTAACTCCCCTATCCCTACATTATGGTCGGGACAGGAATAGTTCTGCGAAAAGAGCATTTCCTCGCCGCCTAAAACAGAAACAAGAACAATGCCCTCACTGAGCTTCAAGGCAGTTTCAACAGAATCGGCAACACGGGAGCTTATACCCTCTTTCACAATAAGACGGTCAACAACAACTTCAATTGTGTGCTTGTTTGTTTTTGCAAGCTTAATTTCTTCGGAAAGCTCTCGCATTTCACCGTCAATTCTTGCTCTGACGAAGCCCGCCTTTCTCATATCGTCAAGCACCTTGACGTGTTCGCCCTTTCTTGCTCTTATAACGGGAGACATAATCATAAATTTTGTTCCTGCAGGAAGTGCCATAACCTTGTCGGTCATTTCATCGACACTCTGGGGACGGATTTCCTTTTTACACACGGGACAGTGAGGAATACCGGCTCTCGCAAATAAAAGTCTTAAATAATCGTAAATTTCTGTCACCGTTCCCACGGTTGAACGGGGATTTTTTGATGTAGTTTTCTGGTCAATTGAAATTGCGGGAGAAAGTCCCTCAATAAGCTCAACATTAGGCTTTTCCATCTGCCCTAAAAACTGACGGGCATAGGAAGAAAGGGACTCAACATAACGGCGTTGTCCCTCGGCATATATGGTATCAAAAGCAAGGGTGGATTTTCCCGAGCCGGAAAGCCCCGTAAAAACAACAAGCTTATCACGGGGAATTTCAAGGGATACATTTTTCAGGTTGTGCTCCCTCGCACCGATTATCTTTATTTTTCTCTGTAACATAACTCCTCCAAGAAAAGTCGAAAGTCGGAGATCAGAAAAAACCAAAATTAAGCTTACATCATTTGATTTTCTCTTTGTATAAAGCTTTTGTCGGTGTTTCAGCTTCATGCTTATTATGCTGTTCCGACCTCTGACATATAATAATTTATCCTTCTTGTAGCATTTTAATTTTATCACGCAGGTATGCTGCATTTTCGAAGTCGAGGATTTTTGCTGCGGCCTTCATTTCTTTTGTAAGCTGATTTATGAGAAGCTCTTTTTCTCTCCTTGAAAGCTTCATTCCGTTTGCTTTCTTTGCCGCTTTGTGGGTGTTGGAAATTTCAATGATTTCTCTGATACCCTTAACGATTGTTTTTGGCTCAATGCCGTTTTCTTCATTGTACTTTTTCTGTTTTTCACGTCTTCTGACAGTTTCCGTTATGGCTCTTTCCATTGAGGGAGTGACACTCTCGGCATACATTATAACCTTTCCCTCGGAGTTTCTTGCGGCTCGTCCTATAGTCTGAATTAGTGAGGTTTCGGAACGAAGGAAGCCCTCCTTATCCGCATCAAGAATGACCACAAGTGAAACCTCAGGCAGGTCAAGTCCCTCTCTCAAAAGATTTATTCCCACAAGCACATCAAACTCACCGAGACGAAGATCTCTTATTATTTCCATTCGCTCCATAGTGTCAATGTCATAGTGCATATATCGCACCTTTATGCCGTAATCCGTGAGATAGTCCGTGAGATTTTCTGCCATAGCCTTTGTCAGCGTTGTAACAAGCACTCTCTCTTTTTTTTCTACTCTTTCATTTATTTCACCGATAAGGTCATCAATCTGTCCGTCAACGGGACGCACTTCAATTTCGGGATCAAGAAGTCCCGTCGGTCTTATAATCTGTTCTGCGGTGTGAACGCTCAGCTTCTTTTCAAGCTCTCCGGGAGTTGCACTGACAAATATCTTCTGCCTTGTTTTTTCATAGAATTCATTGAATGTCAGAGGTCTGTTATCATAAGCAGACGGCAGTCGGAAGCCGAATTCAATAAGAGAATCCTTTCTCGAACGGTCTCCGCCGAACATTCCTCTCACCTGAGGCAGTGTTACGTGAGATTCGTCAACAAAAAGAAGATAATCATCGGGAAAGAAATCCAGAAGTGTGAAAGGTGCAGAGCCCGGTTCTCTTTCTGCCATAATTCTCGAATAGTTTTCAATGCCCTTGCAGAAGCCCGTTTCAAGCAGCATTTCCATATCGTATTCTGTTCTTTCTCTGATTCTCTGTGCTTCTATGAGCTTGCCCTGTGACTTGAACCACTCTTCCCTTTCTTCCATTTCAGCAAGAATTTCATCCACGGCTTTCTGTATTTTTTCGGGAGCCACAACATAGTGGGAGGCAGGATATATTGCAACATGGGAAACCGTGTTTTTCACTTCACCCGTAAGAGGATTTATTTCACATATCTTATCTATTTCATCCCCGAAAAACTCAATTCTTATGGCATTTTCGTTATTGTAAACAGGGAAAATATCAACAACATCACCTTTTACTCGGAATTTATTACGGATAAAATTGATGTCGTTTCTTTCATACTGAATTTCAACAAGCTTTTCAAGAAGCTCATCTCTGGGCTTCTCCATACCCACACGAAGAGAAATCACCATATTCTTATAGTCAATGGGGTTTCCGAGTGAATATATGCATGACACACTGGCAACTATAATAACGTCACGGCGTTCGGACAGTGCCGAGGTTGCCGAGTGGCGAAGACGGTCAATTTCATCATTTATAGAGGAGTCTTTTTCAATATAGGTGTCTGTTGATGCTATATAAGCTTCGGGCTGATAATAGTCATAGTAGGAAACAAAGTATTCCACCGCGTTTTGAGGGAAAAATTCACGAAATTCCGAGCATAGCTGTGCAGCAAGGGTTTTGTTGTGAGCGAGCACCAAGGTAGGTCTGTTCACTTCGGCAATAATATTTGCCATTGTAAATGTTTTACCCGAGCCCGTAACACCTAAAAGCGTCTGTTCGTTATAGCCCTTATTGACACCCTCAACAAGCTCCTTTATTGCCTGCGGCTGGTCGCCCATCGGCTTATATTCAGAGTGTAAAACAAATTTATCCATAATTACTCCATACTGTCCCATTATTGGTTTTATTATACACTATTTTAATTTAAAAGTAAACACAATTTATGAACAAATGTTCTTTTTTAACAAAAAAAGTGTCGTATATAATCTTTTGCGATTATATACGGCACTTTCATTTTAATATAAATTTTTTCAGATAGTCTTTTCTTTCAGAAGAAATGCGAAAGCTCTCAACGGCTTTTCTTATGGTTTTATTGTGAACTTCGGTAGTAAGCTTGTTTTCTTCAATAAAGGGAATAAGCTCATCCCATTTTTTTGCGAGTGCAGTGGCAAAATACCAGGCAATCATCATATTTATGTAATATTTATCACTTTTTATTTTTGAAATGATTTCGGGATATTCGGGCGTAAAATTCTCATCGAGATAGTGCACCATAAGCATTTCAACGGCAAAACGCACCGTAAATTCACTGTCGGAAGAAAGCCACTTCATAATATAAGGCAAGAGCTTTTCTTTGTTTTTACTGAAAATCTTCGGTCTTAAACTGTCACAGGTTGCCCAGTTATCAATAAAGGGAAGAAACCGTTCAATTTCAGTTATAAGCACATCAAAATCCTTTATTTGGGCAATTATGAAGGCGTGAAGATTGTTTTCTTCATAAAAATTATGAGGTAATTTCCCTAAAAAATCCTTATCTTTACTCTCCTTTATAACTTCTTTTGCCAGTTTTCGGACATCAGGAGCTCTCACTCCGATTATTTTCTCATAATTTATTGTAGGCATCAGAGCAGAATGAAATTCTCTGTATTTCTCATCCCTAAGCACAAAAAGTCTGTCAACAATTTCCACAAGCATCACCGGACATATTATAAATCCTTCTGACAAAACAGTCAATATAATCCTGTTTTCGGATAAAAGGCAACATTGACTTTTTAGTCCTTAAAGTTCCTTTGCCGCTATTTTTCACAGAAAGCGTAAAATATATTTTTTAACACCGCTCCTACTTACGACAACCAACCTTGTCTTATGATATTTTCTTGAGCTTCAGACGAAGCTTATCTGAAATCATAGCAATAAATTCGGAATTTGTGGGTTTTCCTCTTGAGTTCTGGATGGTGTAGCCGAAATAAGAGCTTAAAACATCTATATCTCCCCTGTCCCATGCAACCTCAATTGCGTGGCGGATTGCTCTTTCAACTCTTGACGAGGTGGTGTCATACTGCTTTGCTACGGTGGGATATAAAACCTTTGTTACTGAATTCATCATTTCCGGAGAATTTACGGAAAGAATTATTGATGTGCGAAGATACTGATATCCCTTTATGTGAGCAGGCACACCCAGCTCGTGCATAATTTCAGATACTGTCACTTCAAGGTCAGGCTCATTATTGTTTTTGAGCTTCACAATGTTTCCCTTTGTGTCCCAACCTGTGAGCTGTGCAATTCTTTCCGCAAGAATATTTACATCGACGGGCTTTATAAAATAATAGTCTGCTCCCTGTGACAGAAGCTGACCTTCAAACACACTGTTATCCGCATTGGAAAGCACCACTATGTAAGGCTTATTGGATAATTTTGCGGTTGGAAGAAGTTTAAGCACTGCAAGTGCATCATATCTTGCCATAAATGCTTCCATAACAATTATATCCGGCTCAAATTTCCCTGCAGCAGATATCACCTCTTCCCCGTTTTTCGGCACACTCAGACATTCAAAGCCGAGACCGCGAAGAGCCGACAACATATTTTTGAGAAAATCTCCGTTTTCCTGTGCAATCAAAACTTTTTTCTGTTTCATAATACATATTTCCTTTCTGATTTACGGAAAAGCAACCTGAAAAATGGTATTTTTTCCTATTTCTTCCACATATTACCATAGCAAAACACAAAAAGCAAGTGTTTTAAGAAAAAATTTCCATTTTATGGTAAATTTTACTTTTGAAAAGCATAAATTAAAAAAACGCTCATTACTCCTTTTTATTTGACATTATCTCAGCAGAAGAATATAATTGCTGTATTAAATGCTTTCGAGGGAAACTATGGATATTGAAAAAGCTTTGTTATATTCTGCCATTGGTGCGGCTTCTTATTTCGCTGTAACGGCGGGCCTTTATATGCCTTTTGTTATTAAAGAAGCAAAAAAGACTTACCGTGATAACTGCGACTATCTTATGATATTGGGCGGGGACATCATCGGTGCGGATACTCCCAGTCCCCAGCTTCTTGAGAGAATGAAAGAAGCAGTGAAATATCTCAAAGAAAATGAGCAGTGCTTCATTGTCCCCTGCGGCGGCTGCTTCAGAGAAGGACAGAAAAAATCAGAAGCCGAAATAATTGCAGATTATCTTATTGAAAACGGAATTGATAAGAAAAGGATTTTTCTCGAAGACAAATCCACAACCACTTTTGAAAATTTCGAATTTGCTTTTAAAATCATAAGAAAACATTCGGGCAAAGAAATAAACTCCCTTAAAATTGCTTTTCTTTCTTCAAGCTATCACATATTCCGCTCAACAGTAATCGCCAAAAGCTGCGGTCTTAACGCTCCTCTTAAAGTCACAGCAAAAACACCGGGGGAAGCATTCAAAAGATTTTCAAGAGAATATTTTGTCGGCTATGACCTTTTGTACAGAAAAATAACAAAAAAGCACATAAGCCGGAAATAATCAAAAAAAAGAGATAATGCGGATTGCTTTCCGTATTATCTCTTTTTTATGCTATTCAAATTTTACATTTTGAACTTTGCCTTATGCTTTTGCACGAAGCACATCAATAGTTTTCTTCTCTTACCTCAAAGAAGCTCTGGGGATGTGCACATACGGGGCACATTCCGGGTGCCTTTTTGCCCATTACGAGATGGCCGCAGTTACGGCATTCCCACATAGTTTCCTCTGCCTTTGCAAAAACTTCCTGCATTTCCACATTGGAAAGAAGCTTTCTGTATCTTTCTTCGTGGCTCTTTTCGATTTTTGCAACTTCTCTGAACTGATATGCAAGCTTTGTGAAGCCTTCTTCTTCGGCATCCTTTGCAAAACGGTCATACATATCTGTCCATTCATAGTTTTCGCCCTCTGCTGCTGCAGCAAGGTTAGCTGCTGTATCACCGAGCTCACCTAAAGCCTTGAACCAAAGCTTTGCGTGTTCTTTTTCGTTTTCAGCCGTTTTAAGGAAAATGGCAGCAATCTGCTCATAGCCCTCCTTCTTTGCAACAGATGCAAAATATGTGTATTTGTTTCTTGCCTGGCTTTCGCCTGCAAAAGCTTCCATTAAATTTTTTTCAGTTTTTGTGCCTTTAAGTTCCATTTTTATTCCTCCGATTAAAATTTATTATATATCCCTGCATTCGGGACATTTACAGTGAAAAACAAGCTCGTAATCATCAATGGGACAACCGATTTCATCGGAAAATCTGTCCAAGAGATTTTCTAAACTGACATCTATTACTTTTCCGCAATCGGTGCATATTATGTGCTCGTGAATTACGGGATTTCTGTCAAACCTGTCGGGCTGTCCGGACTGACATATCCGCCTTACCATTCCCTCTTCAACCATTGAGTTCAGATTATTATACACCGTTGCCCGAACCATTGAGGGAAACTCTGTCTGTGCCAGCTGAAAAATTTCTTCGGCAGTAAAATGACCGCAGTTATCACGCATAACTTTAATAATTGCCGCTCTCTGCTTAGTCATAATAACCCTCCTTTTTGAATTGTTCTAATTTTATTATAATCATTCTAAAATGAAAGTCAATAGTTTTTAAAAAATTTCTTTTTTTGATTTATAAAAACTGAAATTTTTTATTTATATTGCAATACGAATGATACAAAGCAATTCAAGAAAGAGGGTAATTATTATATTCTATCTTATATCATTATAATACCTAAGCAATCTGAAATCAAAGCCTGACATATTTTTCAGATAGGCTTCCGTCAGAGTTGAAAGGGTTTTTAGAGATGTAATATTTAGTTCAAATGAAAAAATCTTTGAAAAATCGGAAAAGCAGATGTGTCTTAACGCCGTAATGACGGAGAGACTCACACGTGGTGTGCCGCTTACTTTTCCGCAGTTTTCGCAAAGAAGTACTCCCGTGCTGCAATCAAAATACATAAATGGCGTTTCAAATTCGCCGCATTCCCCGCACATAAGAAGCGAGGGCATATATCCGGAAATACAGCAAAGCCGCATTTCAAAAACAGCTTTTATGAGAAGCTCGTTTTTTTCACCCTTGCATAAAAGATAGAAGCTGTTGAGAAGAAGACGAAGATATGCTTCATCTTCGCATTTATCGGGAACGGATTTCTCGGCAACCTCACAGAAATACTGTGCGAGAGTGAGAATTTCCATGCTTCTTCTCAAATCAAAAAACACTTCTTTTATCAGTGCCTCATTTATATTATATACATTATTTTTTTCTGAAAACATAAAAGAACAATAGGAAAAAAGAGAGGTACCGCCGTGAAGCTTATTCTTTGTACCTCTTGCACCCTTTGCAAAGGCTCTTATTATTCCTCGGTCACGGGTTAAAACCCAAACTATCCTGTCTGCTTCCCCCGTGACAGATGTTCTTATAACAACACCGTCTACAGTAAATTTTTCCATCAATCAAGTCCGAAATTGTGAATTAAGCCTTCACGGTTTCTCCAGTCCTCTTTTACCTTTACCCAGCATTTGAGATTTACTCTGCAATCAAAGAATTTTTCCAAGTCGTGACGTGCCGCAGTGGAAATGCGTTTAAGCATAGCACCGCCTTTGCCGATAATAATACCCTTATGGCTTTCCTTTTCGCAATAAATGGTGGCTTCAATATCGAGAATATCAGCATCGCCTCTTTCCTTGAAACGCTCAATTGCCACTGCTGTTCCGTGGGGAATTTCCTTATCGGTATATTTGAGAATTTTTTCTCTTATGTATTCTGCGGCAATAACCTTTTCGGGCTGGTCAGTAAGTGTGTCATCAGGGAAAAGGTGCTGCGAGGGAAATGAAAGGGCTTTGAGTTCAGTAAGAAGCTCATTAAGTCCGTTGCCGTCAAGTGCGGACAGGGGCACTATGGCATTGAAGCTATAAAGCTTTGAAAATTCAAGAATTCTTCCTAAAAGCTCTTCCTTATTTTCAACGGTATCAATCTTATTAATTGCAAGAACTGCGGGAATGTCGGAATCCTTCATTTTCTTTATAAGAGTGAGTTCTTCTTCTCTTATCTCCCCTGAGGCTTCAACAACTAAAAGACAGGCATCAACGTCGTGAATTCCCTCACCCACTGCCTTAACCATTTTTTCTCCAAGCTTTGTTTTGGGCTTATGGTAACCGGGAGTATCGGTGAAAACAAGCTGAATTTCATCCTCTGTGAGAACTCCCATAATTCTTGTACGGGTGGTCTGGGGCTTCGGTGAAACTATGGCAATTTTTTCTCCAAGAAGTCTGTTTAGTATAGAAGATTTTCCCACATTGGGACAGCCGACTATGGCAATAAATGCGGTTTTCTGTTCTTTCATTATTTATTCCTCGTCAAGATAATAGCTGCCGTTTCTCTTGAGACCTAACTGTGTGAGAACGGTTTCCTCTTTTTCTCTCATACGAACGGCTTCCATACCGCCCTGTACATGGTCATAGCCTAAAAGGTGAAGCATTGAATGAACAGTAAGGAAAGCAACCTCTCTGTCAAGAGAATGTCCGTATTCCTCCGCCTGCTCCATAGCCTTCTGCATAGAAATGACAATGTCGCCCAGAAGTGCGGCACCGCTTGAGGGGTTGCGGTCATATTCACCGTTTTCACCCAAAGGGAAGGACAGCACGTCTGTTTCTTTATCTATGCCTCTGAACTGTGCATTCAGTTCTTTTATCTGAGAATTATCAACAAAACGAACACTGATTTCAGCGGAATCGTTAAATTCCTCCATCAAAAGCACCGCATTACAGCAACGTCTTATAAGAAGACGCACACCCGAAGGTACTTTTACCGAGTTCTGATCATTTGTAATAATTACCTTGATTTTGTTTACCATATTTTTCTCCTTCTTTCAAAGTAAATAATCTCTTAATCACGCTTTTTTTCGCCTTTTTCATAGGCTTTTATAATATCCTGTACAAGTCTGTGACGGACTACATCCTTTTCCGAAAAGCGTACAGTTTCTATATCGTCAATACCCTTCAGTATTTTAACGGCTTCTTTAAGTCCCGATTTTTTACCGTCGGGAAGGTCAATCTGCGTTACATCACCCGTAACCACAATTTTTGAATTAAAGCCAAGTCTCGTCAGGAACATTTTCATCTGCTCGGGAGTGGTGTTTTGTGCTTCATCAAGAATAATGAAGCTGTCATCAAGAGTTCTTCCTCGCATATATGCAAGAGGAGCAACCTCAATGCTTCCCTTTTCCTGATATTTCTGAAAGCTTTCAGCCCCCAGCATATCAAAAAGTGCATCATACAGCGGTCTTAAATAGGGGTCTACCTTCTGCTGAAGGTCACCGGGAAGAAAGCCTAATTTTTCACCTGCTTCAACTGCGGGACGAGTGAGAATTATCCTGTTTATTTCCTTGGCACGGAATGCCTTCACCGCCATAGCCACGGCAAGATAGGTCTTTCCCGTACCTGCAGGCCCCACACCGAAAACAATGGTGTTTTTATTTATGGTATCCACATATTTTTTCTGTCCCAAGGTTTTAGGCTTTACGGGTTTTCCCGATGTTGTGATACATATACAGTCGGAGGATATTGAGGGCAGTTTATCGTCATTGCCTTCATTTACAAGGGATATACAGTATCTGACATTCTGTTCATTGAGCTGTTCACCCTTGTTTATAAGCATTATAAGCCCCTGCAAGGCCTTTGCGGCTTTTGACACATTTATATCTTCACCCGAAATTTTAAGAGCCGAGCCTCGGTTTACAATTTCAACCGAATATTCGTTTTCAATCATACGGATATTTTCATCAAAGCTTCCGAACAGACTTACCGCCTGTTCCATTCTGTCAATATTTATGGTCTGTTCAAACATATTTACCTCAGTTTGTTAAAGCATCAATAATGCCTGAATATAGTTTATCGGGTTTTTTCATAAAGTTCTCACCTACAAGCTGTGCCTGAAGATAGTCTGCGGCAAAAAGCTTTGTCTGCATCATAATCTCACCTTTATCAACTACCGTAAGAGTAACAATATAGCCCGATTGAGATTTATCAATTTTATAATCCACAGTTCCCTTGAGACGCTCTCGTGCAACAACCGAAAATGCCACATTTAAAGCCTTTTCTCTTGCTGTCAGAGTGATGTCCGTTGAAAGTCTGTCTGCAACGGATATTCCTTCGGGAGTTATTGTAAAATAATCATCATCCTCTTTTTCTTCAACAGTAACAAGTCCGGTATCCCTTAAAGAATCAAGAGCGGGATTTATTTCAAAAAAGTTCACAAGCTCAGCAGTCCGGAGAATTTCAACAAAAGCAGATCTTGATACACTGCTTTCAACATTTTTCAGAATATAGCATAACAATACTCTTATTCCGAGTTTTGTTCTAACCCCTCCGATACCAACATCCTGTGTCAGAGCATCAAATTCATTTGTCATATATTTCAACCTATTCTTAAATAATCATAAGGCATAACCGCAACCTCACCGATTACAACCGAATAATTATTATAATTTACATATATTCGTGCACCGTTTTCATATCCGGTGCAATACACACCGTCTTCATATAAAAAGTGCTCCGTAATTCTTTTCGAAGATAATGAGGCGAGGTCTTTTTCGGCACGCAGATAAAAATCAACTGCATCCGAAAGAGTGTTTTCATAATATTTATCCGATTTTTCCGAGAAATTCCACAAATATGAGAATGCGGCACCGTATTCAATACATTTCAGCATCTGTATTCTCGGAAAAGCTTCTGTGTTGGCAGCCTTTCCCGAATAAATAACCGTTCCGTGAATAACTGCGGGTATAAAAGGCACCTCTTTCAGTGAATCATTGGCATTAACCGAAGAAAGAGTCACATTATTAAGATAATCTGCATTTTTTATTATATTAAACGATGAGCCGTTCAGCATCAGACTTGTTTTTGAAGAAAGTGCCGAAAGAACAGAATTCAGTTTATGCGAATACGCTTCATAGCAGCTTCCGTTTTCCGTAATATCTCCGAAAACCGCGTCGAACGTATCAAGCAGATTAATCCCCGAAAAAGCATAATCCGACAACAGCTTCACCGTGTTTTTGGTTGCAGAAGAAAGCTTATCACCTCGGATAAAACTCAAAGAAAAACTTTCGTCCCCGATATAGGGATAAAGGTCATTATTCACAGTAAATTCTTTGTTCTCTCCTACGATGCCTTTAACAGATGCCATAAAGCCGTCTGTCGTCAGAAAATTTATTCCTGTATAAACTTTTAATTTCTGTGTGTCGGCATATGCTAAAAGAGAATTAAGGTCTTTTTTTGAACCGACAGACGAAGAAACTCTGATACCGTCGGCAGCATCTTCACAGATGCCTTCCGAAAAAACACCTTCCAAAATCATATTAATGTTATTTATTCCCTTGGATTTGAGAATATTCAGAAGATTTTCAGTCTGCTGGAAGGATGTCACGGTTTCATTCTTACTGCCGTCAACACTTCCCGTAACCCTTACAAATACGGGATATTCATCCTGTGCTGCTTCATTTTTCAGAATACCTTTTCTTATGAGTGCCTGACGCACGGAGGTTGCCATTCCGATATAGCTGCCGTTTTCATCAGACAGAAGCTCATAATTCACGGCAATATCTCCGGTGAAGCTTTCTCCGATTCGGATTTCTCCTGAAAAACCGCTTACGGGAGTTATAATAAATTCGGGGTAAATTCTGTTAATTCTTTCATTGTCCAAATTAGAACGCTTCAGCTTTATAACTGCAATTTCACTGCCGTCGGTAACTGTAACGGCGAGAGAGCCTTTACCTTGCTTTATGCCGTATGCCCCGACAGCGGCAGGGGTATATTCTTCTGCGTAATCTTTTCCGTAAACACTGTAATTAATGCTTTTATTTTCATCTTCAAGCCCGGTATAAATAAGTGCTCCGACACCGTCGGGAACAAGATAATAATCTGAAAAAGCAGAAAAATCCAATTCAGAAGATTCGTAACTTACTGCACCGAGATAAGGCAACACAGAAATTCCGAGTAGCGTTGCTCCCTCGGATATCTCACATTCCTCAAGTGAAATACTCACCTCAAGACAGGTTCCGTTGAGAATGAATTTCACGGGAAGAGAAAGAGATATTCCGTCTTTACTGATATTATATGTTACTTTAAAAGTATTCCCCGAAGCTGAAAAATCAATGCCTTTATTTTCCGCACAATTTAAAGACGTATCAAGATAACGGATGTTTTCACCGTCAAAAACACTGACAATAAATGAAGCGGCAAAGGAATTTGAAAATTCGGGAAGAGAAGAGAAGCCTGATGAAGTTTTATTGTTATAAAAGCAGACAGCACCGCTTTTTTTATCAAAATAAAGAGATGTATCACCGCCCGATAAA
The DNA here is from genome assembly GCA_045534425.1 of Acutalibacteraceae bacterium. GTDB lineage: Bacteria > Bacillota > Clostridia > Oscillospirales > Acutalibacteraceae > RUG806. Next base: position 31,556 of record JAZSJT010000001.1, on the reverse strand, counting down.
ACACGCTCGGCGGAAGCTTTTTCATAAGTTCTCAATATGCTTTGTCCGTGATTGGTTATTATCTTACTCACTATATCCTTTCTTATGTTTCCCTGATTAACACAGGCTGCAAGAAAAACAACGAGCCCGACAAGAACAAAAACAATAACACAACGAAGGCACCTTTTTATAGCCGACATAAATCGCTCCTGCAAAAAATAATTATAAGTATATTAACACAAAATCACAAAAATATCAACCGAAAAACACAAAAAAGTCATTATCAGACAAAAGAAAAATGCAAGAAGAAATCTTACGATTTATCAGCTCCTGCCCTCTCATTCCCAATTTTTCAGCTTTCCGCTCTCCGACCAAAAAGATACCTCGATAACCGAGGCTTCGTTTACACCAATCAGCATCTGCCCCATAAATCTGCCATTCTTCTTTATACGGTTTTCGACCTTCGCCCAAAAAAAACAGTCTCTGCAAAAGCAGAAACTGTTTTTCATCATCTGTCTTCTCTGAAATAAGAAATTCCCAGAGACTGCGGGGGTTGATTTTCTTTCCTGTCTCTCATAGAGATTACTATAAGAACAATAAGTGTAACGACATAGGGTGCCATCTTGAAAAGCTCCTGGTCGCTCATTGAGAGATTGGGGATATAGTTGTGAACAATAAAAAGTGCACCGAAAAGAATTGAGCCTATAAGACTGACATTGGGACGCCATACTGCGAAAATAACAAGTGCAATTGCAAGCCATCCTCTGTCGCCGAAGCCGTCGTTTGACCATACACCCGTAGCATAGTCCATAACATAGTAAAGTCCGCCGAGACCTGCTATCATACTACCGATACCGGTTGCAAGATACTTATATCTTGAAACATTGATGCCTGCCGCATCAGCAGTCGCAGGATTCTCACCTATAGCTCTGAGATTAAGACCGACTCTTGTTTTCTTGAGCATAAAGGAAGACACAAGAGCAATTATAATTGCCGCATATGCAAGAAAGCTGTATGACAGAAAAACCTCTCCGAACCAACCGAGATTATCGGCAAAAGGAAGGGATTTGCTGAAAAACGCACTTGTTCTCGTAAGAGCGATTGAAGGCATATCAGTGTCAACAAGCTTTATGAGAGAGCCGCCGAAGAAGTTACCGACACCGACACCGAAGGTGGTGAGTGCAAGACCTGTAACATTCTGATTTGCACGGAGAGTGACTGTCAGGAAGCTGTAGATAAGTCCCATAACAAGAGAGCCGAAAAGAGAAGCGAGAAGAGGAATCATAACTGCAAGGAAAGGATTAAGCTCCCCGCCCACGGGAATGGTCTGCTCATAGAAGAAAGCACCGATAACACCTGAAATACCGCCGACATACATAATACCGGGAATACCGAGATTAAGATGTCCTGCTTTTTCGGTGATGATTTCACCTGTTGAACCGAAAAGAAGAGGAATACCCTGCATAACTGCACGGTGTATAAATGCTGCTATCATTTATTTGCCCTCCTTTTCGCGGAATTTTATCTGATAATTGAGGAAGAATTCGCAACCGATAATAAAGAAAATTATGATACCGGTTATTATTTCAGAGAATGAATTATTAAGACCGCAGGATGTGGAAATCTGGATTGCACCTCTTTCCATAAAAACTATAAGAAGAGAGGTGAGCACCATATAAAGCGGATTGAACTTTGCAAGCCAGGATACCATAATGGCCGTAAAGCCTCTGCCGGCTATTGTATCACGGGTTACGGTGTGGTCAGTGCCGGCCACAAGCAGGAAACCCGCAAGACCGCACAAGGCACCTGAAATTATCATAGTTCTTATAATAACCTTCTTAACATTAATGCCGATATATCTTGCAGTGTTCTGACTTTCACCGACAACGGCTATTTCATAGCCCTGCTTTGAATACTTGAGATATACATACATTCCGACGGTAATCGCAGCAACAACAAGAATATTGAGAAGATAGTTCTTTCCGCCGATAACGGGAAGCCAGCCCTCCATAGTATTGCCGTTAATGATACCGATCTTGCCTGAGCCCTTGGGCACCGCCCATTCACCTGCATAATAGGAAACTATCTGAATGGCAATATAGTTCATCATAAGAGTGAAAAGAGTTTCGTTAGTGTTCCACTTTGCCTTGAAAAGTGCAGGAATAAGTCCCCATACGGCACCCGCCGCAATACTTGCAACAAACATTGTGGGGATAAGAAGGGGGGCGGGAATAACACCTGTAAGCTTTATCATAACCGCCGCAGTTGCCATAGCACCGATAAGAGCCTGTCCCTCTGCACCGATATTCCAAAATTTCATCTTAAATGCGGGAGTTACGGCAAGAGAAATGCAGAGAAGCATTGCCGTATTTTGAAAAAGCACCCATACACGTCTGTTCGTACCAATTGCACCCTTGATAAGGGAAGTAAATACATCAAGAGGATTTTCACCTGTCAAAAGAACTGTAAGAACGGCAGAAACTAAAAGTGCAAGAACAATAGCTCCGAGTCTTACAAGCCACGCCTTCCACCATACGATAGAGGCACGCTTTGTTATATGAAAAAGAGGTTCCGACTGTTTTACTTCTGTTTTTTTCATTTAAGCACCCTCCTTTTCGCCCGTAGCAGATTTTGTCATAAGAAGACCGATTTCTTCTTTTGTTGTATTTCTTGCATCAACAATTCCTGCAACCGAGCCTGAACCGATAACAAGAATTCTGTCACAAAGCTCAATGAGAACGTCAAGGTCTTCACCAACAAAAATAACGGCTGCACCCTTTTCCTTCTGTTCATTGAGAAGATTATATATCATATATGATGAATTGATATCAAGACCTCTGACGGGATATGCCGCCATAAGGACTGTGGGAGCGGAAGAAATTTCTCTTCCGACAAGAACCTTCTGCACATTTCCGCCCGAAAGCTGACGAACGGGAGTTGTGGCACCGGGAGTTACCACTCCGAGATCGTCAATTATCTGTTGGGCAAGGTCCTTGGGAGCTTTTCTTTCAAGGAACATTGATTTACCTCTGCGGTAGGAACGGAGCATCATATTATCAATGATATCCATACTGCCCACAAGTCCCATTCCGAGTCTGTCCTCGGGAACGAAAGAAAGACGAACACCCAGCTCTCTTATCTGCAAAGGAGTTTTGTTTCTGAGGTTTTCTTCCTTGCCTGTTTTCGGGTTATGATAAATAATACTGCCTTCATTGAGGCTCTGAAGACCTGCAATGGCTTCAAGAAGCTCACGCTGACCTGAACCTGCAATACCTGCAATTCCGAGAATTTCTCCGGATTTTGCAATGAAGCTCACATTATTAAGCACCTTTATACCCTCGCGGTTGATGCAGTTAAGCCCTGAAATCACAAGTCTGTCCTCGGGATTGTTCGGCTCACTTCTGTCGATATTAAGAGAAATCTTCTTGCCCACCATCATTTCGGTGAGCTGTGATTCATTGGTTTCAGCAGTGTTTACGGTGCCTATATATTCGCCCTTGCGAAGAACAGAAACTCTGTCGGAAAGAGAAAGAACCTCGTGAAGCTTATGGGTAATTATGATAATAGCCTTTCCGTCATCACGCATTCTTCTTAAAATTGCAAAAAGCTTCTGTGTTTCCTGGGGAGTGAGAACAGCCGTAGGCTCGTCAAGAATAAGAATATCTGCTCCGCGGTAAAGCACCTTGATTATTTCAACCGTCTGCTTTTCGGAAACGGACATTTCGTGTATTTTTTTAAGAGGATCAATATCAAAGCCGTATTTTTCGCTGATTTTTCTTACTTCATTTGCAGCTGCCTTTAGATTAAATTTTTCATTATTCTTCAGTCCGAGAATAATATTTTCTGTGGCGGAAAAAACATCAACAAGCTTGAAATGCTGATGTATCATACCGATTTTATACTTAAAGGCATCCTTGGGAGAACGGATAACAACCTCTTCGCCGTCAATAAAAATCTGACCGTGATCGGGAAAATAAATACCCGAAATCATATTCATAAGAGTGGTTTTTCCGCTTCCGTTTTCGCCGAGAACGGAAAGAATTTCTCCGCGGTTTACGGTGAGGCACACATCCTTATTTGCAACTATGGGGCCAAAAGTTTTGGTAATATTTTTCAATTCTATTGCAGCATTACCTGACACTTTTATGTTTCCTCCTTTGTTAATTTCTCAAAAAGCATCAATACCGATACTGATGTTTTTTCAGAAATCAAGCCTTCAAAAAATTAAGTACAGGCGGAGCAGGATAACGAGCTCCGCCTATCTTTTAATTTAACCGAATCAGAACTTTTCGTTAAGAAGAGTAATGCCGTCGATTCTTACATCGAAGTAAGGAGCGGAACGGAATTCGGATTCACTGAAGAAACCGTCTTTGATAACTTCTGTGTCTGCTGTGTAATCAGCATCTGTGTCAACGTCAGCCATGTATGATGTCATAGCAGCGCCGTCCTTTGTGAATGTATCTGTTGCGAATACCTTGAGAGTACCGTCAAGGAACTTAGCCTTTGCATCAGCAATAGCCTGAGCTGTGCCTTCTGCAGCAACATCTTCGTTTACGTCTGTAAGAACAACGGAGCCTTCCTTGATACCGCCGCACCAGTCAACAGCAATTTCTTCACCCTTAGCTACAGCCTTGATGATGTATTCATAGTAGGGAGCCCAGTTGATTCTGGAGGATACGATAAATGTATTGGGGCAAGCCGCGATTGTGGAGCCGTTGTAGGAAACGTTGGGAACACCTGCTGTTTCGCAAGCTGTGGGAGCGCCCATTGAGTCAGCGTGCTGGCTGATAAGAACACAGTTCTTGCTCATAAGAGTTACAGCAGCTTCCTTTTCAGCCTGCTCGTCATACCATGAGCCTGTGAACTGAACGTCCATTGTTACTGTGGGACAAACGGACTTTGCACCGAGATAGAAGGATGTGTAACCGGAGATAACTTCAGCATATGTGAAAGCACCAACATAACCCATCTTAGCCTGTTCTGCAGTGATTTTGCCGTCAGCGATCATTTCGTTGAGCTTGAGACCTGCAGCGATACCTGCAAGATATCTGCCTTCGTAAATGGAAGCAAATGCATTGTGATAGTTCTTGAGGCCTTCTGTGTGAGCCTTTGTACCTGTTGCATGGCAGAACTGTACATCGGGATATTCCTTAGCAGCCTGAATCATAAAGTCTTCATGACCGAAGGAGTTAGCGAAAACGATGTTGCAGCCGTCCTCTGCAAGGTCAGCAGCTGTATCGTAGCAAGCAGCAGATTCTGCAATGTTTGTAACGATAACTACCTGATCGTCTGTGAGACCGAGAGTAGCTTTAGCTTCTTTTGCAGCGTCAATGAAGTTCTTGTCATAGGTTGAGTTTTCGTCGTGAAGGCAAATAAAACCGATTTTGATCTTGGAAAGGTCAAGATCTGTTGCATCAGCAACTGTTGTTGTCTCGTCATTTGCAACAGTTGTTTCTTCTGTGTTGCCGCCGCAAGCTGCGAAGGCTACAACCATTGAAAGAGCGAGAACGAGAGCGAGTACTTTGAATACGTTTTTCACTTTGGGTTCCTCCAATATTTTTTATATTCTTCTCAATCGTCGCTTCTGAAGCTGATGCTGTCATCAGTCATAGAATCAACGATTGCCAAAGACTTAAGATTTACTCCCTTGCTGCGGATTTCTTTTCCGCCGTTCTGGAAGCCTTTTTCAATTGCAATTCCCACACCCTGCAATACAGCACCCGCATCTTCAACTATCTTTTTAAGACCGAGAACTGCCTGTCCGTTGGCAAGGAAATCGTCAATAATAAGTATATTATCGTCGGAAGACAGATATTTTTTTGAAACAAATATCGTATAGCTTGTCCCTTTCGTAAAAGAAAAGACCTCTGCGGTGTAAACATCGTTACCTATATTTTTGTGGTGTCCTTTTTTTGCAAAAACCACAGGCACGTCAAAATGCTGTGCCGCAAAACAGGCAATTGGAATACCCGATGCCTCTACCGTGAGAATCTTCGTTATATTATATGATGAAAATAATCTGTAAAACTCTTTACCCAGTTCAGAAAGAAGTGAAACATCAAGCTGATGGTTTAAAAAACTGTCGACCTTGAGAATATTGCCGGGAAGAACGGTTCCGCAATTCAGAATCTTTTCTTCAAGCAATTTCATAAATATTCCCTCCTAACAAAAACATAAAGCACAAACAGTATAACTCACAAAAAACATAAAATCAAGAAAATTCATCCGTTTTTTTAGGTATTTTTAAACTTTTTTACATTTTTGCCAATTTTAGTATGTTTTTTTATATATCCGAACAAGGCTTCATTCGAAAATAAACAGTAAAATTATTTTTGAAACACCGCTGATTATTGCTCATTAATCCTATCAGCTTCCCCCATTTTTTCCAATAAAAAAAATATTACAAAATTGTGAACTAAATATTGTTAAAAAATACAATTATTAGCCTGTTGACAATACAAAACAAGAAAATTAAAATATAATTATAACAATCGGTGTATCCGAAAAGGTTATAAAATTATTGAAAGGATGTTTTTTCTTATGAAAAAGACAAACAAAATCATAGCTCTCATTCTTGCTATGGTGCTCGCTTTCTCATCCGTTCCGCTTATGGCTTCCGCCGCAGCAATTGATGATAAAGTTGACACAGTTGAAAAGCTTATTCAGGGTGAATCCGTAGGAAACCTTGCAGAATGGCTTCTCAAAAACCTCAACAACAGAAAAGAAGAAATTTTAGGTTCTGTTTTAAGTCTCGTATTTATGTTTGTTGAAGACGAAGACCTCAACAAGGCAATCGGCACAACAGATGTAACAAAGGCTACTGACGAAGAACTTGCAACAATTCTCGTCAACTGGCTTGATCAGTATGTTCTTCCCAATATCGGACTTGATGATACAGTAAAGGGTATTCTCGGCGTTTTCGGAATCAAGCTCGGCTCTGTAAACGAGTTTATTGATTCACTTTATGCCATAAGATTATTAAAACTCGGTGATATCAACTTCAATTGCGATGCACTCAAGGGTGTTGATACAGGAAAAGGTAAAAACCTTCAGGCTCTTTATGCTCTCCTTCAGTTCCTTGCAGACAATACTTCTGTCATAAAGAAAGCGGCTAAAGCAGACCTTTCATTCGGTTTCGCTATAGACCTTTTACTCAAGCCTTTCGGTTTTGATGTAAACAAGGAAATCAAAAATGCAATAGGTCCCGATGCTATCAAGGAATTACTCTGCGATGCTGTTGAGCTTGATTATGAAACATATAAGTCCTACACAGCTGACCAGCTTCTTGCTGCTGCTTTCTTAAAGCTTCTTACAGGTAACGACGCAACTGTTTCAAAGAATGATGCAGATGCAGTTATGAAGCTCACAATCAACGGCTTCCTTGATAAATATGCAGGTCAGATTTATAAGACTCTTCTTGTCGGTCCTCTCAATACTGATGTAAAGGAACTCCTTGTTGAAAATGTAAAGCCCCTTGATGATGAATTCGGCAACATTCTTGACGAAGTATTCAACTGGAACTATGAATTCAAGGGCAACGAATTTGACGCTGTCCTTGCTGCAGGCACAGGCAATATGGTTGCAAAGCTCAACGATGCAGTTATTGCTCTTCTCAAGGTTATCCTTACAAAGAATGCATTCGACGGTCTTGCTCTCAAGACGGGCGGCAACGAAAACCTTGACGAAAACCTTACAAAGACATTCCGTTTCATTCTTCCCAAATTAGCAAAGATTGACAAATCAAAGCTCGGTGCAGACCTTTCAGGCTTCACAGCAGATAAGGTTAAGAATATGGGCTCTGAAGAAATGGCAGTTGCTGTTCTCAAGCTCTTCTTCCCCGGCTGGTTCAAGAACAGTGTTTCCAATGATGTAAATGCAGTTAAGACACTCGAACAGCTTGCAGTTCTTGCTGCAAAGTATGCAGTTACAAATACCGAATGGATTCCCGCAGAAATCAAGGTTACAGCTGCTGCAAAGGCAACAGGCGTTGACAAGATGGCTGATGACAAATGTCTCGACCTTCTCTTTGAAATCGGCATGGAAGTTGCGGCAAAGGCTCTCAATTATAACAAAGCAACAACATATTTCTCTCTTCCCGCTGACACATCAAAGTGGACAGGTGAAGAATATCTCGATCAGATAGTTGACTGGGCTATCAATTTTGCAAAGGGTATTCCTGCTATTGCAGATATTATCCCTGCAGAGCTTGATAAGCTTGATAAAGGAGCAGACGGCTTCTTCAAGCTTAATCTTATCCTCAACAGCCTCGTTGATTTTTCCTTTATTTCCGGTTGCGGCAACGATTTCTTTGCATTCGATATAGAAAAAATGCTTCTTGATAAGTTCATAGGAAATCTCCTCAACTTTGACCTTGAAGATGCTGTAGCAATGCTTGCAGCTAATGAAAAGGCTTCTCTCTTTGACAAGCAGATCAATGTTGCAGTTATTGACCTTGTTGATGACCTTCTTACAGGCATATTTGAGCTTAATATCCCCGGCTCAATCGGTGATATTGATTTCAAGGACGGTGTTAAGGCTGCTGATGCAAGACTTGCCCTCAGATATTCTGTTGGTCTTGAAGACCTCAATATTCTCCAGATTCGTGTAGCTGATGTTGATAAGAAAGACGGCGTTAAGGCTGCTGACGCAAGACTTATTCTCCGTGCTTCCGTTGGTCTTGAAACACTTAAATAATTAAAATTTAGCACAACTCAAATAATTTCGGCGGTGGATTTTCCCACCGCCGAATTTTTTACAGTAAAATCTGCATTATTTTTCAGATAAAACATTATTCCTGTCATACATAACTATAAGCCGCCGGTTTATCCGACGGCTTTCTTTATTCGTAATAATTAAAAGGATTTCGTATTAATATGCATTGCCCCATACAACCATATTGAGTGCCTTTTTGCCGCAGCAGACGCAGGTTTCGGAAAGGCTTTCCTGTTCAAAAGGAATACATCTTGAGCCGACACCTGTGAGCTCCTTGACCTTATCCTCACATTCTTCTTCACCGCACCACATAGCCTTCACAAAGCCGTCACCGTTTGCTTCAAGAGCTTCCTTGATTTCGTCAATTGAAGTGCATCTGTAGGTCTTCTTTTCTATGTTCTCGAGAGCCTTATTATAAAGAGCATTTCCGAGCTCATCAAGCAATCTTGCAATTTCTTCTTCAAGATTATCAAGAGACACAAAGTACTTTTCACGGTTGTCACGGCGTACAAGAACACACTGATTGTTTTCAATGTCCTTAGGACCGATTTCAAGACGGAGCGGTACACCCTTCATTTCATATTCAGCGAACTTCCAGCCTGCAGAATTATCGGTGTTATCACACTTTACTCTGAACAGGGAAGCAAGTCTCGCTCTTAATTCCTCTGCCTTTTCCTTGACGCCGGGCTTGTGAGATGCAATGGGAATGATAACCACCTGTGTGGGAGCAACCCTGGGAGGAAGCACGAGACCGTTGTTGTCACCGTGGGACATAATGACAGCACCGATAAGACGGGTTGTTGTTCCCCATGAGGTCTGATGAACATACTGCTGTTTATTTTCCTTGTCTGTGTAGGTCATATTGAAGGCTCTTGCAAAGCCGTCACCGAAATAGTGGGACGTGCCAGCCTGAAGTGCCTTGCCGTCGTGCATAAGTGCTTCAATGGCATATGTAGCCTCTGCACCTGCAAACTTATCGGACTCTGTCTTTCTGCCCTTGATTACAGGCATATTGAGAACATCCTTGCAGAAATCGGCATAGAGATTAAGCATACGCTCTGTTTCTTCTATTGCTTCTTCGGCTGTTGCGTGAACGGTGTGTCCCTCCTGCCATAAGAATTCTCTTGAACGGAGGAAAGGTCTTGTGGTCTTTTCCCAGCGTACAACATTACACCACTGATTATAGAGCTTGGGGAGGTCTCTGTAGGACTGAACCACATTTGCATAATGCTCACAGAAAAGTGTTTCCGAGGTAGGTCTTACGCAAAGACGCTCCTGAAGGGGCTCACTTCCGCCGTGAGTAACCCAGGCAACCTCGGGTGCAAAGCCTTCAACGTGGTCCTTTTCCTTCTGGAGAAGAGACTCCGGGATAAAAAGAGGCATATAAATATTTTCGTGTCCCGTTTCTTTAAATCTTTCATCCATCTGCTTCTGAAGAAGCTCCCATATTGCATAACCGTAGGGACGGATAATCATACATCCCTTTACGCTTGAATAGTCAACAAGGTCCGCTTTTTTTACAACATCTGTATACCATTTACCGAAATCTTCTTCCATTGCGGTAATGGAATCGACCATTTTCTTGTTTTCTGCCATAAATAATTTCCTTTCAGATATCTTTATTAATGTTAAGCCTGAGTTTTTCTTTCAGGATTTCTGTACTTTCAAAGCGTGCATTATACTGAATTGCTTTCATCCCTGCATTTTCACTTGCTTTAACATTTTCAATGCTGTCGTCAATAAAAATACATTCTTCGGGATTAAGACTGAATTTATTGAAGAATGCTTCAAAAGCTTCTTTTTGCGGTTTTATAATACCGCAGTCACAGGTTGCAAATTTACCGTCAAAAAGAGAAAAAACGGGGATTTTTATATTAAAAACGTGAAAGCCGAGTCCTATGTTACTGAGAAGATAAAGCTTATAGCCATTGGCTTTGAGAGAAGAAATAAGTTCATATATTCCCTCATTATAAGTCATAAATTTCTCTTCAAAATCATATCTTGCAACGAGGGCATAAAAAACCTCAACAAGCTTTTCGGGAAGCTCTTTAAGTGTATCATAAAAAAGAATTTCCCTGTATGAATATCCCCTGTCAGAATCCTTCCATAAGGGGCTGTCGAAAATCTTCTCTTTAAAAAGCCTCTTTTCGTCTTCTGAAAGAGAAAATCTGTTCAGCATTTCATCGGTATCATAACGCATTATGACATTTCCGAAATCAAAAACAATATTTTTTATATCCATAAATCAAAAAACAGGGGACGCACAAAAAGCACGCCCCGCATAAAACTTCTGAAATCATCCTTGCGGACGGTATATTTTATAAAAAGCACTTTATTCCCCAAAACGGAGCAAAGGGTACAATATGCTTTTCGGCTATAAGACCATCAGTTTTTATTCTTAAAGAAATTGAAGATGTCCATAAGGCTTTCATCATCAACGCCGGTTTCACTTTCTTCTTTTTCTGCAGCTGTCTCAGGTGCCTTTTCAGCAGCTTCGGCTGCTTTCTTTTCAGGTGCGGGAGGAACACTGTTGCCGTCCTTTCCGAAGCCTGTTGCAATAACGGTAACAACCATTTCATCATCAAGAGCAGCATCAGTGGAAACACCGAAAATGATGTTTGCATCAAGGTCTGCAGCATCCTTAACGATTGTTGCAGCAGCATCAACATCATCAAGAGTGATGTCTGTGGATGCAGAGATAAGGATGATAACGCCCTTTGCACCCTGAATTGTTGTTTCAAGAAGAGGACTGGAGATTGCTGCATTTGCGGCTGTTTCTGCCTTGTCCTTTCCGCTTGCTCTGCCCACACCCATATGTGCATGACCTGCATCCTTCATAATTGAAGTTACATCGGCAAAGTCAAGATTGATGATACCGGGAATCTTTATAAGCTCTGCAATGCTCTTAACACCCTGACGCAGCACATCATCGGCAATTGTGAAAGCATTGAGGAATGTGATTTTCTGATCAGAAACGAGCTTGAGTCTTTCATTGGGAATAACAATAAGGCTGTCAACATGCTGTGCAAGCTCCGCAATACCTGCTTCTGCCATCTGCATACGACGGCGGCCTTCAAATTCAAAGGGCTTTGTTACGATACCTACAGTGAGGATACCCTTATCTTTAGCAAGCTGAGCAATTACGGGAGCAGCACCTGTGCCTGTTCCGCCACCCATACCTGCGGTGATGAACACCATATCTGTTCCCGCAAGAACTTCATTGATTGCTTCAAGGCTTTCCTCGGCGGCTTTTTTACCTACCTCGGGTTTAGAGCCTGCACCCTGTCCCTGTGTAACCTTTTCACCGATCTGAATTTTTGTTGTTGCCTTGGAATTTATAAGAACCTGCTTATCGGTATTTACTGCGATAAACTCTACGCCCTTTACATTTGATTCAACCATACGGTTTACGGCATTTCCACCGCCACCGCCAACACCTACGACCTTAATCTGAGTAACAAGATCATATTCGTTTGACATTTCAAAACCCATATTTATATCCTCCAAATTATATTAAATCATAATCATTTTTTATACTAACATACTTATTTATAAAATTCAAGAAAAAAATAAAAAAATATTACAAAAAGTAACAGCTTTTCAGTTTTTTTGCTTTTTTATAAATAATCTGTCACCCAACTGAAACAAAACCATCATCCGCAGCAGTTGTTTCTTCCGACGAATTTATCTCTTCGGATGCATGTGTGGTTTCTTCAGGCAAAACATCAAAACTTACATTGGAATCGTTTTTATCTCTGACATAGGCTTTTCCGTCTGCTGTTAAATCAACAATCATCGAATGTCTTGAATCCGAAGCGACAGTTTTGTCAATAACCTCCTTGCCGAATCTGAATTTTTCGGCAGCTCCTGCAAGTGTTCCGAATTTCACTTCTATTCTGTGGTCCAAAATAACCGAAATATCGGAAATCACAGATAAATCATATTCCGTAATACCTTTAATTCCGCTTTCTGTCAGTGCGTTTGCAAGAGAGGAAAAATCATCTGTGCTGATATCATCAGTGAGCTCTACTTTTTTTCCCGGAATTGCCGAGCTGATTTTTACTCCTTTAAGAATTGCCGTATCACTTCCAACGGTAACAGCATCGTCATCAAGAACCTTTAATGAATTATTCATAAGCACATAGCCTTCACCGCTGTCAACCGCAAGTGAGGGAACAGCGTCCGTAAGAACCACGCTGATTTTATCAGGCCACACTCTCTTTATTTGTGCCTTTTCTATAAACGGAAGAAGTGTTTCAAGCTTATTCTCCAAGGACTTCGCGTTCAGAAGAAGCATACTGTCGCTTGTATCAAGTTCTGCCGCCAAAAGAACGGAAGCATCAGAATATCTGTCACTGCCGCTGACTTCTATAACATTCACTTTAAGGGCAAAAGCAGCAAAAATACCGATAACGGCAATTGCAACAATAAAAACCATTGAAATAATCAGATTGTTATTCCGTTTATGGGTTTTCTTTCTTTCCTGCTGACTGTCCTTTATTCTGTCATTGCGGCTTCCCTGAATTTCCTCTTTTGGACTTTTCCTTTTTTCAGTATTTTTCTGTTTTGGTGAAGATATGCTTTTATCTGCATTTTTAACTTTTTTTCTTTTATTCTGCTCTATTTCATTTTCTGAAGCATTTGAACTTTTTCTTTTATTCTCTGAAGGTCTCTCTTCTCTTTTTTTCCTTGCATTCAGTCTTGCCGCGGCATTTTCCTGTGCAATTCTTGCTCTGTCCTCATCGGAAAAACGGCTGTCCTTCCTTCTGAGAATATCGTTATCATTCTGATTCATCAGATTCTTCTCCCATATCTGTCTTTATTATTTTTGCTGAAAGCATTTCCAATACTTTTTCAGGACACTCATAGCCCCGTTCTATATGTTTAATATCAGAAATAACGGTTTTACCTTCTGCCGCAAGTCCTGCGACAATAAGAGCAGCACCGCCCCGAAGGTCCGTCGTTCTGACTTTGGCACCGTGAAGACTTTTCACGCCCTCAATCACTGCCATTCTTCCGTCAACACGAAGCTTTGCTCCCAGACGGACAAGCTCGCCTATATATTTGAATCTGTTTTCAAAAATTGTTTCTATAATCACCGAAGTTCCGTTGGCTTTGGTCAGCATTGCGGCTGTGGGAGCCTGAATATCCGTGGGAAATCCGGGATAAGGCATAGTTCTGATAATTTTCACGCTTTTAAGACTTTCGGGGGCTTTAAGATAAATGCTTTTACATTCTGTTCTGACAAAGCACCCTGTTTCTTCAAATAAATCTATCATCGGACAAAGATGTGCGGGGATTATTCCGTTAAGCTTAATCTCGCCGCCTGTTATTGCAGCAGCCGCCATATAGGTTGCTGCAACGATTCTGTCTGTAATAACCGTATGTGTTGCCCCGTGCAGTTTTTTAACGCCGTCAATTATAACAGTACCCTGTCCCGCACCCGATATTCTTGCTCCGCAGGAATTGAGAAAATCCGCAAGATCGCTGATTTCGGGCTCTCTTGCCGCGTTGATAATTGTTGTGGTGCCCTCGGCAACACTGGCAGCAATCATAATGTTTTCAGTTGCTCCGACACTGGGGAAGGAAAGAGTCACTGTTGCACCGTGCAGACCGTCAGGTGCAGAACACTCGATGTGTCCGAATTCTTCCGATACCGAGGCACCTAATTTCTTCATAGCATCAAGATGCAAATCTATAGGTCTGAGACCTATTTCACAACCGCCCGGAGTGGAAAGTCTCACCTTTTTGTTTCTGGCAAGAATTGCTCCGAGAAAAATTACCGAAGAACGCATTTCCCGCATAAGCTGCTCGGGAATTTCACACCCGTCGGCATTTACGGAATTTACAGTAACCGAATGTCCGTGCCTTTCGGTTTCGCATCCGAGATGCTTTAATATTTTCAGTGTGGCATCAATATCAAGAAGCTCGGGACAGTTTTTTACGGTACTTGCCGTTTCACTTAAAAGCGTTGCGGCAAGAATGGGAAGAGCACTGTTTTTGGCACCCTGCACAGTACATTCACCTGACAGCCTTCTGCCGCCCTCAATAATATACTCACTCATAATTTCACCCTTCCGAGATAAAACTTCAGTTTTATTTTATGGGGGTGAATTTGTCCCTGTTACCGGACGAAGAAAAGACTGCTGTTATTTTATGAGAGAATAAACATTGTCATATATTTTTTTCTGTGCATCTGTTATTGCCATATTTCTTGCACACTGTCCCATACGGATAAATTTTTCTCTGTTAGTCAGAAGTTCATTTATAACTTGTATGAGTTTTTCCGAATTGAAATCTTTTTGCTCACAAACCATAGCTGCACCGTTGTTTGCAAGAGCCAAGGCATTGTGATACTGGTGGTTTTCTGTGGCATAGGGATAAGGAATGAGATATGATGCCTTTCCCAGAACCTGTATTTCTGCAAGAGAGGATGCACCCGCCCTGCTGATAACAAGATCTGCCGCTGCCATATATGTTGCCATATCGTAAATATACTCGGTGATACGAAGATTGGGCTGCTTTTTTATGTCAACACCCATTTCTTTAAGCTTTTCGGGAACATACTTTCCGTTCTGACCGTAGCCGTGAATTATTTCTATATCTTCAGAAGCAAATTTTTTAACCACGTCACACATGGCATCATTCAGAGCCGCAGCCCCCAAGCTTCCTCCTGTTGCAAGAATAACACACTTTGCTTCCGCAATTCCCAGCTTCTTTCTTGCTTCACCTTTTTCTGCCGTAAGAATTTCTTTTCTCACGGGAAGTCCCGTTACAATGACGGGATTTTTACTTTTAAGATGCTTTTTTGCATCCTCACAGGTGAGCATTACCGCATCAACATATTTTGCAAGTGCGATATTTGTTTTTCCGGGAAATGCATTCTGCTCGTGTATTGCAGTCTTAATACCCATTTTATGTGCGGTTCTTATAACGGGACCGCTTACATATCCGCCGAAGCCCACAGCAACATCAGGCTTAAAGTCAGAAAGTATTTTTCTGCACCGGCCTGTTACAAAAAGCAATTTTTTAAGCGTTCCGATATTATTAATTATTGCTCTCGGAGAAAAAGACCTCTCAAAACCGCTTATATCAATAGTAGCAAAGCCGAAACCCGCTTTCGGAACAAGAGTGGCTTCGAGCCTGTCTTTTGTTCCGACAAAAAGAATTTCTGCTTCCGGATGATGCTTTTTTATCTCCTGGGCAAGTGACAGTGCGGGATTGATGTGACCGCCTGTTCCGCCTGCGGCAATTACCACTTTCATAATATATCTCCTTTCGGTCAAACTTTTCTCATTCTCGAATTACGGGAAATGCTTAAAAGTATTCCGATTTCAACAATATTCACAATAAGTGCGGTTCTGCCGTAGCTGAAAAACGGCAATGTAATACCCGTATTGGGAATAATATCCGTCGCAACGCCGATATTGAGAAACACCTGAATTGCAAGCTTGAAGGAAATTCCGAAGGCAACCAATGCTCCGTATCTGGTTGGAGAATTGACACCGATTACAATTCCTCTCCATATCATAAGAGCAAAAAGAACTATGATTGCCACACCGCCGATAAAGCCCAGCTCTTCAATAATAATTGAAAAAATCATATCGTTCTGCGGCTCGGGAACATAATTATACTTCTGTACGGACTGACCGAGACCTTTGCCGAAAAATCCGCCTGAGCCTATTGCATAAAGTGCCTGTGTGGTCTGCCAGTCGGCACCCGTTATATCGGGAGATTCACTGAAAAATGTTGTAATTCTCGCTATCATATATTCCTTGATTATTCCCGTTGCAAAAAGAAGAGGAATTGCAAGAACCACAATAAGCACAAACAAGCCTATCCACGACCAGCGTATTTCACCCACAAACAGCATAACAGCGGCAATAAGCACCATAATTATTGCACCCGAAAGATGGGATCCGATAAGAACAAGTCCCACATAAGAAAGAATAACGACAACGCATTTAGTTACGGGAATGAAAGATTCATTTATAACAGGACGTCTGCAGGTTGTGTTTATCAGCTCCATTGCTATCTGTGCGATTCTGAAGCGTGGCTTGAATACTTTCTTACTGACCATTTTATCGTGATCCTTATGAAGAATATAAGCCAGAGTCAGAATAAGGGCAAGCTTTGCAACGTCGGAGGGTTGAAAGCTGAAGCCGCCGAAGCTTATCCATCTTCTTATGGAATCACCGTCTTCACCGGAATCTCCGATGAAAAGAACAAGAACAAGAGTGAGAAGAGAAAATCCCGTTCCTAAATAAGCTCCGGGCATCATAAACAAACGGTAATTGATTTTAGCAACAAATACCATTACAACAAGTCCCGCTGCCGCACCCTCAAGCTGTGCGGTAAAATAGGTAGACGGGTCCCAACCCTTGCTGTATGCATTGGGATAGCTTGCGGAATAAAGCATCACAAGTCCCACTATAAGAGTTATAAACAGCAGAGCGAACAAACGTGTATCAAATGCACCCTGAGAAAAAAGACCGCCCTGTTTATCAACATATTTTCCCAGTGCACTGCCGTGCCATTTTCTTTTGACTGTATCGAACATCAAAAGCCACCTTTCCCCGACAAAAAAAGACGGGCATATTAATAAAACATCTTGATTTTTATGCTTGTAAAGTTCTTTACTTTACTGAAGTCTGCCGAACCACGAGAGAGCAACAGCCGCAACGGAGCCTATAACTGTGACAAGCGTAAACACTTTACAAATTTTCTTTTCACTCCACTCACTCATCTCATAATGATGGTGTAAAGGAGCCATCTTGAACAGTCTTTTTCCGTTATGTGTTTTTACATATATTATCTGCAGAATATCTGATGCAAATTCAGCAACATATATGCATCCGATAAGCACGATAAGCCAAGGGGCATCAAGCGAAAATGCAAGCATACAAACCATTCCGCCGAGGAACAATGAGCCCAAATCTCCCATAATTACTTTTGAAGGATTCCAGTTCCACATAAGAAAACCGATAAGGGAACCGAATAGGGCAACGGCAATAACTGAAAGTCCCGAAAAATTCATAATTACGGCACAAACGGAAAAGGCAATACAGACAACCGATGTAACCGACGAGCACAAACCGTCCACACCGTCTGTAAAGTTTACTGCATTTACAGTGCAGTAAATTGCAATAAAACCAAGCCCCCAGAAAATAAGTGCATTTTCATATATGCCGATATATGGGATAAATATGAAATTCACACCGCATTTATATAATGTAAATAAGTATACGAGAATAACCAATGCTTGAAGCACTGTCTTCTGCATTTCTGTAAGACCGAGATTTCTTTTTTTGACAACCTTGATATAGTCATCAATAAACCCGATAAATGAAAATGCGAGTGCCATAAGTATTCCGCTGAACACTTTAATATATACAACATTTTCAGGTCTTGAATTTTCTGAAAGAAGAAGCCTTCCGCCGAGAATACCGTCGGTTATAAGAACCAATGCAACAGCTGCAATGAAGCCTGAAATAATAAGTATACCGCCCATTGTGGGTGTTCCCTGCTTCTTTTTATGCCAAGAGGGGCCGATATCAAGTATCTCCTGTCCGAATTTCAGTTTATGAAGCCACGGAACAACAGCAAAACCAAGCAGATAAGATACTGCAAATCCTACACCTGCACACAAAAGCAATGCAACCCATAATTCCATTTTTCATCTTTCCTTTCAGATTAAAACATATATTTTTCGAGAATTTCTTTATCACTGAAATAAATCTTTTTATTGCCTTTAAGCTGATATTCCTCATGGCCCTTTCCTGCCACAAGAATAATATCTCCGGAAAGAGCTTTGTTTACCGCAAATTTTATTGCCTCTTCCCTGTCTTCTATTCTGAATATATTTTTATTATTTTTTATACCTTTATATATATCATCCGTAATTTGCTGCGGATTTTCACTTCTCGGATTATCTGTCGTTATAATTACAATATCCGCAAGTCGGGACGAAATCTCTCCCATTCTGCCTCTTTTTCCTCTGTCACGGTTGCCTCCGCAGCCGAAAACACAAATCAGTCTGCCTTTCTTTATTTTACGGAGAGCCGACAGAACATTTTCCAAAGCCTCCGGGGTATGTGCAAAATCAACATAGGCGGTTATTTTTCCGTCTGTAATTTTCTCCATACGCCCTTTTATTACCGGAAGATTTGTTATTGCACCTTTTGTAGCTTCACCTGAAAAGCCGCAGATGTCAAGTGCTGCGGCACCGATAAGTGAGTTATATACAGTCATCTCCCCCATGCCCTGCAGGCAGAAGGCCAATTCACGGCACTGACAGGAAAACAAATATTCAATTCCGTCACCGCACATATTGATATTCCGTGCAAAATAATCAGCTGAGGGATTTTTCAGAGAAAAAGTGTAGGTTTCATTACAGATGCTGCAGAATTTGTGCGAATATAAATCATCAATATTAACAAGTGCCTTATCACACATCGAGAACAAAGTTTTTTTTGCATTGATATAATTTTCAATATTTTCGTGATAATCAAGGTGATCCCGTCCGATATTCGTCAGAATACCGAGAAAGAATTTCACGGGAAATGTCCGCTTTTGTGAAAGTGCCTGCGATGAAACTTCAACCACACAGTATTTTATTCCTGCTTCGGAGATTTTATGAAGCTCATAAAAAAAGTCTTCACAAATAGGTGTGGTATACTCTGTACCGACAGAAACATCACCGTAAAAACAGCCGAGAGTTCCGATTATCCCGCATTTTTCACCGTGAGCCTCCAGCAGATGTTTTATATAGTGCGAGACCGTAGTTTTCCCGTTTGTTCCCGTGACACCGATAATTTTCATTTTCTTTTCGGGATGTAAATAGAACACACTGAGAAGAACCCCGAGGGCCTCTCTTGCATCATCAACATTAACAACAAAGGACCGTTTTTCCGACCTGTCGGATATTACTGCCGCCGCACCCTTTTCAAGTGCCTCACGGATATACATATTGCCGTCAACATTTTTACCGCAGACGGCAACATATATATATCCTTCTTTTACCTTTTCAACAACTTGAGTGATACCTGTTACAACACAGTCAGCAAATGTTAAATCGGGCAGTCCCGATTTTTCAAGTATCTCTGAAAGCTTCAAAAATAATACCTCTCTATAGATTTTTGAGCCATTATTTTCCGTTTTTTTCTTAATTTTCAGTCTGAAATACCGCTTGTTTTAAAATAGACGGTTATGATACTTCCCAGCTCAAGCTCGGTGCCTTCTCCATACTCCTGCTTATAGGCAACAACGGCATCACTGGAGAAGGAGCTGCCTGAAATTCTTATATTAAATCCGCGATTTACTGCAATCTGATTTGCCTGTGAAACCGTAAGTCCTGAAAAATCAGGCACAATTGCTGTTTCTTTATTATCTGTTTCCTTTGTATAAAGAACAATAACACCGTTTGCGGGAGTTGAACGTCCTGCTTCGGGTGACTGCATAATAACAGTGTCACCGTCTCCGATAACTCTTACGTTATGCTCTGTATGTGCAAGCTCTGCTTTTGCCTGCAATACCGTTTTTCCGATCATATCGGGAGTGGGCTCGGAAAGCTTTGCAAGCTCCTGTTCGGTATAAGACGGCTCAACACCGAGATAAGGAAGAAGCTTTGAGAACACTTCCCCTGCTACAGGTGCAGCAATATCACCGCCCGAATATCTTGCTCCCTTGGGGTTATCTATAACAATAACAACGGTTATCTGAGGATCATCGCAGGGAGCGAAGCCGGCAAAGGATGCGATATATGCAGCCTCTTCAATACCTGTTTTTTCACTGGTACCGGTTTTTCCCGCAACGTGATATCCTGCAACATAAGCATTGGCACCTGTTCCTCTTTTTACAACCTCTTCCATATAGGCTTTTACCTTGTTGGCAGTTGACTCGGATATAACCTGTCTTTTAACAGTGGGCTTTGTTTCGGAAATTGTGTTTCCGGAATCATCAACGGTTTTCTGAACGATGTAAGGCTTCATAAGCTTTCCGCCGTTTCCGACCGCACTAATGGCAGCCGCAACCTGTATGGGTGTAACCTGATTGGACTGACCGAAGGATACACTGACAAGGTTTGAATTTGTAAATGAAATTTCGGGTGAATGATATGTAACGCCAGCTACGGGAGAGCCCTCACCCGGCAAATCAATACCGGTTTTTTCGGTAAATCCGAAAGCATCAAAATACTTATAGAAAAGATCAATTCCAAGCTTCTGTCCCACATGAACGGAAAAAGTATTGCAGGAATTAACAAGAAGCGTTTCGGGAGTTTCAAGACCGTGGCCTATGGGATTATAGTCCTTAACGGTTCTGTCACCTACCGTTATTGTTCCGTGACAGGTATAGGATGTATTTTCATCAATTACACCCTCTTCAAGTGCACCCGCAACAAGAAATACCTTATAAACCGAGCCTGAATAATAAAAGTCGGCTATTGCCTTGTTTTTCCACTGATTAAGCTGGGCGGAATTCTTTTTGCTGCTCTTTTCTTTTTCATCCTCTGTTGCTTCTATTTCCTGTTTTGTTTTCTCATCATATATATCAAACGGGGTGTTGGAATCATAATCGGGAACGTTACTCATACCGAGAACGGCACCTGTTTTTGTATCCATAACAATGCCGTAAACATTATCCGCATTATGCTCCTCATATGCACCGAGAAGTGCCGTTCGAAGAACAGTCTGCACTTCATTTTTTAACGAAATAACAAAATTTTCACCGTTTTTTGCATCATAAATAATTTTATTGTTGCTCTCAAGCTCATTGGAACGGGCATCCTCAAGAGTAAATATTTTTCCGTCAACGCCCGTAAGCTTTTGGTCATAATAATTTTCAAGCCCGTAAAGACCGTTCCCGTCAGTTCCCGTAAAGCCGATTACCGTGGAGGCCAGTGTTCCGTCGGGATAATATCTTTTTGTATCCGGATCTGCATTGATAATATTACCGAGCTTGTTGTCTGATGCAAACTGCATAATTGCAGATTTTTCGGCATATTCAACCTCGCTTTTAATTCTGAGATAGTTGGCATTGAGATTGCTGTCTATCTTCTTCCGTATCGTTTCGGCATCAAGATGGAGAATTTCACTGAGCCCTTTTATTACAAGCTCCTTTTCTGCTCCGCCGTCTTCACGGTCGATATTGTAAGGCACAATTTTTATAAGCCAAACCTTTGCACTCTGTGCAATAACATTCATTTCCGAATCATAAATTGTGCCTCTTGAAGAAGCAATATTTGAATCATCATACTGCTGGCTTTCCGCAAGCCTTCTGTATTCCTCACCCTTTATGATTGTCAGATAGCCGAGCCTTCCCACCAGCACCACAAGAAGCACAAAAAAAGCAATATACAAGCCCGCAACAGCTCTTTTGGCACTTGTGGAATTTCTTTTCATTTCGCCTTTATTTACAGCCAAAGCACTATTCTCCCTTCAAAAATTCAAAAAATTTTCACTGTCTCTAAACACCGACAAGGGCGAAAATATTTCGCCCCTGTTTTTTCGTCTGATATAAAGACGGACATTGTTTTCTCTCAAAAAAATACAGATAGCTCCCTGATTTTATATATGCATCAGTCCGTCATAAGTATGCATATATTATCAGCCGACGATACCGCCCGATGCAAAAAGAACGGCATCTCCCTCTGAAAGGTCAACACATTCTATCTGATAGCTCTCAACTCTTGTCATACCCAGCACTTCCGTTGCATATGTATCTATTACGGCGATACCGGTAATTCCGTTAAGCTCTGCATTAAGACGGATATTTTCCGATTTTGCAATATCAAGCTGTGTTTCTATTTTATGTATCTCACGGGCGAGCTCATAATTTTTCGCACCCGCATAAATCTGCATTGCAACAAACGAAAAAATCACACTGACAAAAAGCAGAAGTGACAGAGATTTTCTGAGACCTGCTTTTTCCTGACTTTTTATTTCTTCTTTTGTTATCGGCTCAACCTTTTTAATTTTACCGTGTTTTTCTTCTCTTTCTTTCCTTTGAGGAGCAGCGTTGCCTTCTGTCACAAAGCTGTCAAAATCATATTTAACGGCATATGCATTATCCATATTTCCTCGTCTCCTTTTTCAGAATCAATCTCTATCCTTTATATAATATACTTATCTTAACTTCTGAATACTGCGAAGCCTTGCACTGTGGCTTCTGGGATTTCTTTCAAGCTCTTCCGTTGAAGGTGCCATTGATTTAAACGGCAATTTTCCCCTCGGAGTGTTTTTGCATACACACACGGGAAAATCCTTGGGACAGGTACATCCCTCCGAGAAGCCTCTGAACAGATTTTTAACCGTTCTGTCTTCAAGTGAATGAAATGTAATTATTGAAAGAATACCGTTTATTTTAAGCATTTCAAACATACTTTCAACGGAAGGAGCCAGGTCACGACCCTCACCGTTTACTTCGATACGAACAGCTTGAAACACTCTTTTGGCAGGATGCCCGCCTTCCCTTCTTGCTCTTGCGGGTATTCCGTCCTTTATTGCATCAACAAGCTGAAAGGTTGTTTCAAAAGGCTCTTTTTCTCTTCTCGAAACAATTATTCTTGCAATGCTTTTTGCGAATTTTTCTTCACCGTAGCAGGTAAAAATTCTCGTAAGCTCTTTTTCGGAATAGTTATTGATGACGTCTCTTGCACTCATGCCCTCTTTACTCATACGCATATCAAGAGGAGCATCGCTTCTGAAAGAAAAGCCTCTTTCGGGAGTATCAAGCTGAAAAGAACTGACACCGAGGTCTGCAATAATCCCGTCAAAGCCATCAATTCCAAGCTCAAAAGCAACCTCTTTGATTTCACTGAAATTCCTGTTTACCACCGTAACATTTTTATAAGAGGCGAATTTTTCCTTGAGATTTATTATAGCATCAGGATCCCTGTCGAAAGCCACAAGCCTGCCCTTATCGGATAGCCTGTCCGCGATTTCCTTTGAGTGACCTCCTCCGCCTGCGGTGCAATCCGCATAAATACCGTCGGGGTTAATATTCAGTGAATTTACTGTCTCATAAAATAAAACAGGAATATGTTCAAACTGCATACAAGACACCTCTTATCAATAGAACAGCTGCGGGAAGTTTGCGGGTTCAACTTCCGTTTCACCGCCAAGCTCACAATAAGCATCGGCATCCCATATTTCAAGACGGTTTGCTTCACCCGTAAGATATACGGTGTTTCCTATAGAAGCATATGAAATATAATCTGCAGGGATTGTAAATCTGCCCTGTTTATCAAGAGAAAGATATTTGGCAGCCCTTGTGACGACCCTTGCCTGTGCTCTCCCCTCTTTGGTGCCGGCAAGCAGCCTTGCCTGCCTGAGAATTTCATCAAAATTTTCCGTATCATAAATTGAGATGCATCCGTCGGGAGATTTAAACAACACAAATTCGGGAGAAAGTGCTTCCCTGAATCTCGGCGGCACTATAAGACGGTTTCCGTTTTCAAGATTATGCTTTGAAACACCGAGAAATTTATTTTCCATTGTTCAACCTCCTTTATCACCCAATTTACTACTTTTATACGCCAATTCACTCCAAAGAGTGCCTTTATTATATTATATAAATCCTTAAAAATCAAGGGGTTTGAGCAATTTTTTTTATTTTTTTATAATTTCTTAAAAATCAGTTGCCGTAACCGTAAAATTCACAGTTTTCTTCGACAAAATTGTGTTGTTTATTCACCTGTTTTCGTAATAAACTATTATTGCCCGTTTGTTTTCAGCAAACAAAAAATACATATACGGAGGAATATTTATGAAAAAAATTATCGCCCTTTCTTTCACTCTGCTTATTTTCGGAGCAGCATTGACATCCTGCTCCGGAAACAGTGAAGCAACAACCCTGCCGCAAGATGAAAGTACAGCTTCATCAATAAATCAGGAAACAGAAAGCTATTATCAGGTATCTGCCGCAGCTGACACAACCGCAGCCGCACAATCCGAAGCAAGCACAGCCGAGGAGCCTGTTATTTCTGATGAAAACGACACATATTTTGTCGGCTGAAGCAGTAATTTTCAATTATTTGCAATGTGCATTATTAACAAGCTTCAACACAAATAATTGTATCATTCTGACAAACATTGAAGCAAAGAAGTTCCGACATTTTTTCGGAACTTTTTTGTTTTTTAAACAAATTTTCCTGTTTTCCCGAATGACAATCTGTCTATAATAAGAAAGTTCACTTTTCAGCACATTTCAGGTTGACAAAAAGCTGTTCCCGTGATAAACTATTCGGAGACACAAATAAAGAATATATTGTTATACAGGCATATAAAACACCTATAATAATATGTAGGTTGCCAAGGAAAGGAAGAAAATATGACCGTATTAGCCAAGGCTCAGATAATAGGATTGTCAGAAGCAACCGGTATCAGCACCGGTACAGATGATGTTTTCTCTGCTCTTGGTATCAGCGAAATTTTCAACAATTCCGAATATGCTGTTTTTCCCGGTTTCTGTGATGTGCATGTGCATTTCCGTGAGCCGGGATTTTGTTATAAAGAGAACATAAAAAGCGGTTCCCTTTCAGCCGCAAGAGGAGGTTATACCTCGGTATGCACAATGCCTAATCTCTCCCCTGTTCCCGACAGCAAGGAAAATCTGAAAATACAGCTTGATGCAATAGAAAAAGATGCAGTGATAAATGTTTATCCCTATGCCGCCATAACAGTCGGTGAAAAAGGCGAGGTGCTTTCGGATATGGAAGGCCTTTCGGAAAATGCAGTTGCTTTTTCCGACGACGGCAAGGGTGTGCAGTCTGATGAAATGATGCGAGAAGCTATGCTTAAAGCAAAGAAGCTCGGAAAAATAATTGCCGCCCACTGCGAAGTAAACGACCTTCTTGAAGGCGGATATATCCATAAGGGCGAATATGCACGCAAGCACGGACACAGAGGAATCTGCTCCGAAAGCGAATGGAAGCAGATTGAAAGAGATTTACAGTTAGTCCGTGAAACCGGCTGTAAATATCACGTCTGCCACATATCCGCAAAGGAAAGCGTTGAGCTTATTCGTCAGGCAAAAAAAGAAGGGCTTGATGTAACCTGTGAAACGGGCCCTCACTACCTTGTTATGAGCGACAAGCACCTGAAAGAAGAAGGCAGATTTAAAATGAATCCTCCCCTTCGCTCCGAAGAAGACAGACTTGCACTCATAGAAGGCATAAAAGACGGCACCATTGATATGATAGCAACCGACCATGCCCCTCACTCCGAGGAGGAAAAGTCAAAAGGTCTTGAAAAAAGTGCTTTCGGAATAGTGGGACTTGAAACAGCCTTCCCCGTGATGTATACGCACCTTGTAAAAACAGGCATCATCACATTAGAAAAGCTTATAGAGCTTATGTCAACAAATCCTCACAAGAGGTTCGGAATAAAACCCGACGGATACACAGTATGGAAGCTCACCGAAGAATTTACGGTAAATCCCGAAGATTTCCTTTCAAAGGGCAAAGCAACGCCCTTCACGGGAGAAAAGCTTTCGGGCGTGTGTATGCTCACGGTTTCGGGCGGAAAAACAGTTTATAAACACAGTGATATATAAGGAGAGAATTTTATGGCAAAAAGAACAGACATCAAAAAGATTATGATTATCGGCTCAGGCCCCATAGTGATCGGACAGGCTGCCGAATTTGACTATGCGGGCACACAGGCTTGTCTTGCTCTCAAGGAGGAAGGCTATGAGGTAGTTCTGTGCAACTCCAACCCTGCAACGATAATGACAGACACAACAATAGCAGACAAGGTATATATGGAGCCTCTCACACTCGAATATATCGCCAAAATTCTCCGCTATGAAAGACCTGATGCAATTGTTCCCGGAATCGGCGGTCAGACAGGACTTAATCTTGCAATGCAGCTTGAAAAGAAGGGAGTTCTCAGAGAATGCGGTGTTGAGCTTCTCGGCACAAGCAGTGAAAGCATTGAAAGAGCAGAAGACAGAGAGCTTTTCAAGGAGCTGTGTCAATCTATCGGTGAACCCACTATTCCCTCTGAAATCACCTATTCTCTTGAAGAAGCAAAGGCAGCTGCAGAAAGAATAGGCTATCCCGTTGTTCTTCGCCCCGCATTTACTCTCGGCGGAACGGGCGGCGGTTTTGCATATAACGAAGAAGAGCTTATTGACATCGGCACAAATGCCTTTAAGCTCTCTCCCGTTCATCAGGTTCTCATCGAAAAGAGCGTCAAGGGCTATAAGGAAATAGAGTTTGAGGTTATGCGTGACGGAAGCGACCACGCAATAACAATATGCGGAATGGAAAACATTGACCCCGTCGGTGTTCACACAGGTGACTCCCTTGTTGTGGCTCCCATCCTTACTCTCAGCGAAGAAGACCACAAAATGCTCAACGATTCCGCAATCAAAATCATCCGTGAGCTTAAAATAGAAGGCGGCTGCAACGTACAGTTTGCTCTCAATCCCACAACAAGCGAATATTACCTCATTGAAGTAAACCCCAGAGTTTCCCGTTCATCAGCTCTCGCTTCAAAAGCCAGCGGATATCCCATTGCAAGAGTTACCGCAAAAATTGCAGTAGGCATGACACTTGAAGAAATTACAATCGCAAACACCACTGCGGCATTTGAACCCAGACTCGATTATATCGTTGCAAAATTCCCCCGCTTCCCCTTTGATAAGTTTGCAGGTGCTCCCAATACCCTCGGAACACAAATGAAGGCAACAGGCGAGGTTATGGGCATCGGCTCAACACTTGAAGAATGTCTTCTCAAGTCCGTGCGTTCTCTTGAAACAGGTGTATGCCACTTCCACCTTGCAAAATTTGACAATTACACAACAGAAGAAATCTACGACTACATAAAAGAATTCAAGGATGACAACATCTTTGCTGTTGCAGAGCTTTTCCGCCGCGGTGAAACCGTTGAAAAGCTTCACGAGATTACGGCAATCACTGCATATTTCCTTGAATCAATAAAGAAAATCATTGACCTTGAAGCCAAAATCAAGGCAAACAAAGGCGATTTTGAAACACTTAAAGAAGCAAAGAAAACAGGCTTCTCCGACAAGATTATATCAAAGTTCTGGGATATGTCCGAGCTTGATGTTTATGCTATGAGAAAAGAGCATAATCTGTTCCCCGTATTCAAGATGGTTGACACCTGTCACACAAATGCATACATCCCCTATTTCTACTCCTCATACTACGATGAAAATGCTTCAAGGCTTACAGATAAGAAAAAGCTTGTTGTTTTAGGTGCAGGCCCCATCCGTATCGGTCAGGGTGTTGAATTCGACTATTCCACGGTTCACGCAGTAACAACAATCAAGAAGTCAGGCTATGAAGCCATCATCATAAACAACAACCCCGAAACGGTTTCCACAGACTACACAACTGCAGACAAGCTCTATTTCGAGCCTCTCACAACGGAAGATGTTATGAACATCCTCGAATTTGAAAAGCCCGAAGGTGTTATAGCTTCTCTCGGCGGTCAGACTGCAATCAATCTTGCAGAGCCTTTAAGAGAAAGAGGAATAAAGATTATCGGTACGGACTGCGATGCTATTGAAAAGGCAGAAAACCGTGACAGCTTTGAAAAAATCCTCAAGGAGCTTAACATTCCCCAACCCAAGGGCAGAGCCGTAACAAAGATTGAAGACGGTGTTGCCGCAGCGGCTGAAATCGGCTATCCCGTGCTTGTACGTCCCTCTTTCGTTCTCGGCGGACGTGCAATGCAGATTGTTGCAAATGAAGAGCAGTTGAGAACTTACCTTAAAACAGCCGTTGAAATTGACGAGGACAAGCCCGTTCTTGTTGACAAATACATTCAGGGTAAAGAGGTTGAGGTTGATGCCATCTGCGACGGCATTGATGTATTCGTTCCCGGCATTATGGAGCTTATCGAAAGAACAGGTATCCATTCAGGTGACTCAATAAGCGTTTATCCCACATTCTCCGTTTCAGACAAGGTCAAGGGCACGATTTTACAGTATGCAAAGAAGCTCGGACTCGGAATAGGCATCGTAGGTCTTTATAACATCCAGTTCATTGTTGACGACAACGATGACGTATATATCATCGAAGTAAACCCCCGTTCTTCCCGTACCGTTCCCTTCCTTTCAAAAGCAACAGGCTATTCACTTGCAGACATTGCAACGGAAGTAATTATGGGCAAGACTCTTAAAGAGCAGGGCATTTTCGGAATTTATCCTGACGAAAAAGACAGATGGTATGTAAAGGTTCCCGTTTTCTCCTTCTCAAAAATCAGAGGTCTTGACGCATACCTCTCCCCTGAAATGAAATCCACAGGCGAAGCCATAGGTTATGACGACAAGCTCAACCGTGCTCTTTACAAGGCACTTCAGGCATCCGGCACAAAGCTTCAGAACTACGGCACCGTATTTGCTACAATTGCAGACAAGGATAAGGAAGAAGCACTTCCCCTTATCCGCCGTTTCTATAATCTCGGTTTCAATATTGAAGCCACGGAAGGCACTGCTGAATTCCTTAAATCTCACGGCATCAGAACTCACGTTCATAAGAAGATAAGCGAAGGCAGCACAGAAATCATTGATGCAATCCGTCAGGGCCATATTGCATATGTTATAAACACAAGAGATATCGGCTCATCAGGACCTCTGAGTGACGGTCATGAAATAAGAAGATATGCAACAGATAACAACATCACACTCTTCACCGCACTTGACACCGTAAGAGTGCTGCTTGATGTTCTTGAAGAAACAACTCTTTGCATATCCACAATAGATGCTTAAAAGGTGAAATACCGATGAAACAAAGTTTATTCAGAATTACAGAAAACCGCCCTCTCACAAAAGACGTATATCTTATGCGTCTTGAGGGCGACACCTCGGAGATTACTTCTTCAGGTCAGTTTGTAAATATAAAGCTTGACGGACTTTATCTTCGCCGTCCCATTTCCGTAAACGACGTTGAGGGCAATATTCTCACAATCATTTATAAGGTTGTGGGGAAAGGCACAGAGCAGATGATGAAAATGTCAGAGGGCACTCTTGATATTCTCACAGGTCTCGGAAACGGCTATGACACCTCCCTTTCGGGTGACAATGTGCTTTTAGTCGGCGGCGGTGTGGGTGTGCCTCCCCTTTATATGCTTGCAAAGAAGCTTCTCAATGAAGGTAAAAAGGTAAGTGTTATTTTAGGCTTCAACACAGAAAGTGAAGTATTCTTTGAAAATGAATTCAAAGCTCTCGGCTGTGAAGTTACAGTCACCACGGTTGACGGAACAAAAGGAACAAAGGGCTTTGTAACAAATGCACTTTCAGACTACCCGGCTGCAACATATTTTTACACCTGCGGTCCCGAGCCTATGCTTAGAGCTCTTTATAATGCAACAGAAATTGAAGGACAGTTCAGCTTTGAGGAAAGAATGGGCTGCGGCTTCGGTGCCTGTATGGGCTGCTCCTGTAAAACACTTTACGGAAATAAGAGAATATGCAAGGACGGTCCCGTTCTTAAAAAGGAGGAGATAATATGGGAAAAATGAGTGTTGAGCTTTGCGGAATAACCCTCGACAATCCCGTTATCCCCGCAAGCGGAACCTTCGGCTACGGATATGAATTCGCAGAGCTTTACGATATAAACATTCTCGGAACATTCTCATTCAAGGGCACAACAAAGGAGCCCCGCTTCGGTAATCCCACTCCCAGAATTGCGGAATGCACCGCAGGAATGATAAATGCGGTAGGGCTTCAGAATCCCGGCGTTGAAAAGGTAATTTCTGAAGAGCTCCCGAAAATGAGAAAAGTATTCAACAAAAAGGTTATGGCAAATGTCAGCGGTTTTTCCGTTCCCGATTATGCCTATACCTGTGAAAAATTAGATAAATGTGAAGAAGTGGGCTGGCTTGAAGTAAATGTCAGCTGTCCCAATGTTCACGGCGGAGGAATGAGCTTCGGCACATCTCCCGAAGCCGCCGCCGAGGTCACCAAAGCAGTCAAAGCAGTTACAACAAAGCCCGTAATTATAAAGCTCTCACCCAATGTCACGGACATTGTGAGCATCGCAAAGGCCTGTGAAGAGGCGGGAGCAGACGGAATAAGTCTTATAAACACACTTCTCGGTATGAGAATTGACCTTAAAACCAAAAAGCCTGTTATAGCCAATAAAATGGGCGGTTTTTCGGGCAGTGCCATATTCCCCGTTGCCGTCAGAATGGTATATCAGGTTGCAAATGCAGTAAATATCCCGATAGTGGGTATGGGCGGTGTTACTTCCGCCGAAGATGTTATTGAAATGATGCTCGCAGGTGCAACGGCAGTTGAAATCGGTGCACAGAACCTTATAGATCCGTTCGCATCAAGAGACATCATCAATGACCTTCCGAGAGCTATGGAAAAATACAGAATAAATTCACTTTCAGAAATAATAGGAGGAACAAAATAATGGGTAGAGACGTAATTATTGCCTGCGATTTTCCGAGTAAAGAAAAGGTTATGAGCTTTCTTGACCTTTTCACAGAGGAAAAGCCTTTTGTAAAAATAGGCATGGAGCTTTTCTACGGAGCAGGCCCCGAAATTGTTAAAGAAATAAAAGCAAGAGGACACAAGATTTTCCTTGACCTCAAGCTTCACGATATTCCCAATACGGTAAAAAAATCAATGGCAGTTCTTTCGGGACTTGATGTTGATATGACAAACCTTCACGCAGCAGGTACAATAAGAATGATGGAAGCCGCTATTGAAGGACTCACCCGTGAAGACGGCACACGCCCCATTCTCATTGCCGTAACACAGCTTACCTCCACAGATCAGGAAGCTATGGAAAATGACCTTCTCATAAAAGAGCCCATTGACAAGGTTGTTATGCACTATGCTGAAAATGCTAAAAAAGCAGGTCTTGACGGTGTTGTGTGCTCTCC
>JAZSJT010000035.1:0-159277 GCA_045534425.1 Acutalibacteraceae bacterium | reverse complement strand
AACGAAAGTTGGAGTTAGTGATCCGGCGGTATGTGAGTGGAAATGCCGTCGCTCAACGGATAAAAGCTACCCTGGGGATAACAGGCTGATCTCCCCCAAGAGTCCACATCGACGGGGAGGTTTGGCACCTCGATGTCGGCTCATCACATCCTGGGGCTGAATTTGGTCCCAAGGGTTCGGCTGTTCGCCGATTAAAGTGGTACGCGAGCTGGGTTCAGAACGTCGTGAGACAGTTCGGTCCCTATCTGCCGTGGGCGCAGGATATTTGCGGAGCGCTGTCCCTAGTACGAGAGGACCGGGATGGACGCACCTCTGGTGTATCGGTTGTCACGCCAGTGGCATGGCCGAGTAGCTAAGTGCGGATTGGATAAACGCTGAAAGCATCTAAGCGTGAAGCCATCTCCAAGATTAGATATCCCATAGCGTAAGCTAGTAAGACCCCTTGTAGACTACGAGGTTGATAGGCTGCGTATGTAAGCACAGTGATGTGTTCAGTTAAGCAGTACTAATAGGTCGAGGGCTTGACCTCTTTACTTGGTTCTTCTTCACTCATTGTTCAGTTTTGAGGGTGTATTTCTGTGATTTGATTTAAAGCCGTGTAAATTACACGGTTTATTTTTTTTGTTATTTGACATTATAGATTAAATGTTCTATGATTTAGATAATTTATTAAATTAGTAGATTTGTTATATCAATTTACGATTTATGACCTTTTTATCTAATGTGTGTTTTTGTTTAGAATTTTCTGACATTAACGATTATAATATTTTGCTCAAAGGTGAATAAAATGTCCGAATTCAGATATCAGATGCATTGTCATACTGCTCCTTGCAGCGGTTGCGGGCGAATAACTCCGTATGAGCTTGTCAGAGCTTTATATAAAGGCGGTTATAACGGTGCTGTGTTGACCAATCATTTTTATAATGGCAATACAGGTATAGACAAAGAGCTTTCATGGAAAAAATTTGTCAGTTTTTATGAAAAAGATTATCTTGAATGTAAAAGGCTCGCCGAGCATCTCGGAATTGATATTTTTTTCGGTATCGAAGAACATGTAGGAAACGGTCAGGAAATCCTATGTTACGGCATAACACCTGAAATGTTGTATGAACATCCCGAGCTTAAAGAACGAAATCTTCAGCTGTGGTATGAAACCTTATCACCCCTCGGTGTGATAATTATTCAGGCACATCCGTTCAGAGTGCGTAATTATGTGTCAAAGGTCGGTCTTCTTCCGTCGACCTTTATTGATGGCTTTGAGATTTATAATTACGGTAACGCTCCTTATGAAAACTCTGCTGCAGAGGAATTATCGTATTGTCATCCCGATATGGTTGTAACATCAGGTGCTGATGCTCATTTACCTCATATTCTCTGCCATGCAGGCATTAAAACCGGCACCCGTATAAAAACAGCCGAAGAATTTTCAGCTTTATTAAAATCAGGAAATTATGAGCTTATAAAAAATGAATGAAAAGAAGAGAATTCATCAGAATTCTCTTCTTTTTTTAGAAATCTATTCTTATCATACCGTTTTCGGGGAATATCATAAAGCCGTTTTCAGACATTTTGAAATAGCCTTTACCAATTTTTAATTCATATTGAAAACACTCGTCTTTGTAATACTTAAATTGCAATTTCAGTGATTTTCCGTCTGCAGAAATATAAGGCACTTCGGCAGAAGCTGAATTGACAGCACACATATACCAATTGTTTTTGTTACACCGAATATTTATACTGTTTTCGTCTGCAGTAATTTTAAGCTCATCGTCAAGATATATATTTGCAGAATTATCTTTTTCAAAGGTTCTCCACGGTGCATCAAATTTCAGTTTATTGCCGTGACGGTAAAAATACAGTCCCGCTCTTGTATTTTTATTACTGTATCTTAATCCGTCGATAACAGGCAAAGTATAATATGAGCAGTTATGTGAGGTTTCTTTTTCTGTGAGGAATTTTTCTTTGAAGTTTTCATCGAAAAGATATAAATCCCTTATCCAAATTCTGCCCTTTTCATAAAGTACATTCAGTCGGTAGTTCTTGCAGTTATACCACAAGGTTTTATATCGGTTGTTATTGTAATCACTATCAAACATCTGAGATTGCGGCGGTGTAAATTCGAAGCTTTCTTTGAACCATTTTCCGCTTTCACCAAGCGTCTGAATTTCAATTTTTCCGTCCTTTTTCATCTTATCAAGTATTTCAAACTGCATCGGAAGTCCTTTGGAAATAGCCTCCCAACCCATCGAGTTTTCCTGACCGACCTGTGCATATGAGAGTGAAATGCCTTTATTGTTGAAATTTTCATTGAGATACCAAGTTACCCATTTTTCATCGCATCCTGAATTTCCGTATACGGGTTCAAGAGAAGTGACCTGCTGACAAGCGTTCTTTTCACCGATATTCATATCATACTGATAAATGGGATCTGCACCCAGCATTCTGAATACAGGGACATTAAGCTGATTTTCCTTTGTTGAGGCAGGACAGAGCATATTATATTTTGACGGATAATATGCCCCCGAATAAATACCGCCCCATATTGTATATCCATCTGTTCCGTATTGTTCTTTACAGTTACAAGAAGCTGAAATTCCGTATTTTTCATACATATAGTTAAGTGAATAGGTATCTATATGCCAGCTTCCGCAGGATGCGGGATAATAGCCGAAAATTTCTTTGAACTTATTGAAGGCTTCATCGATGATAAGCTCTCTTTCTTTTGTAGTATATCCCACAAGAAAGCCCACGTCATTATGCCAGTCCCAAGGAAATCTTCCTTTCCATTCAATGCCTACAGCTTCAGTCAGCGGCTTTACCACCTCAAACCAGAGCCCGATTTCTGTGCTGTTTCTGTATTCGTTAATAAGATTTATATATTTTTCATCAATAAGGGCATCATATTGCAATAATATCGTTGACGGAAAATTATATTTTTTGCATAATTCGAGCTCTTCTTTTGTCGTCTGAAAAAGATAGCTGTCATCATCGCTTCTCGGTTCGCAGAATCTTACAAAATTTATAATATTTACGATATTTTTCATAATCTCTGTCCCTTATTCTTTTTTTTCATAATATAACTTTTTTACAAAAAATGCAATTAAAGATTGAAAAAAAATATTATTTGTGATACAATAACACCACCAAAACGAAGCAATTCGTAATATTTTAAGAAAGAAGAGATTTAAGAATGAACAAATTCAAGAAAGCATTTGCAGTTGTTTTAAGTGTTCTTATGCTTCTCTCTTTTGTGTCACTTATGGCATTTGCAAAGGAAGAAGAAAAAACACTTCAGTTTGGTGAAGACGGAAAGTTTACAATTTTACAGTTTGCCGATATTCAGGACGGCTATCCTCTTATGACAATCACAAAGAAGCTGCTTCAGGATACTATTAAAAAGGTTCAGCCCGACCTTATTGTTCTCACAGGTGACAATATTTCAGGCGGCAGCACAACAACAAAGGTTATTACCCGTGCAGCTATCAATGAATATATGAGTATTTTTGAAAAAGCAGGCATTCCCACAGCTGCAGTTTTCGGAAATCACGATGATGAAAGTATTCTTGCCGATAAGGATTTTCAGATGTCTGTTTATGAGTCCTATGATTGCTTTGTAGGCTACAATGAAGGTGATGACATCCCCGGTGTCGGCACATATAATCTTCCCATTAAGTCCTCTGACGGTGAAAGAATTGCTTTCAACATCTGGATGACAGATTCAGGTACATATAACTCCGAAAATAACCTCGGCGGATATGCATGCACCACAAAGGAACAGATTGCATGGTACGTTGAAAAGTCTAACGAGCTTAAAGCTCAGAACGGCGGCGAACCCGTTCCCTCCTTCAATTTCCAGCATATTATTGTTCCCGATATCTATGATGCACTCGTTGAATGTGAAGAAGGCACTCCTAATTCAATTCAGTCAGGTAACAGATTCCTTACTCTTCCCGAAGGAAACAACGGAGTTCTTCACGAAGCACCCTGTCCTCCCAATTATTCAAACGGACAGTTCCAGGCTTTCGTGCAGCAGGGCGATGTTATTGCTACCGTATCAGGTCATGACCATGTAAACAATTTTGTAGTTCCTTATCAGGGAATCGATATCATTAATACTCCCGGTGTAGGCTTCAGCTCTTACAATGATGAAACAGTAGGCTCACGTGTTTTTGTTATTGATGAAAATGCTCCCGAAAACTATGAAACCTATGTAGTGGGTTACTTCGATGTTTACGGTGATGATGAAATTGCTCTTTACAGATATCAGGCATATTCAAGAACAACAGATGACCTTACAAAGTTCGTTTCATGGTTCAAGATGATTTTTGCATCTATTAAAGCAATATTTGCATAAGAAAAATATAAAATCCGTCGGATTTCGGCGGATTTTATTAAATTTTCAGAGAAGGTATTTTTTATGATTAATTATTTTTCACAGTTAATCAGCAGGCTTTTGACTTCGTTTTTCGGTTCAGCATTTCTTTGTTCAGGTTTTAGGAGCGGATTTTTCGGAAAAGAAATCAAAGTTCCCGATGATTTTAAGCCTGTTCTGCGTTTTATAGCCTGCTCGGATATTCATCTGAACGGCGAAGAAAATCAGGACTCTTCAATAAGATTCAGAAATTTATTCAAGGATATGTATTCATATGCGGAAAATTCCGATTATAATAAGCTTGATGCAATAATTGTTGCCGGAGATTTTACAGGCGGCGGTGCTGAAAAAGAATATCAAATGTACAATAAAATCGTTAGTGAAAGCATAAAAGCTGAAACACAGCTTCTCACAATTCTCGGTAATCACGAATTTATTGATTACCGTGATGTTGATGCAAGTGTGGGATATGACGTTTATAAAAAATACATAAATGAAAATGTTGACACCGATGCGGTAATTAACGGATATCATTTTATAGGTGTTTCATACGACAGCGACGGTAAGAGATTTAAAGGAAAAACCGAGTGGCTTAAAGAAAGACTTGATAATGCAACAAAAGAAACCCCCGATAAGCCGATTTTTGTATATCAGCATCCCCATCCTTTCTTCACGGTTTACGGAAGTGTTAATTGGGGAGATTTCGATTTGAGAGCAGTTTTCAGCCATTATCCTCAGGTGGTGGATTTTTCAGGACATTCGCATTATGCCCCGAATGATCCCAGAAGTGTCTGGCAGGGAGCTTTCACGGCAATCGGCTGCGGTTCGTTATCTGCATTTATGGGTAACCTCAATTATATCGAAGGTGATAAGGATGCTCCCGGAAAATCAGGCGGTGCGTGGCTTGTTGAATGTGATGAAAACGGCAATGTGAGAATGAAGCTCTATGATATTGAAAACAGAATGTTCTTCTCTGATACAGAATATTATTTCACTGACCTTTGTGACGCTTCGAAGAGAACCTATAATTGGCACAAGAGGAAGTCTCTTGATACGGCTCCCGTTTTTCCTGAAAAATCAGTTATAAATTCCGCTGTAAATGAGAATGGCGAAACAATAATAGCTTTCGCAGAAGCAAAAGGCTTTTATGAAGCAGAAAATTATAAAATCAGTGTTACCGATTCTAAAAATAAAACAATATTTGAAAAAACAGTCATTTCCGAATATGTGAGAGCAACCGACGAGGATGTAAAAGTAAATCTCGGCAATCTCCCTGCAGGAAATTATACCGTAAAGGTTATGGCATACAGCCCCTATGCAAAAAGCGGAGAGACTTTGAAAAATTCAATAACTGTTGAATAAAAGAAAAAAAGGAATTTGCCTTTGCGGGCAGATTCCTTTTTTTGGTCATACGCCTATTGTTATAATTTCAAATGGTTTATATTGCAGGGTATCTGTTTCAGTTATTGTGTCTTCAAGCATATTCAGAAGCTTTACTTTTTCGGGGAGACTGATTGTACCTCTCATTCCGTTACATTCAGTGAAACGAAGCACTGTCATATCGGATTTTTCTGCTTTTTTGACACTCTGAAGAATGAGTTTACCATTCATATTCCAAGCTTGAGGAGCACAGAGCTTTTCTGTTTTTGTGAGGGGAGTGTTAAAAATCATTGCTTCATTATTGATTTCACCGTAAGAAATATCACCGTGGGGGAGAATTACATAGGTAAAATTATGATGTCCGATATCGGATAAGGGATCAGGACGCTCGGTTGCACGAAGAAGAGACAGGGTGATTTCCTTGTCCGATATTCCAACGCCGTATTTGCAGTCGTTTATAACCGAAATACCGCCGCCCGGTTCGGAAATATCAAACCATTTATGATGGCAGCATTCAAAACGGGCCTGTTGCCAGGTGGTGTTTTTGTGCATTTCTCTTTTAATGAAGCCTGCCGATGTATCACAGACCAGTTCTCTTGTGAGAATATTGCAGTTGAAAGCTGCTTTCATAAGGCGGTGGCTCTCATTCCAGTCAACAATGTTTTCCACCTCAATTTTCTTGGCTTCTCGGAAAAGACGGATTTTTCTTTCCCATATGCTTTTATCTGTTTTGTGAGTAACCGAAAATTCTGCAGCTTCACCGTCAGCCTTCACAAAATGAAGCTCAACCGAGGCTTCAAGAGAAAGCTCTTTATCCTTATAATCGGGGAGAATATCCCACGCATCATACATTCCGGGACGGTCATCATAGAATTTAAGCTTATTAAAGTCTCCGTCTGTAAATTCTCTTTTTAAGGTTTTATCGTAAAGAGAATTAAAGCTGCCGTCAGGGTTAAATTCAATTTTATAAAAAGGTGTTTCGGTTTTTCTTCCGTCGGTTGCAATCCACGATGTGTCACTGCCGGGAAGAGTTATATCTCCGTTGCATAAAGGAGCGAATTCTGTTTTGCAGTATGTACCCGTTTTCCCTTCTCTTATAAAATTGCCGTTTTTATTTTCAATAAA
Source organism: Acutalibacteraceae bacterium (assembly GCA_045534425.1). Lineage (GTDB taxonomy): Bacteria > Bacillota > Clostridia > Oscillospirales > Acutalibacteraceae > RUG806. The sequence goes on along the minus strand of JAZSJT010000035.1, from coordinate 152,400 downwards.
TTCAACGGTATTTCTTACAATATTGAGAGAATTGAAAAGATACTCGCCGTTTCCGATAATGCTGTTCAGCTCTTCATCAATTTCCTTATAATCCTTCATGCAATCTTTGTAAACAGGCGTTATATGACTGCCGGGGAGAATATCGTGGAACTGGTTAATAAGAAATTTTTTGTAAAGCTCTCTGATTCTTTCTTTAGGATAAGCTTTCCCTTTTTTTTCTCTTAAAACACAGAGCATTTCAGTGAGTCTGAGCTTATTCTCAAGATATCTGTTGAATTTCTTTATATCTGCTTTTGTTGTAAAGGTGCCGCGGTGCATTTCAAGATATAATTCACCGTCCCACACATCAAATTTGTGTTCACTGTTGAAATTATCGTGAAGAAATTCTTTTACTGTTGTGTGTCTTGTTTTCGGCATAACAGAAAGTTTCTTGAAGCGGTGCATAAGCTCAAGCATTTCTTCCGTAGCTCCCGAGCCGCCGTCACCGTAGCCGAACATTGAGAGAGTTTCCGTGTCGGTGTGCTTATCCTGAAATGCTTCCCAATTTTCGACTACCTGTGAGGGTTCATTCCATGTGATGAAATGTGTGGGCGGAACCGAAGCATAAACCTCACTGCCGTCAATCCCACGCCAGATGAAATTATTATGGGGGAAGCGGTTCGTGTCGTTCCACGTGCTCATTTTGTTTGAGATAAAGTAATCAACACCGCTCTTTTTTAATATCTGCGGCAAAATCCAGCTGTTTCCGAAAACATCGGGAAGAAAACAGCTGTCAACGGTAATGCCGAATTTTTCTCTGAAATAGTGCTGACCGTAAAGACACTGTCTTATAAGGCTTTCTGCTGACGGAACGTTGCAGTCGGGTTCAACGTACATTGCACCTGCTATTTCAAACTGTCCGTTCTTTATTTTTTCTTTGAGCTCAGAAAATACTTCAGGATAATATTTTTCAATTGTTTCATAGGTATAGGCCTGAGTATGTGCATATCTGAAATCGGGGTATTTATCCATAAGCCGCATCTGAATGAGAACGGTACGAAGATTTTTCTGAACCGCGTGAATTCTTCGCCAGTAATATGCAATATCAAGGTGGGAGTGTCCTGTAAGAGCAACTTTTCCCGATGAACGGAAGGTTTTATCGGCATAGATGTTTTCTTCTATATAATCTGTTGCCCGTTTTGCATCCTCTTCCGTGATATTGTCATAATCAATGAAATTCAATGCTTTATCGAGTTTATTTGTGACTATACTTACATATTCATCAGAAAACTGACCGCTCGAAATAATATCCGAAAAAATTTCAAGGTCATAGCAAAGGGACTGTATGTTTTTATTAACTGTTGTGAGATACAGCCCAGTGAATTCCTGTCGGCAGCCGCGTCTTGACAGTGTCTCGGGATTTCTTTCGTCGTCGGGCTTTGAGCGGTTGAAGCCTTCAGCTTCAATAAGAATTTTTCCGTCTTCAATATATGGATTTATAAGTATTCTCTCACGGTTAGGATCCAGCCCTCCTGCAAAGAAGCCATTGATTTTTACAATCATTTCACTTGCAGTCTGAAAATATAAATAGATTTCTTCATTTTTCAGTTTTTCCGGAAGGTTGGTCTCGCTTCTTAAAAATGCACTGCCGTCGGGCGTATAAAAAATATCTCCCTTATTAAGAGGTCTGAAGTCTTCATCATAGTAATCATATTCATTTTCCGAAATCTGACGGGCTTCTCTTATATATACAGGAGCCAGCTCATACATTTTACCGTAAATACATCTTTTTAACCATCCGTAACGGAGCTCGATATATTCTTCGGGACGCATTGAGCGTCTTATAACCTTTATATGTGCCATAATTTACCTCATTTATCCCAGAAAAAGGGCTTTTTTCTTACAGCGGTGAGTTTAACCTTTTTGTGCATATCGGAATAAATCTTTTCTTCGCACCAATCAAGACAAAGCTCAAGCTTGTGGCATTTTGAGCATTCGCCTCTTGCAACAACCGTCACTTTATCACCGTTTTCTTCAAGATATTCCAAAAAACCGCCGTCTCCCTGTAAAAGAGGGGAGAGAGTATTATTAATATAATCCTTCATATTGTTTTAGCCTTTCAAAAGATATATTGATTTTAACATACCTTTGTTTTCTGTGCAAGAAAAAAAGACAGAAATGCGAAAACACTTCTGTCTTTTCAGGGGTTATTCTATTATTTTTAATGCACCTGTGGGGCAGACATCTGCACATTTTTTGCAGTCTTTACAGATGGAACGGATATCAATATTTTTGAACTCAGGCTTTATTACTGTGTCAAAGCCTCTGCCCACAAGACCTAAAATGCCTTTTTCGGCAATATCCTCACAGGCTCTGACGCAAAGTCCGCAGAGAATACACTTGTTCTGGTCGCGAAGGATAACTTCAAGCTTTTCTTCCTTGAAGCCCTTATGGTATTCGCCTGTGAACTTCTTACAGTCGGTGCAGTATTCATCAGCATATTTTATAAGCTTGCAGTGCCCGTAATCGTGACAGCCGCAGGAAAGACAGCGTTTTGCTTCATTTTCGGCATCCTCTTTATTGAAGCCGAGATTGATTTCGGTGAAATCATTTCTTCTGTCTTCAGCAGCACGCTGGGGCATTTTTATTCTCGGATGCCTTTCGTATTCCGTAAACATATCGTCGGTTATGTCTATTTCGGAAAGAACAGGCTTTTTATAAGGAATTTCAATACCGTCAAGGTAAGCGTCAATGTATTTTGCGGCTTCGTTTGCTTCTGCTATTGCCTTTATGGCAATGGAAGCACCGGAGTTTGTGGTGTCACCTGCGGCAAATACACCGGGAATTGATGTCATAAATGTAATTTCGTCTGCAAGAATTGTTCCCCATTTAGTGGTTTCTATATCTTCAAAGCCGAAGGCATCATTTTTCTGACCGGCAGCAATTATTATTGAATCAAGCTCCAGTGTTATGAATTCACCCTCAACTTGAACAGGTGTGCGTCTGCCCCTTTCATCGGGCTCTCCGAGCTTCATTACCTGAAGCTTAACAGCAACTACTTTCCCGTTTTCTCCGATGATTTCTGCGGGATTTGTAAGGAAGCGGAAAACTACTCCCTCTTCCATGGCTTCTTCAATTTCAATATCCTCTGCGGGCATTTCATCACGGGTACGTCTGTAGATTATGCTGACTTCCTCTGCTCCGAGACGGACTGCACTTCTGCAGGCATCCATTGCGGTGTTACCGCCGCCGACAACGGCAGTTTTCTTTCCGATTTCAGGCTTTTCACCAAGGGCGATTGCTCTCAAAAAGTCAATACCGCCGAAAACACCCTTGAGGTCTTCACCGGGACATCTTATTGAACTGCTCTTCCACGCACCGTTGGCAACAAGAACTGCATCGTGCTTTTCTCTTAATTCAGCGAGTTTAATATCCTTGCCGAGAGTGCAGTTATTTATCATTTTCGCACCGAGGCTTCTGATTTCTTCAATTTCTTCATCGAGGACGGCTTTGGGGAGACGGTATTCGGGAATTCCGTAGCGAAGCATACCGCCCATTTTCGGCATTTTGTCGTAAATTGTAACGGCGTGACCGTTCTGAATGAGCTTATATGCCGCCGAAAGACCTGCAGGTCCGCCGCCGACAATGCCGACAGATTTTCCGGTTGAAGCCTTCTTTTCGGGAAGAACGTGATTACCGCTTTTAAGCACTTCATCTGCGGCAAAGGCTTTCAAGTAGGCGATTGATAAAGGTTCTTCCACGTGCTGTCTTCTGCAAGCGGTTTCACACGGATGGGGACATACTCTTCCTATGGAGGCGGGAAGGGAAATTACTTCTTTTATGGTTTTTACTGCTTCGGTGTATTTTCCTTCTCCTATTTCTTTCACATACTTCTGACAGTCCGTATGTGCGGGACAGTTGAGAGAGCACGGACCTATGCAGTCACCCTTGTGGTCACCCATAATAAGCTCAAGTGCAAGCCTTCTTGCTTTTAATGCTCTTTCGCCTTTGGTGTTTATAACCATTCCCTCGCTGACTTTAGCGGAGCAGGCACGAAGGAGCTTTGGACTTCCTTCCGTTTCAACAACACACATTCCGCATGCACCGTAGGGCGACATCTCTTTAAGATAGCAGAGATTGGGAATTTCGATGCCGTTCTTTTCGGCTGCGATAAGAACGGTATCACCCTTGTCTGCTGTTATTTCCTTTGAGTCGATTATAAGCTTAATAATATCAGACACTTGTAAAACCTCCTTATCTGATTTCTACTGCACCGAAGCGGCATACATCTTTACACTGACCGCATTTGATACATTTTTCGATATCTATTATATGAGCTTCCTTAACGGTTCCCGAAATTGCATTCACCGGACACTTCTTTGCACACAGTGTACAGCCCTTGCATTTTTCGGGTGAAATTGTGAACTGTCTCAATGCCGTACATTCACCTGCGGGACATTTCTTTTCACTGATATGTGCTTCATATTCATTTCTGAAGTATTTAATAGTGGTAAGTACCGGATTTGGGGCAGTTTGTCCGAGACCGCACAAAGCACCTGAACGTATACCATCGCAAAGCTCTGTGAGAAGCTCAATGTCACCCTCTTCGCCTTTTCCTTCGGTGATGCGGGTGAGAATTTCAAACATTCTCTTTGTTCCTATTCTGCAGTGAACGCATTTTCCGCAGGATTCCTTTGTGGTGAAATCAAGGAAGAAGCGTGCCATATTAACCATACACGTGCCTTCATCCATAACAACCATACCGCCCGAGCCCATAATTGCACCTGTTGCACCAAGTGCTTTATAGTCAATAACCGTATCAAGAAGCTCTTTAGGTATACATCCGCCCGAAGGTCCGCCCAGCTGAACGGCTTTGAATTCTTTGCCGTCACGTATTCCGCCGCCGATATCGTAAATTACTTCTCTGAGTGTCAGTCCCATGGGAATTTCAACAAGACCGCCGCGTTTGATTTTACCTGTAAGGGCAAAAACCTTTGTGCCCTTGCTGTTTTCTGTGCCCATAGCCGAGAAAGCTTCTCCGCCGTTTTCAATTATCCATGCCACATTAGCAAAGGTCTCAACGTTATTTATATTTGAAGGCTTATTCTCATAACCCTTTTCAGCAGGGAAGGGAGGCTTGAGACGGGGCATACCTCTTTTTCCCTCAAGGGATTCAATAAGTGCAGTTTCTTCACCGCATACGAAAGCACCTGCACCCGCTTTGATTTTAAGGAAGCACGAAAAGTCTGTTCCGAGAATATTGTTTCCTAAAAAGCCCTTTTCGGTAGCTTCGTTTATTGCTTTCTGAAGTCTTATTATTGCAAGAGGATATTCTGCTCTGACATATACGAAGGCGTGAGATGCTCCTATTGCATATGCACCGATAAGCATACCCTCAATGAGAGTGTGAGGATCGCTTTCAATTACTGCTCTGTCCATAAAGGCACCGGGATCGCCTTCGTCCGCGTTACAGATGAGATATTTTTCTTCTCCCTCGGATTTTCTTGCAGCGTTCCACTTAAACCAAGTGGGAAAGCCTGCACCGCCGCGGCCGGCAAGTCCTGAAATTTTGATTTCTTCAATAACATCCTCGGGTGACATTCCTGAAAGCACTTTTTTAAGGGCATTATAACCGCCGTCACTGACATATGCATCAATGCTTTCGGGATCAATAAGTCCGCATCTTCTCAAAGCAATTCTTTTCTGCTTTTTAAGGAAAACGCTGTCATCATCACTGATTTCATATTTTTTCAGTGCCTCAAGCTCGTTATTTTTTAGAGAAAGAGCAATATCCTTTACATCCTCCTCCTTTATGCGGACAAGTCTTTTAAGAAGAAGCTTTCCGTCATATATATCAACAATCGGTTCAAGGAAGCACATTCCGATACAGCCCGCAATCCCGATTTCTGTATCGGTATCTGTAAGAGCCTGTGAAAATGCACCGTGAACTTTAGATGCACCTGCCGCAATACCGCAGGAGCCTTCACCTATAACAATTCTCATTTCTCTTCCCCCGCTTTTATTTCTCTTAATATTTCTACTGTTTTTGAAGGAGTGAGCGAACCGTATGTTTCTTCGTTAATCATCATAACAGGGGAAAGGCTGCAGCAACCGAGACAGGCAACTGTTTTAAGAGAAAACAGTCCGTCCTCCGTGGTATCGCCGTCACTGATTTTAAGCTCTTCGCAAATTGCTTTTTCAATGCTGTCAGCACCGTTTACGTGACAGGCAGTGCCCTTGCACAGAAGTATCAGATATTTACCCGCCTTTTTAAGTCTGAACTGGGTATAAAACGTGGCAACACCCATTACCTTTGCAGGGGAATTGCCTGTTTTTTCTGCAATTTCATACAAAACATCCGTGGGAAGATATCCGTATATGTCCTGAGCCTTCTGAAGAACAGTGATAAGATTATCGCTGTTATTTTTCATATCACGGAAAACTTCCGTGAGAAGACTAAGGTCGCTTTTTACACAGTTTTCGCACATATAAAAATCTCCTTTATAATTCAGTACATTTATTTTATCATAATATATCCGTGATTTCTATAGTTTAATAAAAAAAATATTTTGGAATATTTATGCATAAAATGTGTATATATTCATAGGTTTATGCATAAAGCTTTTTTGTTTGGATAAAAATTGTTTGGCAAATATAAATATAATATAATATATTAGAGAGAGAATTTTGTGTAAAACCACACAAAATAAAAAAGTTTATATATATGCTTGACAAAATGAAAATATTGATGTATAGTTATGCACATCAAATGAATATTAATTCGCATTCGGAGGATAAAACAATGGATAAGTCAAAAATCAAAAAGGTAGTGCTTGCATATTCAGGCGGTCTTGATACATCAATTATCATTCCCTGGCTCAAAGAAAACTATAATAACTGTGAGGTCATTGCCGTTTCAGGTAACGTGGGACAGGCAGACGAGCTTGAAGGTCTTGAAGAAAAAGCAATTAAAACAGGTGCTTCAAAGCTTTATATAGAAGACCTTACAAAAGAATTTATCGAGGATTATGTTTTCCCCTGTGTTCAGGCGGGTGCAAAATATGAGGATTATCTTCTCGGTACAGCATTTGCACGTCCCCCCATTGCAAAGAGAATTGCCGAAATCGCATTAAAGGAAGGTGCAGATGCCATCTGCCACGGCTGCACGGGAAAGGGTAATGACCAGGTAAGATTTGAGCTTGCCATAAAAGCATTCGCACCTGATATGCCCATTATTGCTCCCTGGAGAGAGTGGACAATAAAGTCCCGTGAAGAAGAAATCGAATATGCGGAAGCACACAATGTTCCTCTTAAAATAAACCGTGAAACAAACTATTCAAAGGATAAGAACATCTGGCATCTTTCACACGAAGGTCTTGACCTTGAGGATCCCGCCAATGAACCTCTTTATAACAAGCCCGGCTTCCTAGAGATGAGTGTTTCCCCTGAAATGGCTCCCGATAAGCCCACATATGTAAAGATTCACTTTGAACAGGGTGTTCCCACTGCCATTGACGGTGTAGAAATGGATGCTGTGGCTCTTGTTGCAAAGCTTAATGAGCTCGGCGGTGCAAACGGAATAGGTCTTCTTGACATCGTTGAAAACAGACTTGTCGGTATGAAATGCCGCGGTGTATATGAAACTCCCGGCGGAGCTATCATCTACAAGGCTCACGAGGTTCTTGAAACTATTACACTCGATAAGGAAACTGCACACTATAAATCACTTGTTGCACAGAAGCTTGCAGAGCTTGTTTACAATGCACAGTGGTTCACTCCTCTTACAGAAGCAATTTTAAGCTTTGTCAAGACCACACAGAAGACAGTTACAGGTGATGTAACACTCAAGCTCTATAAGGGTAATATGATAAATGCAGGTGTTACTTCTCCTTATTCACTTTATGATCCCGAAATTGCAACCTTTGATGAGGACAATGTTTATAATCAGGCAGATTCAGCAGGCTTTATCAACCTTTACGGTCTTCCCACAAAGGTTTATGCAAAGATGAAGGCAAAGAATAACATCAAATAATCGGAGAAAATATAATGGAAAAAATGTGGGCAGGCAGATTTGAGAAGGCTCTCAACAAAGAGGCGGATGACTTCAATTCATCCATTCACTTTGACTGCAAAATGTATAAACAGGACATAAAAGGCTCTATGGAGCATGCAGCTATGCTTGCCGCTTGCAATATTATTACAGAAAGTGATAGTCTGCAGATCATTGACGGTCTGCAGACTATTCTTGAAGATATTGAAAGCGGTGCTCTTCCCATTGATGAAAATGCGGAAGACATTCATATGTTTGTGGAGTCGGTACTCACCTCCCGTATAGGAGACGTGGGAAAGAAGCTTCACACCGCAAGAAGCAGAAACGATCAGGTGGCACTTGATTTGAGGCTTTATCTTCGCGATGAAGCAAAAGAAGTGCTTGAGCTTCTTTATTCTCTTATTGAAACGGTAAATAAAAAAGCCGAAGAGAATGCGGCGGTTATTATGCCCGGCTACACTCATCTGCAGCGTGCACAGCCTATAACCTTAGGACAGCATCTTTTAGCATATGCTATGATGCTTATGAGAGACACAGGCAGAGTCAAGGATGCCGTAAAGAGAATGAATTATTCGCCTCTGGGCTGTTGTGCTCTTGCGGGAACAACATATCCCACAAACAGAATGATGACAGCAAAGGCTTTAGGGTTTGACGGTATAATGCTCAATTCCCTTGACGGTGTTTCCGACAGAGATTATTGCATTGAGCTTATGAGTGCATTCTCAACAATAATGATGCACCTTTCCCGTTTTTCGGAGGAAATTATTTTATGGTCAAGCTGGGAATTCAAATTTGTTGAGCTTGACGATGCATATACGACAGGCTCAAGCATTATGCCGCAGAAAAAAAATCCCGATATGGCAGAGCTTGTGAGAGGTAAAACGGGAAGAGTTTACGGTGACCTTTTCGCACTTTTGACAACACTCAAGGGTATTCCTCTTGCCTATAACAAGGATATGCAGGAGGACAAGGAAGCTGTTTTTGACAGCATTGAAACGGTGAAAAAGTGTCTTTCAATCTTTATTCCCATGATAGATACCATGAAGCCCATTCCTGAAAATATGAAAAAAGCCGCACAGAACGGCTTTATCAATGCCACAGACCTTGCAGACTATCTTGTAGGCAAAGGACTTCCTTTCCGTTCCGCATATAAAGCTGTGGGACAGATAGTGGGTTACTGTGTGCAGAATAAAACCATACTTGAAGATATTCCCCTTGAAAAATATAAGGAATTCAACTCTCTTTTCTCTGAAGACCTTTATAAGGCAATTGACCTCGAAAACTGTGTAAATCTCAGAATTTCGGCAGGCGGCACGGGGATTGAATCGGTTAAAACACAAATAGCACAGGTTAAGGAATTTTTAGATAATGAAAAAGGTATTCATTGACGGCTCAGCAGGTACCACGGGGCTTCGTATCCACGAAAGACTTGCCGAAAGAAAAGATATAGAAGTTATCACCCTTTCTGACGAAAAGAGAAAGGATGCCGCTTTCAGAAAGGAAGCCATAAATAATTCGGATATTTCATTTTTGTGCCTTCCCGATGAAGCGGCAAGAGAAGCGGTGAGCTTTATTGAAAACGAAAATACCGTAATTATAGATACATCCACTGCTCACAGAACTCTTGAAAGCTGGGCATACGGTTTTCCCGAGCTTTCGGATAAGCATTTTGAAAAAATAAAGAATTCAAAGAGAATTGCAGTTCCCGGCTGTCACGCAAGCGGTTTTATCGCACTTATATATCCTCTTGTTGAAAAAGGCGTTATAGCTTCCGATGCACTCCTTTCCTGTTATTCCCTGACAGGCTATTCGGGCGGCGGCAAAAAGATGATAGGTGAGTATGAAGACGAGAGCAGAGATGTTCTTTTGGATGCTCCGAGAATTTACGGCCTCACGCAGGAGCATAAGCACTTAAAAGAGATGAAGGCAATTACGGGAATTTGTAATGCTCCTGTTTTTATGCCTGTTGTTGCCCCCTTTTATTCAGGAATGCTCGTAAGTGTACCGCTTTTTATAAGTGAAATAAAAGGTACTGCGGAAGATATAAAAAATATCTATAAAGAAAAATATAATCGGGGAATGGTTTCCTATAAGGAAAATATTGAAAAGGGCGGATTTTTATCAGCCGCAGCTTCATCCATGAGAGATTCAATGGAAATAACTCTTTGCGGAAATGAAGAACGAATAACACTTGAAGCGGTTTACGATAATCTCGGAAAAGGGGCTTCGGGTGCAGCAATAGAATGTATGAATATAGTTCTCGGCAATCCTCCCTCATTCGGACTCACGGAGTGATAAAATTATGAAAACAGTTTCAAGCGGCGTTTGTGCCGCAAAAGGATATAAAGCAAGCGGTATTCATTGCGGAATCCGCAAAAACAAAACAAAAAGAGATCTGGCTCTTATTTTAAGTGAGGTTAAAGCAAATGCAGCTGCGGTTTATACAACCAACCTTGTAAAGGGTGCTCCTCTTGTTGTCACAAAAAATAATATCAGTGACGGAAAAGCACAGGCAGTTATCTGCAATTCGGGAAATGCCAACACCTGTAATGCTGACGGCATTGAAAAAGCAGAGGCTATGTGTAAATTGGTATCAGCAGAACTCGGTATCAGTGAAAAGGATGTTATCGTAGCTTCTACGGGCGTTATAGGACAGACACTTGATATAACACCGATAGAAAACGGAATGAAAGAGCTTGTCTCTTCTCTCGGTAACAATTCAAGGGAAGCCGCAGAAGGCATTATGACCACAGACACCGCTCTCAAGGAAATTGCGGTTGAATTCACCGTCGGCGGAAAGGTCTGTACCATAGGCGGTATTGCAAAGGGCTCCGGAATGATTCATCCCAATATGGCAACAATGCTCGTGTTCATTACAACAGACTGTGCAATTTCTTCAGAAATGCTCTCGAAGGCTCTTAAAAGTGATATCGCAGACACATTCAATATGGTAAGTGTTGACGGTGACACCTCCACAAACGATATGGTAACGGTTCTTGCAAACGGAATGGCAGAAAATGAGGAAATTGCCTGCGAGGGAGAAGATTTCAATGAATTTATGAAAGCTCTTAATACCGTGACAGTGTATCTTTGCAGATGTATTGCAGGTGACGGCGAGGGGGCAACAAAGCTTCTTGAATGTAAAGTAAGCGGTGCAAAAACAAAGGAAATTGCAAAAACAGTAGCAAAAAGCGTGATATGCTCATCCCTTACGAAGGCTGCAATGTTCGGTGCCGATGCAAACTGGGGCAGAGTTTTATGTGCAATAGGCTATTCCGGAGCGGATGTTGATGTGAATAAAATTGACGTTGCTTTCTCTTCTCCCAAGGGCACGGTTGAGGTTTGCAAAAACGGTGCGGGAATTCCTTTCTCCGAAGAAAAGGCAAAGGAAATTCTTCTTGAAAAGGAAATTGAAATTAAAGTCAGTCTTAATGACGGTGACTTTGACAGCACTGCCTGGGGCTGCGACCTTACATACGATTATGTAAAAATAAACGGGGATTACAGAACCTGATAAGAGGAAAAAATATGGATATTTCAAATGCAAGCCGTGCCGAAGTAATCGTTGAAGCACTGCCTTATATACTCAAATACCGCGGTAAAGTCCTTGTTGTGAAATACGGGGGAAATGCTATGATAAACGGAGAGCTCAAGGATTCCGTTATGAGAGATATTGTTCTTCTCAATCTTATCGGGGTTAAAGTTGTTCTTGTTCACGGCGGCGGTCCCGAAATCACGGAGATGCTCGCAAAGGTGGGAAAAGAAACTCTTTTTGTTGACGGTCTTCGTGTGACGGACGAGGAAACCGCACAGATTGTTCTGATGGTTCTTTCCGGCAAAATCAATAAAGGTCTTGTAGGTCTTATTGAACAGAAAGGCGGCAAAGCCATTGGTCTTTCCGGTGTTGACGGTTCAATGATTGAAGCCGTAAAGAGAAGCGAAAAGCTTGGTTTTGTGGGTGACATCACAAAAATTAATCCCGAAATAATTGAAGATGCACTTGAAAAAGGCTATATCCCTATTATTTCAACTGTAGGCTGCGACAAGGAAGGAAATATATATAACATCAATGCCGACACTGCGGCGGCAAAAATCGCAGGTTCTCTTCACGCAGAAAGCCTTATTTCGATGACGGATATCAGCGGTATTATGAAGGATAAAAATGATCCGTCTTCTCTTATTTCTGCTTTAAGTATTGAAGAAGCCGAGGCACTTATGGCAGACGGCACAATAAAAGACGGAATGATTCCCAAAGCACAGTGCTGTATAGATGCGCTTAACTGGGGAGTCAAAAAAGTATTCATAATTGACGGCAGAGTTCCTCATTCAATTCTTATTGAAACACTTACCAATGAAGGAATGGGAACAATGTTTACGGCAGGTGACAAAAATGAGTGATATAAAATCTCTTGATAAGGAATATATTGCAAATACATACGCGAGATTTCCTCTTGAGCTTGTAAAGGGAAAAGGCTCTCTCGTTTATGATGAAAACGGAAAAGAATATATTGATATGGGCTCGGGAATTGCAGTTACCGCTTTCGGTATTGCTGATGACGAATGGTTTCAGGCAGTAGCCTTGCAGGCGGCAACACTCCAGCATACATCCAATCTTTACTATACTTCGCCCTGTGTAAAGCTTGCAGAGCTTCTTTGCAGTAAAACCGGGATGAAAAAGGTTTTTTTCTCAAACTCGGGTGCAGAAGCCAATGAATGTGCAATAAAAACCGCAAGAAAATATGCCGCCCGGAAAAAGGGTGCGGAATATTTTAATATAATTACACTAAATAACAGCTTTCACGGAAGAACCGTAACAACTCTTGCCGCAACGGGACAGGATGTTTTTCACAAGGATTTCCTGCCTCTTACAGAAGGCTTTTTATATGCTGATGTGAATGACTGTGAAAATATCGTAAAAATGGCAACCGAAAATAAAGTTGCCGCAATTATGATTGAATGTGTTCAGGGTGAAGGCGGTGTCAAAGCTCTCAGTGAAAAATTCGTGAAAACGATTGCAGAGCTTTGTGAAAAAGAGGATATAATTCTTATATGCGATGAGGTGCAGTGCGGAAACGGCAGATGCGGTGAGCTTTACTGCTATATGAATTACGGTATCACCCCCGATATTGTTTCAACTGCAAAGGGGCTTGGCGGAGGCTTGCCTTTAGGTGCCACTCTTTTCGGGGAAAAAACAAAGTCGGTTCTCGGTGCCTCTGATCACGGCTCCACATTTGGAGGAAATCCCGTCTGCTGTGCCGGTGCTTTAAGCATCATTTCAAGAATTGATGAAAAGCTTTTATCCGATGTCAAAAGAAAATCGGAATACATTTTCACAGAATTGAAGGATGCAAAGGGTGTCAAAAGTGTCAGCGGTATGGGACTGATGATAGGTGTTGAAACCGAAAAGAATGCATCCGATGTAATCAGTGAATGTATGGAAAAGGGAGTTCTTGTCCTTAAAGCAAAAACAAAGGTAAGACTTCTCCCTGCTCTTAATATTCCCGATGATTTGCTCCAAAAGGCGATAGCTATACTTAAAAATGCTTGTGAGGTATGATTATGACACTTAAAGGAAGAGATTTTTTAACATTACTTGATTTCACACCCGAAGAAATAGAATATTTTCTCACTCTTTCCGCAGAGCTTAAAAACAAGAAAAAGAACGGTATTCTTCACCATGAGCTTAAAGGAAAGAATGTGGCTCTTATTTTTGAAAAAACAAGCACACGCACACGTTCAAGCTTTGAGGTTGCCGCACACGATCTCGGTATGGGCACCACCTATCTTGATCCCTCAAGCTCGCAAATCGGCAAAAAAGAAAGCATTGCAGATACGGCTCGTGTTCTTGCAGGTATCTTTGACGGCATAGAATACCGTGGCTATGGTCAGGAAATTGTTGAAGAGCTTGCCGAATATTCATCCGTACCCGTATGGAACGGACTGACAAATGAATATCATCCCACGCAGGTTCTTGCAGACCTTCTCACAATAAGAGAAAAATTCGGAAGACTTAAAGGAATAAGGTTTGTATATATGGGAGATGCCCGTTATAATATGGGTAATTCTCTTATGATAGGCTGTGCAAAAATGGGACTTGAATTCACCGCCTGCTGTCCCGAAAAATATTTCCCTGAAGAATGGCTTATTGCAAAATGTCAGGAAATAGCAAAAGAAACAGGAGCAAAGCTTCACTTTATTGAAGATCCCGCAGAAGCTTGTAAAGATGTCGATGTTATTTATACCGATGTGTGGGTTTCTATGGGTGAGCCTGTTGAGGTATGGGAGCCCCGTGTTAAGGAGCTTGCACCCTATCAGGTAAATAAAGCGGTTATGGATATAGCAGGTAAGGACTGTATCTTTATGCACTGTCTTCCCGCTTTACACGATCACAAGACAACCATCGGCAAGGAAATGGGCGAGAGATTTAATATGGATGCCTTTGAAGTTACAGATGAAGTATTTGAAAGCGAAGCATCAGTTGTTTTTCAGGAGGCAGAAAACCGTATGCACACAATAAAGGCGGTTATGCTTGCAACCTTAAAATGAATGTTCAGAGTTTTGTCTTCCTATAAAGCATACTGCAGGAATTAACAGAAAATTCCTGCAGTATGCTTTTTTGCCATTAATTGAGCAGTTTGATAAAAAATAAACACAGTGTTGCATTTTGTTGATTTATGTTGTATAATGATAGCAACAAAGCTGTACAACTATCAGATTAAGGAAGTGTTCAGATGCCAAGTCAGGAAGACCGCAGAGTAAAAATGACAAAACGGATTCTTAAAGAAGCACTTATTTCAATAATGCACTCAAAATCAATCAATGATATAAGCGTAAAAAAAATATGTGAAGCTGCGGATATAAACCGAAGCACTTTTTATCATCATTATCAGTCGCCGCAGGAGCTTTATGACGATATAATAAACGATCTTACGGTTGATTTTAATTTGATTCTTGAAAAAAGTATTGAAAAAGGGGACTCGCAGACGGAAATTGCTGCACATATGTTAGAATACATAGAAAGCCGCCGTGAATTGTTTCTTGTGCTTTTGAGTGATAAGGGAAATATAGGTATCGGAGAAAAATTAGTCAGTATAACTGAAAGGTTTATCGGTGTTAATAAATCGTCAGAAATTGCTATGTATTGCTCGCAGTTTATTTCCGCAGGAGTTGCAAACATTCTTTGGTTATGGTTAAACAAAGAAAAACGACTCCCGCCGAAAGAGGTTGCAGGGCTCTTGGTTACAATTATGAACCGCGGTGTAAAATTTGCTGTTTCTTTTTACAGAGAAAACAATAATCTCGAATAAATTAATAAAGTTGCCGTAATCTTTGAGACTGCGGCAACTTTATTTTATTTATTTATTCAGTTACAACCGCAACCGCAGCCGCAGTTGTTCTGATTGCAACCGCAGTTGTTGTTCTGGTTGCAGCATCCGTTATCGCCTGTGAGAACAAGAATAAGGATGATGAAGAGAATCCAGTAACTGTTGCATCCGTTACCAAAGAACATAACCCTGACCTCCTTTCGCACCTTCCACTATATACTATGAAAGAAAACGAAAAGAGTGACAAATCAAAATTCAGCAGTCAAAGACTACTGAATTTTGATAAGTAATAGGTAAGAAGAAAGAGTGAAGAGTGCCCCTGTAGGAAGCCGCAAAGCGGCTTATATAATATAAGGGCGAAGCCTTTCCGACAGGCGACTTCTTCACTATTCACTGTTACGAGTTTACGAGTAACAAGGTTCTGCCGAAGACAGGTTCTTATTACATCTTACTTATCATAATTTAGCAAGCTGAATTATGATTTAGCCTGCGGGCCAGGTGAAGCTTCTTCCGCCCATAAGATGGAAGTGTATGTGGTGAACTGTCTGTCCTGCACTTTCGCCGCAGTTGTTTACTATTCTGAAGCCGTCAGTGAGTCCCTGTGAGCTTGCAATTTCGGGGATTTTGGAGAAGATGTGAGCTATAACAGCACTGTTTTCTTCTGTTACGTCATAAGCCCATTTTATGTGTTCTTTGGGAATAACAAGTAAATGCACGGGAGCCTGAGGTTCAAGGTCCTTGAATGCGAGAATTTTATCGTCTTCATAAACCTTTGCGGAGGGGATTTCTCCGTTTGCTATTTTACAGAAAATGCAATCCATTTTTAATGTCTCCTTTTTCTTATTTTATCATTGCTCCGACAATGCCTGAAACTGCAGCAAGTGCCTCTCCGATTTTTGTGATATCCTTACCGCCTGCCATAGCTGAATCGGGCTTACCGCCGCCGGCACCGCCTGCAAATTTTGCAGCTTCTCTTACAATGTTACCTGCGTGAGCACCCTTTGAAATTGCGTCTTTTCCGCAGGCACAGGCAAATGAGCAGGTGCCTTTTTCTGTGTTTTTACCTGCAACAACAATAACCTTGTCATCTGCCTTTGAGGAATCGAGCATTGTGCGAAGTGCGTTTGCATCTGCTTCTCCCAGGTCTGCCGTGAGAACTGTGATACCGTTAAAATCGCCTGCATTTGTGAAAAGGTCATTAGCTTTTGCAGAAGCTAATTCACTGTTAAGCTTTTCAATCTGCTTGTCCTTTGCTTTAAGCTCATTTGACAGTGCTGCCGCTTTGTCTGCAACGGCAGAAGCTGAGCATTTGAGAGCTGCGGCAGTTTTAAGAAGCGACATATTGAGTTCATTTACATATGTGAGTGCATTAAGTCCCGTAACGGCTTCAATTCTTCTCACGCCTGATGCAACGGAAGACTCGGAAACAATCTTGAGCATACCGAGTTTTCCTGTGTTTTCAGCGTGTGTGCCGCCGCAAAGCTCAAGTGAAAAGCCTCCTGCATTTACAACTCGTACTGTGTCGCCGTATTTTTCTCCGAAAAGTGCCATAGCCCCCATAGCCTTTGCTTCAGCGAGAGTTTTTTCGGAGCTGTCAACGGGAAGAGCAGAAAGGATAATTTCATTTACTTCTTTTTCAATAGCATTTATTTCTTCTGTTGAAAGTGCAGAAAAATGAGTAAAGTCAAATCTCATAAGCTTATCATTTACCAGCTGACCTGCCTGTTCAACGTGATTGCCGAGAATTTTACGAAGAGCAGCCTGAAGAAGATGTGCACAGGTGTGGTTTTTCTTTACGGCTTCTCTGAAAGACCTGCAAACGAGGGTTTGTGCTTCATCGCCCTTTGTGACGAGACCTTCTTCAACAATTCCCTTGTGGAAGAAAATTCCGCCGTTGTTTTTTGTTGTGTCAGTTACCTTGAAGGAGAAGCTGCTGCTTGTGATTTTACCCTTGTCACCGCACTGTCCGCCGCTTTCTGCATAGAAAGCTGTTTCATTGAGAATAATAACTGCTTCTTCGCCTTCTCCGACATTTTCAGCTTCGTTGCCGTCTGAAGTGAGAATTGCAAGAACCTTGCCTTTTCCTTCGGTGCCTTCATAGCCTGTGAAAACAGTTTCGGGAATGCCTTTAAGAGAAGCGGAGGAATTTTTCCATGCATCTGCACCTGCATCCTTGCGGGCGTTTCTTGCGGTTTCCTTCTGTATTTTTATGAGCTCATTGAAGCGTTCTTCGTCAACAGTCATACCCTTTTCTTCAAGAATTTCTCTTGTGAGGTCAAGAGGGAAGCCGAATGTGTCGGAAAGCTTGAATGCATCGTCACCGCTTAAAGCGTTTTTGTCACAGGAAGAAATCATTTCTTCGAGAAGACGAAGTCCCGAGTCAATAGTCTTGTTGAAATTTTCTTCTTCAATTGCAATTATTTTAAGGATATAATCCTTCTTTTCCGTAAGCTGGGGATATGCTTCGCCGCTTTCTTTTATAACGGTTTCACATACTTCACTGAGGAAAGGTCTTTCAATACCTAAAAGTCTTCCGTGACGTGCGGCACGTCTTAGCAGTCGGCGAAGAACATAGCCTCTGCCTTCGTTGGAGGGCATAACACCGTCGGAAATCATCATGGTTGTGCTTCTTATATGGTCGGTGATAACACGAAGAGAAACATCGCTCTTTTCGTTTTCGTGATATTTTACACCTGCAATTTCCATTATGTGCTTCATAATGTTCTGAATTGTGTCAACCTCAAAAAGGTTTGCAACACCCTGTGAAATACAGGCAAGCCTTTCAAGTCCCATGCCCGTGTCGATGTTGGGATTTTTAAGTCTTGTATAATTGCCGTTACCGTCGTTTTCAAACTGTGTGAAAACAAGGTTCCAGAATTCAACAAAGCGGTCGCAGTCACAGCCTACCTTACAGTCGGGACTGCCGCAGCCGTTTTCTGCACCTCTGTCAAAATAAATTTCCGAGCAGGGACCGCAAGGACCTGCACCGTGCTCCCAGAAATTGTCTTCTTTTCCGAGGCGCACTATTCTGTCGGGTGAAACTCCCACTTCCTTTGTCCATATATCAAATGCCTCGTCGTCCTCATGGAAAATACTCACCCATAATTTATCAACGGGCATTTCCATAACCTCAGTGCAGAATTCCCAAGCCCATTTTGTTGCTTCGTGCTTGAAATAATCACCGAAGGAGAAGTTGCCGAGCATTTCAAAGAAGGTGCCGTGACGGGAAGTTTTACCTACTCTTTCAATGTCGGGAGTACGGATACATTTTTGACAGGTTGTAACTCTCTTTGAGGGAGGTGTCACTTCACCTGTGAAATATTTTTTCATAGGAGCCATACCTGCGTTGATAAGAAGAAGACTCTTGTCGCCCTGCGGAATAAGGGAGAAGCTGGGGAGTCTCATATGGTTTTTACTTTCAAAGAATTTAAGATACTTTTCACGTATCTCGTTAAGTCCTGTCCATTCCATTTTGTTCACTGTCCTTTATTCATGATATTTTTTTTGACAAAATAAAAAAAGACACCTGTCACTTCTTCGGGACGGCTTTTCGCCGCGGTACCACCCGAATTGTGCCAAGCACCTCTCATAATTCCTTAACGCAGAAAATACGCAGAATTCATCACTCTGTTGCAGTACAGGGGCGGATCCGACTGCCTTTGAAAACTCACACCAACCGTTTTCTCTCTGAAAAAGACCTTGCCTGACTTGACTGTACTAAAGCAATAATATATTTACAAATGAAAGTATATTGATTTTTTTATGTTTTGTCAACTGATTTTTCAAACACTGCAGAAAAATCTATGTTTTGAGCTTCTGTTGATAACAGATATCCGTCATCCGAGAAAGCTACAATCACGGGGATGTTATCAACAGAAAGCCTCGCTTCAACACTGTTTTCCTTTTCGGTAAATGCTCCGTGATTTGTAAAAACTGCAAGCTTTATTGATTTTACAAGTATGTTTATGAGCGAATCCGTGTTTATTTCATATTGTGACATTTCGTCGGGAATTCCGAAAACATCAACCGAATATCCGTCTTGGGTTGTCTCAATTGAAAAGCCTTTCAGTTCCTCGGGAGCAGTGAACGAAATTTCAATGCTTTCATAATTATTGCACTTTATTTCTGCTTCAAATTCTTTATTATTCTTTTGTGCCTTCATATGAACGCAAAAGGACTTCACGGGTTGAAATTCTTTTGTTGGGGAGATTTTCTCACAGCCCGAAAACAGAAAAATAAAAATAACCGTAAAAATCAAAGCAGAAACCAGTTTCTTCATAAAATCACTTTCCCGAAATAATTTTTGAAAGAGCCTTCGGGACACAGTCGGTAATATGTTCAACAGTTGCACCGTAAGAAGTGAATTTCTTTTCTGCAATTTCTCCTGCAAGTCCGTGAATATATGCCCCCGCCACGGCGGTTTCCTTTGCATTCATTCCCTGGGCTGCAAGCGAAACGATTATTCCCGTCAGAAGGTCACCGCTTCCGCCTCTTGAAAGAGAGGATGCACCTGTGGGGTTGATAAATACTTTTCCGTCGGGAGAAGCTATAACGGAATTTGCTCCCTTGAGAAGCAGTGTAACACCGTATTTTTTTGCAAATTCCGTTGCAATTTCTTCACGGTGTGAATTTATCTCTTTTACGGGAATCCCCGTAAGTCTTGACATTTCCATAGGATGCGGTGTCAAGACAATTTGTGCCTGAGACTCTTTTAATACATCTATATTACGGGAAATTATATTTATTCCGTCAGCATCAATAATTAATCGGCCCTTATAATTTTTCAAAAGTGAAATAAGAAGAATTTCGGCTCCTTTATCTGTTGTGATGCCGGGCCCTATTGCCACAGCTGAAAAAGAGTCAATTTCATCGAGCAGAGCTTTTGTTGCTTCTTCCGATAAACTGCCGTTTGGGGAAGATGGGAGAGGTCTGAAAACACATTCTGTCAGATGTGCGGTAACGGTATTATAAATTCTGTCAGGAAATGCAAGATATGTCAGTCCGGCACCCGAAATGAGAGAGCCTTTTGCGGCGATTACTGCCGCTCCCGGCATTTTATAGCTTCCTGCAATAATCAGAGCTTTTCCGAATGTGCCTTTGTTGGAATTATAAGGTCTTTCGGGGAGAGAGGCTTTGAATTCGTCACTTGCTTTTGCCTCTATTCCGTCTGATAAAAGGGTGAATCCTATGGGGATTATAAAAACCTTACCGCATAAGTCACTGTAGGGTTTATATATATGTTCTTTTTTGAAGCAAAGCATAGAAAGAGTTTCATCTGCTCTGAAGCAATCGGAAAAATCGTCGTTATTTACAGAAAGACCGCTGGGAATATCAACTGCAACTTTAAGGGCTGCCGACTTTTCAGAAAGCAAAAAAAGCTCTTTTATATTTTCGGGAAGTGTACCCTTGAAGCCTATTCCGAACACTGCATCAATAATAATATCCGCTTCGGTTAAAAGGCTTATTATGTTTTTTGTTATATGCGTGCCGTCAAAAATATTTACCGTGCCGTCAATGAGCTTTTTATTTCTTTCGGAAAGCTCATCGGAGGCTTCTTTGAAAGTAAGAATAACACTGACATTCTTTTTTGCATCCCGAAGACCTCTTGCGATAACAAAGCCGTCACCGCCGTTTTTCCCTTTTCCGCAAAGAATTACAATGTTTTTTGCTTCGGAATAATTTTTTATTATATGTTCGGCACAGCCCATCCCCGCACTTTCCATCATATCGCCATAGGAAAGTCCGTTTTTATTGGCAAGCTCTTCCGCTTTTCGTATTTCTTCGGGTGTCTTAATCAGCATAGTAATTCCTTTCAGAACTTATTTTTTTAAAATGAATAAATACTCATGTGCAATTAATAAAAAGTTATATTTAACACTATTGGTTTTCCAATATCCCGTTGCCTTGCAGTTGTGTTGCTCCTTGATAATCAGTTCTTTAAGCTTGAAGCCGGCATCTTCAAAAATACGCATAACATCAAAAGACATAGGTATCATATGACCTTTTTGACGTGTATCGCCCATAAGAACAGCACAGAACTTGTCCTTTTTAAGAACACGGTAACTCTCAGCTGCGACTTTTGTCATTTCTTTAAGAAAGTCTTTGACTTTTAATAAAGATAAATCTTCGGGAATATCCTCGCTGTATTGAATAATATCGGCATATGGCGGATGGGTACAAATCAAATCAATACTGTTATCCGACAAAAAATCAAGATTTCTTGCATCCCCTTTGTGCAGATATACATTTCCGTTTGCACCTTCGTGTTCAAATGCAGTTTTCTCCTTGCAGCGAGCAAGAGCAATATCATTTACATCTACACCAATAATGTTTCTGTTTAATAATTTTGCCTCAACAAGTGTGGTTCCTCCGCCTGCAAACTGATCGAGAACTAAATCATTTTCTTTTGAATATCGGAGCAGAATATTTCGGGGAATATATGGTGACCAATTACCACGCCATTTTGCATCGTGGGTTGCCCAGTCGCCCCGGTTTGGGAAAGACCAATGTGTGGTCATTTCCAACTCGAAATCTTCCGGCTCCCATTTTGTTATTTTCTTTGCCATTATTTAAAAACCTCGCTGATTATATCATCTTCCAAATCTTTAATGTTATAGATGTGCTGCATAGCATCAAAGGTTTCTTCAAGGTTGTTTCGTGCACTTGTCCAGCCTTTTCCGTCAGTAAACCAAACAAAGGTAAATCCGTCAATTTCTTCAGTTTCCCAAGCAAGAGTTTTGTAACTGCGTGCGGTTTCATTTAGTTTACTACCACTGCTTCCGTAAAAGTTTGTTTCAATACCATAAACCATATTGGGTGTCTTAACGACAAAATCAAAGCGTTTTTCCAGTTTGCCCTGATTGGAAATGGCGGATAAATCTATATCCCACTTGTCAGTTATCTGATGAATATACATTTCTTTAAAATAGTTGACATTTTTAATAAATCCTGCTTTTTGAATAAATCTTTCAACCAAATCCTCCATAAGGTGACCGCCACGATTTTTACGACCGTTAGAATCAAGACCTGTTTCAACACCCGTTGCATAGTCAACCAAATGGTTTACGATATGATTTTCCAACAAATCAAACAATCCGGTTTCACGCATAAAATATTTGTATATTTCATAATGAGTGTGACTGCTTGGCGGATATTTCCCGAAATCAAATTTATATAAATGACCGCCGTTCTTATCCTGACAATAAATTTCATTTGTTCTGACCGCCAAAAGCAAAGGAATACACTTCAATACTTCAGGATATTTTTTCAATAAGTTCTCGAAATCATTTTCAATGTTTTTTGATCCTATAAGCGAGTTTAATATATTTAATTCAATCTTTATACTATCGACATTTCTGTGAACCTTCTCAAAATCTATGTAATATCCGTAGTCGGCAATGCTATCACGAAAACCTGATAACCATAAACTAAAATCTCTGTTCATATATTTTCTCCTTAAAAATTAGAAATAAGCAATTCTTTTATTTTTCCTCTTGCCTCACTATTACAGTTAATCATTCTTGTTGCTTCAACTCGTTTAATTTTATGTGCTGAGTAGATATTATCAAAGAAATCATCTTCTGTATTGGAGTTTTTAGGATCTGAATTGCTAATTACAATTTTAGCTCCTTTTTTATGCATTTCATTGACAAATTCAGATAGTGCAATCTGCTCATCATCATTAAACAAGTTTTCGGTATATGCAGTGAAACTTGCCGTGACGGTAATA
This sequence comes from Acutalibacteraceae bacterium, assembly GCA_045534425.1. GTDB lineage: Bacteria > Bacillota > Clostridia > Oscillospirales > Acutalibacteraceae > RUG806. Next base: position 129,317 of record JAZSJT010000035.1, on the reverse strand, counting down.
GGTCTGTATGGTGGATCGAAATAAACGAATGTGTTTTTATCAATAAAGCTTGTTGACTCTCTGTAATCTCCGCATACAATAGTAACTCTTTGTAATTTTTCCGAAGCTTTTCGAAGATTACTTTCATCACAAATCATAGGATTTTTATAAGCTCCCATAGGAACATTGAACAAACCTTTTTTGTTTACTCTGAACAGTCCGTTGAAGCAGGTTTTATTTAAAAATATCATCAATGCTGCTTTTTTAATATCGATGTTTTTACTTTCGTTAACTTTCAAATCGTTGAAATGGTCTCTTTTATCCATATAATATATTTTACGATTTTTTGTATCTAACGGAATAAAATCGTTCTGTATTGTGTAAAGCATTTCAACTAAAGCATCAATATTATCTCGAATAATTCGATAAGTATTAATAAGTTCTGCATTTATATCACTGATATAAACTTCTTTCAAATCGTATTTATTGAGTATATCAAACAAAACAGCACCGCCGCCAACGAAAGGTTCAGCATATTTAGTAATTTTGATATCATCAAAAGGATAGTATCGTTCAATCTCATTAAGAAGCTGTCCTTTGCCGCCTGCCCATTTCAGAAAAGGTTTGACTGCTTTTTCTTCTGTTTTGTTGTGTCGTGTGCTTCTTGCATCGGCAGGTTTGTCAGCATCTATGGGAATAATCCACATATTGCCAAGCATTGCAACATTTTCAATTCTGTTTTCTCTGCAAAGAGTAATTACTCGTCTGTGGGATATATTCCATTTTTCTGCAGCCTCATTCGCTGTCATATATGCCAACATTTTATCACCTCAAAAATTTTTATGTATTTATTATATTCCAGTTCTGGAATAAAAGCAATACAAAAAAACAAGAAGCCGCAGATTATACGGCTTCTTATAAACTATTTTCTTCTTTCTATTTCTTCGTCAAGTATTCTTGCCGCAGCTGCGATGCATTTTTCACAGGGGCGTTTAAGATAGTATTCTGCTGTTCTGTCTTCGGCTTCGGGGGAATATTTGTAATCGGGGATGCCGAGTATTTCACGGCATATGTATGAACCGAAAATATCGGAAAACTTATGAGCCATTCCCGCAACCAGTGCATAATGCTCTGTTTTAAAGGATTTGTCTTCAAGGTTATCATAACCCCACAGCACTCCTGCCGCAAGTGACATTCCGCTGACGGCACCGCATACATCACGAAGACGACCTAATCCACCGCCGAATGACGAAGCCATACGAAGCGATGCTTTTTCATCAATTCCCGTAATATCGGAAAAAGCAGTGAAAACTGCCTGTGAGCAGTTACAGCCGCTTCTGAAAAGTTCAACCGCTTTCTTTTCGTGGAAAGTCATTTTTATGCCTTGTTTACAGAACCGAAGAGCTCCATCTTTTCCTTAACAGTAGCCTTGATAGCTTCCACACCGGGAGCAAGAAGCTTTCTGGGATCAAAGCCCTTGCCCTGAAGGTCTTTGCCTGCTTCGATATATTCTCTTGTTGCAGCTGCGAATGTGAGCTGGCATTCTGTGTTGACATTGATTTTGGAAACGCCGAGAGAAATAGCCTTTTTGATCATTTCTTCGGGGATGCCTGTGCCGCCGTGAAGAACGAGGGGCATTGTGCCTGTCTGTTCCTGAATCTTTGCGAGTACGTCGAAGTTAAGACCTGCCCAGTTTTCAGGATACTTGCCGTGAATATTTCCGATGCCGGCTGCAAGCATTGTAACGCCGAGGTCTGCAATCATCTTGCATTCCATGGGATCTGCAACCTCACCGCTGCCTACAACACCGTCTTCTTCACCGCCGATAGCACCGACTTCTGCTTCAACAGAGATTCCCTTTGCCTCTGCGTCTGCAATAATCTGCTTTGTCTTTGCGATGTTCTCGTCAATAGCATAGTGAGAACCGTCGAACATAACGGATGAGAAGCCTGCGTTCATAGCTGCATATGCACCGTCATAGGAACCGTGGTCAAGGTGAAGAGCAACGGGAACGGTGATATTAAGAGTTTCAAGCATGCCGTTTACCATACCTACGATTGTGTTGAAGCCGCACATATACTTTGCTGCACCTTCGGAAACACCGAGGATAACAGGGGAGTTTAATTCCTGTGCTGTGAGAAGAATAGCCTTTGTCCATTCAAGGTTGTTGATGTTGAACTGACCTACTGCATATTTGCCTGCTTTTGCTTTGTTAAGCATTTCTTTTGCTGATACTAACATTATTCTTTACCTCCGGAAGTTTGTGTTATTTTTAACAATATAATTATACTGTAAAATCAAAAAAATGCAAGGCTTTTTTGAATATATTCTCCCTGTTGCAAAAACTGTGAATAATGTGATATAATTAAAGTTAATTTTAAGTGTAAAATTTTACCATTGGGTGAGGTGACAGGATGTTCGGTTTCGTTGTTGCAAATCCCGAAAAACTCTCGGAGGAGCAAAGGCTGAGATATAAGGGAATATATTGCGGACTATGTGAAGAGCTGGGAGAGGGAAGAGGCTTCAGATACCGTGTTGCTTTGACCTATGACCTTGTTTTTCTTGCAATAGTTCTGTCTTCGGTATGCGGTGAAGAATATGTGAAAAGCGAAGGCAGATGTGCTGTTCATCCGATGAAAAAGAGGTATTTTTTAAGAAATAAGTATACCTCCTATGCCGCTGATATGAATATCGCATTGGCATATTATAAATATCTTGATGATTTACGGGATGATGATTCCAAAAAAGCATTACTTCTCTCAAGGCTTTTTGAAAAAGAAAATGAAAAAATTGAGAGAAAATACCCTGTTCAGTGCGAAGTGATAAAAGCACAGCTTAAAGAGCTTTCTCTTATAGAAAAAAACGACGTGCTCATTCCCGATATTCCCGCTCTTTCATTCGGGAAGCTATTAGGAAGTATTTTTGCAGTTGACTTTTTGCCTGAAAAAGAAAAGCTTTATGAGTTCGGAGTGGCTTTGGGGAAATTTATATATTTACTTGATGCGGCGGTTGACCTTAAACACGATATAAAAAAACAAAGCTATAATCCGTTTTTTCAGATGTCTTCTGACAGTGAGGAGCCGATTCTTCGTATGCTTATGGCTGAATGTATTGAAAAATATAATGAACTTCCCGTAAAACAGGACAAGGAAATAATTGAGAATATTCTTTTTTCTGGCATCTGGACACAGTATGATGTACGAAAGAAAGGAAATAAAAGTGAACAGAAATCCATATGATGTATTAGGTGTTTCACCCTCTGTCACAGAGGAAGAAATTACCAAAGCTTACAGAAAGCTTGCTAAAAAATATCATCCCGATCTAAATCCCGGTGACAGCACTGCCGCCGAGAAAATGAGCGAAATAAATGCGGCATACGATCAGATAAAAAACGGCTATAAACCGGAAACCTCATCAGGCTCATACGGTCAGTCGGGCACTTCGGGAAATCCCTTCGGCGGTAATCCCTTCGGACAGGGAAGTCCTTTCGGCGGATTTACGTGGTATACCTACACAAACGGACAGAGAGCTTATTCCGGCGGCGGTGAATACGGCAGTGACGATGCGTCAAAAATGGATTCTGTGAGAGTGCTTCTCAATAACGGAAGATATCAGCAGGCTTTGTCAATGCTGTCATTTGTAAGCAAAAGAGATGCACGCTGGCATTATTTCAGTGCAATTGCAAATTACGGAACGGGTAACCGTGCCACCGCACTTAATCATTCAAAAATTGCCTATGAGGAAGAGCCCTTTAACGACGATTACAGAATGCTTTATGAAAGGCTTTCGGGTGCCGGCAATTCATATTATCGGGCAAGTGAGGAATACGGCAGGCCCGTGAGACGGTTCCCGTGGACCTGTATGTGGTGCTGTCTTGCCAATATTGTTTGTTCAATCTGCGGCGGAAATGTCCCCTTTATATTTTGTTGCTGACGGAAAGGAAAATTTATGAACGGTTTCAGAGAAAAATTAATTCGTTTTATGTATGGCAGATACGGTTTTGATCAACTGGGAAAATTTCTGTTGGGAGCCGGTTTTGTTATGGCTATTCTCTCGATGCCTTTGAGATTTTTGCCAACTCATATCCCGTATGTTATTTGCTCGTCGCTTAATTCCGTTTTCTATATTGTTGCATTTTTCAGAATTCTTTCGAGGAATATAGGGAGAAGAACTCTGGAAAATGAAGGGTATCTCAGAATAAGAAGCAGGGTTATGCCTTTTTTGGATGAAAAAACAAAAAGCATCAGAGATAAAAATTACATTTACAAAAAATGCCCGAAATGCTCTGCAAAGCTCCGCCTGAAAAGGATTAAAGGCAAGCATATAACAAAATGTCCGAAATGCTCACAGAAATTTAATGTGTGGGTGTTTATTGAATACAAAAACAGTTATCCCGATGTAAATTATTAATAAAAAGGCTAATCTGCATAATATTTTTTAATTTCAGGTATTGTGCAGATTGTTTTTTTATGCTATTATGTAGCATGCGACATAATATGGGAAAGGAGAATACCAGAAAGGAGAATACCATGGAGCCTAAAAATCATATTGGTCCGCTTATAAAGCTTCTAAATAAAGAATTTGAACAGTTACACAGTGAAAAGGCACATTCTATGGGGCTTACAACAGCACAGCTTTTTGTGTTGCATTATCTGTCGGTAAAGCAGGGTGAAAATATTTGTCAGCGAGATATTGAAAAACAGTTTGAGCTTTCCCATGCTACCGTATCGGGTATTATTTCACGCCTTGAATCCAAAGGTTTTATTGTCTGCAGCTCTTCCGCAGAAGACAAACGGTTCAAAAATATAAGCGTAACAGAAAAAGCAAAATGTTGCGAAAATGAAATGAAAAAAAGCATTGAGCATTACGAAGCACAGTTAGTAAAGGGCTTTTCCGAAGAGGAAAAATTGCAGCTCATAGGCTATATTATAAGACTGCTTCATAATGTTGATGCCGATATTAATTTTTTCGGGGAGGAATGAAAATGTTCAGACAGCTTTTAAGTTGTATAAGGGGCTATAAGGCACAAACCATTCTCACACCTGTTTTTATGATAGGTGAGGTTGTTTGTGAATGTATAATCCCCGTAATTACCGCCAATCTTATAAATTCCATCAATGCAGGCTGTGAAATGAATGAAATATTGAAGGACGGGATGCTCCTTATACTTATGGCGTTCACTTCACTTGCTTTCGGTGTTCTTGCAGGAAAAACTGCGGCTACCGCCTCTGCGGGATTTGCAAAAAATCTTCGTCACGATATTTTTTACAAGATACAGGATTTTTCGTTCTCGAATATCGACCGTTTCAGCACATCTTCTCTCGTCACAAGACTCACAACGGATATAACCAATGTTCAGATGGCGTTTATGATGATTATCAGAACTGCCGTCAGAGCACCGCTCATGCTGATTTTTGCAACCGTTATGGCAGGCGTTGTAGGTAAAAAGCTTAATCTTATATTTGTCTTTATTGCTCCTGCTCTTGCAATAGGACTTCTGTGCATAGGTCTCAAAGCACTTCCTATGTTCAGGGCAGTTTTTAAGAAATATGATAAGCTCAATAATTCCGTACAGGAAAACATAAAAGGAATGAGAGTTGTCAAAAGCTTTGTAAGAGAAGAATATGAAAAGAAAAAATTTGCCGTTGCCTCCGAGGATATAAGAAACGATTTCACAAGAGTTGAAAGAATTGTTGTTCTCAACGGTCCCTTTATGCAGCTCGCAATGTACACCTCAATGCTTCTTATCTCTTTCTTTACGGCAAAGCTTGTTGTTTCAACAGGCGGAACATATCTTGATGTGGGAACTCTTTCAAGTATGCTCACCTATTCAATGCAGGTTCTGATGTCTCTTATGATGCTTTCAATGATTTTTGTTATGATAACCATGGCAATAGCATCAACAAAGAGAATTACCGAGGTTATTAATGAAGTTCCCGATATAAGGCAGCCCGAAAACCCCGTTTATGAAGTAGCAGACGGAAGCATAGACTTTGAGGATGTATGCTTCAAATATTCAAAAAACGCCGAAAATAATGCACTTTCGGACATAAACATACATATTTCTTCAGGCGAAACAGTCGGAATTATCGGTGGTACTGGTTCAAGTAAAACAAGTCTTATTCAGCTTATTTCCCGGCTTTACGATGTAACCGAAGGTTCTGTTAAAGTCGGCGGAATTGATGTAAGGGATTATTCCGTAAAAGAGCTGCGTGATGCGGTTTCTGTTGTTCTTCAGAAGAATGTTCTTTTTTCCGGCACCATAAAAGAAAATCTGCGTTGGGGTGATCCCGATGCCACGGATGAAGAAATAGAAAGAATTTGCAGACTTTCGCAGGCAAGTGAATTTATTGAAAATTTCCCGGATAAATACGATACCTTTATTGAACAGGGCGGTGCCAATGTTTCCGGCGGACAAAAGCAAAGACTGTGCATAGCGAGAGCACTTCTCAAAAAACCGAAAATTCTTATTCTTGACGACTCAACCTCCGCAGTTGATACAAAGACAGATGCCCTTATAAGAAAAGCATTCAGAGAAGAAATACCCGGAACAACAAAAATAATCATAGCTCAGAGAATATCCTCTGTTCAGGATGCCGATAAGATAATCGTTATGGATAACGGCAGAATTGACGGAATGGGTACTCACGAAGAGCTTCTCAAGAGTAACGATATATACAAAGAGGCTTATTCAATTCAGAGCAAAGGCGGTGAGGAAGATGAGTAAGAAAAAGGAAATGAAAAAAATGAAAGCGGGAGGACCTCATCCCGAGGGATTAAAAAAAGGCGGAATGCCTCCCGTTAATCCTAAGCTCCTCATAAGACTTATTAAGCTTCTTCTTCATGATTATCCCGTGCAGATTGTTATAATTGTCATTTGTATCATAACCTCTGCCATAGTCGGTGTTATGCCTGCGATTTATATTGAAAACATAACTTCAATTATTGTTGAAGGATTGAATATTGCACACACCACAACTTTTGAAAATGCGTGGAATACCGTTCTTCCCGATGTTATGTCGGCACTTTTTACAATGCTTGTTATTTATGCTGTCGGTCTCATTTCATCCACTCTTCAGGCACAGCTGGTTGCAATTGTGACACAGGGATTTCTTGATAAGATGAGAAAAAGAATGTTTGAGAAAATGCAGAATCTTCCCGTAAAGTTCTTTGATGCCAACAATCACGGAGATATAATGAGCTATTATACCAACGATATTGATACGCTCCGTCAGCTTATCTCACAGGGTATTCCCAGTATCATTTCCGCAGTTGTAACACTTGTTTTCCTTGTCTGTGTTATGACTTATTTCAGTATTTCTCTTATGGTAGTGGTTATTGTAGGCGTTATTGCAATGTTCAGGGTTACGAAGTTTGTCGGCGGAAATTCTGCGAAGTTTTTTATGCAGCAGCAGAAGGCAGTAGGCAAGATGGAAGGCTTTGTTGAAGAGATGATGAACGGACAGAAGGTTGTAAAGGTTTTCTGTCACGAAAATGCCGCAAAAGAAGATTTTGATAAGGTAAATGATGAGCTCTTCAAAAATGTTGAAAAGGCACATATTTTTGCAAATGTGTTCGGCCCTATAATGAACAACATCGGCAATATACTCTATGTTGTAACTGCCTTTGTCGGCGGTGTGCTTATTGTTTCAGACGGAAAGCTTCTCAATGTTTCCGTGCAGAATATTGTAACATACGGCAGCATTGCTGCCCCTCTTGCCATTTCCGTTGTGGCTTCATATCTCGGTATGACAAAACAGTTTACGGGTATGGTCAACCAGGCTTCCCAGCAGATAAATTCAATTACTATGGCTATGGCAGGTGCAGGAAGAATTTTTTCTGTTATTGATGAAGAAAAAGAAACAGATGACGGATATGTTACTCTTGTGAATGCAAAAATTGAAAACGGTGAAATTATACCCTGCGAGGAACACACGGGACACTGGGCGTGGAAGCATCCTCATACCGCAGACGGCAGTGTTACATACACTGAGCTTAAAGGCGATGTTGTTCTTGACGGTGTTGATTTTCAGTATGAAGAAGGAAAGCCCGTTCTTTTTGATGTTTCACTTTATGCAAAACCGGGACAGAAGGTTGCTTTTGTAGGTGCAACGGGTGCAGGAAAAACCACAATTACAAATCTTATCAACCGTTTTTATGATATAGCAGACGGTAAGATAAGATATGACGGAATAAATATAAACAAGATAAAAAAAGCCGACCTCAGACGAAGCCTCGGCATTGTTTTGCAGGATACAAATCTGTTTACGGGTACTGTTATGGATAATATCCGATACGGAAAGCTTGATGCAACGGATGAAGAATGTATCAATGCCGCAAAGCTTGCAAATGCACATGACTTTATTATGCGTCTTCCCGACGGATATAATACAAAGCTCACATCAAACGGTGCCAATCTTTCACAGGGGCAGCGTCAGCTTCTGTCAATTGCCCGTGCTGCCGTTGCCGATCCGCCGGTTATGATTCTTGACGAGGCAACCTCTTCAATAGATACAAGAACAGAGCTTCTTGTTCAGAGAGGTATGGATGCTCTTATGAAGGACAGAACAGTCTTCGTAATTGCCCACAGACTTTCCACTGTCCGAAATTCCGATGCCATTATGGTGCTTGACCACGGCAGAATAATTGAGAGAGGAAATCACGACGAGCTTATTGCTCAAAAGGGAACATACTATAAGCTTTATACAGGTGCATTTGAACTTGAATAAATGCTTATAATGCGAAAAAACAGGCACACGGAAATTTTTTCCGTGTGCCTGTAAAGCTGAATTCTTTATATGTAAAACTGACTGTAATCGTCAACATCAAAGACATAGAGCTTGAAGTGTTTTTCATTCTGTGCTTCTTTGAAAGCAGCACCGACCTTCAACAGCTTTACCGAGGTTTTAAGCTCAAAATCAATATGCTCATAATGAAGTGCTTCACAAACATCTTTGGTGCGTATTTCAAGGCGGGGAGAGCCATCTTCATTTTTTGTCAACGAAAAATTTATAGCCTCCACAGGAACATCATTCGCTTTCAGTGACAAAAAGCGTTCCGGGGGCAGTTTTTTCTTTTTTTCTTTCTTTTTGAACTTAAACATATGTGAAACTCCGTTTTATGAATTATTTTTATTATACAACGGTTTTTCAGTTCTGTCAATTGCTCATATTGGATGCTTCCCGCATATATTTCTCTTTTGTTGCCTGACCTCCTCTTATGTGTCTTTGTGCTTTATTTGTATCAAGCACTTCTCTTACCTGAACATAAAGAGTCGGTTTTATTGTTTTCAGCTTGCCTGTTACATCTGTATGAACCGTAGACTTTGAAATTCCGAAAACCTGTGCGGCTGCACGGACGGTTGTTTTGTTTTTGACGATATATTCACCGAGCTTTACGGCTCTCTGGTCGGAAAATGTGTTCAGACGGCAATACCCCTTTCATAGAGATTTCTATTAAGTTATATGTCTGACGCACTGCGAAAATTCGAGAATTTATTCTTTTATAAAAAATATATAAAATAATAAAAAATTTTAAAATAACTATTGACAATACGTTTTAGTTGTAGTAATATACTAAAATGCATAAATATGGATACACATATCTTAATTTAACCGCTTTATATATAAATATATATATAATTTTATGCTGGTTGCAGTTTTGTTTTGTGTATTCTGCATTTTGTTGTTTTTTTGATAATCTTTAGTAAAAAGAACGGAGTGAAGAGCGAATGGCAAATGTGAAACCTGTCAAACTCGGAAAAAACACAAGAATGAGCTTCGCGAAGATTAATGAGGTTATGGAGATGCCCAACTTAATCGAAGTGCAGAAAAACTCATATCAATGGTTTCTTGATGTTGGTCTCAAAGAGGTGTTCAAGGACATAGGCCCCATTGCCGATAATGCAAATAACGGTAATCTGGTGGTTGAATTTATTGATGCACACCTTGATAATGATCCCGGAAGACACGGACGTAACTACACGGTAAAAGAATGCAAAGAGCGTGATGCCACATATGCAGAAAGCCTTTATGTTACGGTAAGACTTTTTGATAAAGAAACGGGAACATTTACGGACGATGTAATCTATATGGGTGACCTTCCGAAAATGACAGAAAGCGGTACCTTTGTTATCAACGGAGCCGAAAGAGTAATTATCTCTCAGTTGGTGCGTTCTCCCGGTATATATTTCGATAAGACAAAGGATAAGACAGGCTGCGACCTTTATACCGCAACTGTTATTCCTAACCGCGGTGCCTGGCTTGAATATGAAACTGATCCCAACAATGTTTTCAGTGTAAGAATAGATAAAAACAGAAAGCTTCCCATAACAACATTCATAAGAGCTCTCAAGTTCGGTTCAAATTCCGAAATCACGGACTTCTTCGGTCCCGACGAAAGAATTCTTGCAACACTCGATAAGGATATCACAAAGAATTCCGCTGATGCTCTTCTTGAAGTATACAAAAAGCTTCGTCCCGGTGAGCCTGCAAACATTGACACCGCAAAGAGCCATCTTACTTCTCTTTTCTTTGATCAGCGTTATGACCTTTCAAGAGTCGGTCGTTATAAATACAACAAGAAGCTTGCTTTGTCTGACAGAATTGCCGAAAAGGTTCTTGCCAGGGATGTAATCAGTGAATACGGTGAAGTTATTGCTGCAGCAGAAACCTTTGTAACAAAGGAGCTTGCATACAGTATTGAGCAGTCAGGTGTCAGCATCGTTTATGTATACGCAAACGGTGAAGAAGTCAAGGTTATTTCAAACGGAATGGTTGAACCCTATGAATTTCTTCCTCAGTTCACCGTCCAAGAGCTTGATGAGCTCGGCATAAACGAAAAGGTTGTTTACAGTGTTCTTAATGAAATTCTTGAAAATGCTCCCGACAGCAAAGAGGAGCTTGCAGAAATTCTTGCTGACAGATGCGATGACCTTATTCCCAAACATATCACTCTTGATGATATTTTCGCTTCAATCAACTATCTCAACTGTCTTGCAAGCGATGTCGGTGTTGTTGATGATATTGACCATCTCGGAAACCGCCGTATCCGTTCAGTTGGTGAGCTTCTTCAGAATCAGTTCAGAATTGGTTTCACAAGACTTGAAAGAAGCATCCGTGAAAGAATGGCAACACGTGCAGGCGGAAAAGAAACAGTTACTGCCGCTTCACTTATAAATATCAAATCCGTAACTGCTGTTATAAAAGAATTTTTCGGTTCATCTCCTCTTTCACAGTTTATGGATCAGGTAAATCCCCTTGCAGAGCTTACTCATAAACGCCGTCTTTCAGCTCTCGGTCCCGGCGGTCTTTCAAGAGACCGTGCAGGCTTTGAGGTTCGAGATGTTCATTACAGCCACTATGGCCGTATGTGTCCTATTGAATCTCCCGAAGGTCCCAATATCGGTCTTATCTCATCTCTTGCAACCTTTGCAAAGATAAATAAATACGGCTTCATTGAAGCTCCCTTCCGCAGAATTGATAAAGCAACAGGTAAGGTTCTTGATGATGTTGTTTATATGACTGCCGATAAGGAAGATGACTTCAACGTTGCACAGGCAAACGAGCCTCTTACGGAAGACGGTTACTTCGTAAATAAAAAAGTTATCGTCCGTTACAGAGACCAGTACCGTGAAATCAACGCAAATGAAGTTGACTTTATGGACATCTCTCCCAAGATGGTTGTTTCGGTTGCTACTGCTATGATTCCCTTCCTTGAGAACGACGACGCAAACCGAGCACTTATGGGTGCAAACATGCAGCGTCAGGCTGTTCCGCTTCTCAAAACAGAATCTCCCATAATCGGTACGGGTATGGAATATAAGTCCGCCTGCGATTCAGGTGTTTGTGTGCTTTGTGAGCGTGCCGGTACTGTTACAAAAGCAAGTGCAGACCTTGTTGAAATTACGACTGAAGACGGCACAACAGATTCCTATCCCCTTATTAAGTTTATGCGTTCCAATCAGGGAACCTGTATAAATCAGAGACCTATTGTTGATGTAGGTGATACCGTCAAGAAGGGCGATGTTATTGCTGACGGTCCCGCAACGGCAAACGGTGAAATTTCTCTCGGTAAGAATGCCCTTGTCGGATTTATGACATGGGAAGGCTATAACTACGAAGACGCCGTTCTTATCAACGAAAAAATTGTCCGTGACGATGTTTACACTTCAATTCATATTGAAAAATACGAAATTGAAGCAAGAGAAACAAAGCTCGGCGAAGAACAGATTACAAGAGACATTCCCAATGTTTCGGAAGAAGCTCTCAAAAATCTTGACGAACAGGGTATTATCCGTATTGGTGCAGAAGTTCGTGCCGGTGATATCCTTGTAGGTAAAATCACACCCAAGGGTGAAACAGAGCTCACAGCAGAAGAAAGACTTCTCCGTGCTATTTTCGGTGAAAAATCCGGTGAAAGCAGAGAAACCTCCCTTAAGCTTCCTCACGGTGCATACGGTATCGTTGTTAATGTCGAGGTTTATACAAAGGATAACTGTGATGACCTCAGCCCCGGAGTAAATAAAATTGTTCGCTGCTATGTTGCCCAGAAGAGAAAGCTTTCTGTCGGCGATAAGATGGCAGGCCGTCACGGTAATAAGGGTGTTGTTTCAAGAATTCTTCCTCAGGAGGATATGCCCTTCCTTGCAGACGGTACTCCTCTTGATATTGTTCTTAACCCTCTCGGTGTTCCTTCCCGAATGAACATCGGACAGGTTCTTGAAATGCATCTCGGAAGAGCCTGCAGAGAACTGGGCTGGAAGATTATGACTCCTGTATTTGACGGTGCTCACGAAAGTGATATTCAGGAATGCCTGAAGGAAGCAGGGCTTCGCGAAGACGGAAAATCCATTCTCTATGACGGAAGAACAGGTCAGCAGTTTGATAACCCCGTAACAGTCGGTGTTATGTACTATTTGAAGCTGCATCATCTCGTTGACGATAAGATTCATGCACGTTCAACAGGTCCCTACTCACTTGTTACCCAGCAGCCTCTGGGCGGTAAAGCACAGTTCGGCGGTCAGCGTTTCGGTGAAATGGAGGTTTGGGCACTTGAGGCTTACGGTGCTGCTTATACTCTTCAGGAAATTCTCACAATCAAGTCTGACGATATTGTCGGAAGAGCCAAGGCATTTGAAGCAATCGTTAAGGGTGAGGACGTTCCCCGTCCCGGTATCCCCGAAAGCTTCAAGGTTCTTGTCAGAGAATTACAGTCTCTTGCCCTTGATGTTGTTGTTTACGATGAAGAGGGTGCAGAGATTGATCTCCAGCAGGATTACGGCGATGCTGATGTTCCCGTAACACCTCCTCCCGTTCGTGATGAAGATATTGAAGATGATGAAGCTTTTGATGAAAACGAAGGCTTTGATTCAGATGAAGATATCTCTGAAGTTTATGAAGAATCTACCGCAGTTGTTGATGATTTTGCAGATGACACATACGGTATGAGCTTTGTAAGTGAGGATGAATAATCTTTCTCCTGAAACTGCAGTAGAATTATTCAGAGAATTGCCGCCTTGAACACTGTTTGTGCAGACTGCTATATATAATGTTTAAATATATAGCGGATGCACGGTTTACGGTGCGGCACAAATTTCAGATAAATATAAAAAGGAGTTGCTGATTAATGAGCGAAGGTGCAGTAACTGTCAAGAAATATACTGAAGACAATTACAATAAACTGAATTTTGAATCAATTCAGATTGGCCTTGCTTCACCCGAAAAAATCCGCGAATGGTCATTCGGTGAAGTAAAACAGCCCGAAACCATAAACTACAGAACACTCAAACCTGAAAAAGACGGTCTTTTCTGCGAAAAAATCTTCGGACCTGTTAAGGACTGGGAATGCCATTGCGGAAGATATAAGAGAGAGCGTTATAAAGGTGTTATCTGTGAAAAGTGTGAAGTTAAGGTAACAAAATCAAAAGTCCGCCGTGAAAGAATGGGCAGAATTGAGCTTGCAAGTCCCGTTTCTCACATCTGGTATTTCAAGGGTATTCCCTCCAGAATCGGTCTTATGCTCGGTATCGGTCCCAGAGATCTTGAAAAAGTTCTTTATTTTATGAACTATATCGTTATTGATCCGGGTATCACTTCACTTAAAAAATATCAGATTATCTCTGAAGATATGTACAGAGATATTGAAGAAAAATATGACGAAGGCTCTTTTGATGCAAGAATGGGTGCAGAAGCAATTAAAGTGCTTCTTTCCGAAATCAATGTAGAAGAGCTTGCAAATCAGCTCAGAGAAGAGCTTGAGAAAACAGAAGGTCAGCAGAAGGTCCGTATTCTCAAGCGTCTTGAAGTTGTTGAAGCTTTCAGACAGTCAGGAAATCGCCCCGAATGGATGATTCTTGATGTTCTCCCTGTTATTCCCCCCGATCTTCGTCCCATGGTTCAGCTTGACGGCGGCAGATTTGCAACAAGTGACCTTAATGACCTTTACAGAAAGGTTATTAACAGAAACTCAAGACTTAAAAAGCTTATTGAAGAGAATGCTCCTGAAATTATTGTCAGAAATGAAAAGAGAATGCTTCAGGAAGCAGTTGATGCTCTTATAGATAACGGCAGACGTGGACGTCCCGTTGTCGGTCCCAATCAGAGACCTTTCAAATCTCTTTCCGATATGCTTAAAGGTAAGCAGGGACGTTTCCGTCAGAACCTTCTCGGTAAGCGTGTTGACTATTCCGGACGTTCCGTTATTGTTGTTGGTCCCACACTCAAGATTTATCAGTGCGGTCTTCCCAAGGAAATGGCTCTTGAGCTTTTCAAGCCCTTTGTAATGAAGCGTCTTTGCGATATCGGAGAAGCAAAGAATATCAAGGCTGCAAAGAAGATGATCGAAAAGGTTCAGCCTGTTGTATGGGATGCTCTTGAAACAGTTATTAAGGATCATCCTGTTATGCTTAACCGTGCTCCCACTCTTCACAGACTCGGTATTCAGGCATTTGAACCCGTTCTTGTTGAAGGCAGAGCAATTAAGCTTCATCCTCTGGTATGTACTGCTTTCAATGCTGACTTCGACGGTGACCAGATGGCTGTTCACGTTCCTCTTTCGGTTGAAGCACAGGCAGAAGCAAGATTCCTTATGCTTGCTTCCAACAATCTTCTCAAGCCCTCTGACGGTAAGCCCGTAACCGTTCCCTCACAGGATATGGTGCTCGGTTCATACTATCTCACTCTCGTAAGAGATGACGAACCCGGTGCAGGAAAGGTATTCAGAGATGAGGATGAAGCTATTATGGCTTATGAAGCCGGCTTCCTCGGACTTCACGCTCCTATTAAAATCCGTCTTACAAAGACTGTGGACGGTGTTGAATATACAGGCTTCTGTTCAACAACTCTCGGCCGTGTCATTTTCAACAGACCTGTTCCTCAGGATCTCGGAATGGCAAAGAGGGATCCGCAGAATCCCGACAGCATGGTAGCTATGGAGGTTGACTGTGTTGTTGACAAGAAGCAGCTCGGTAAAATTATCGACAAATGTATCGCAGCACACGGCACAAACGTATCCGCCGATGTTCTTGATAAAATCAAAAATCAGGGATATAAATATTCAACTCAGTCAGGTATCACCGTTTCAGTTTTCGACGCAACAATCCCCGAAAAGAAGCAGGCTTATCTTGACGATGCACAGGCACAGGTTGACAGAATTATGGACCTCTATCGCAGACGTTATGTCAGTGAAGAAGAGCGTTATAAGAAGGTCATTGAAATCTGGTCTACATGCACAAACAAGATTTCGGAAGAAATCGGTGCAAACCTTGACACAAAGACCAATCCCATCCATATGATGATTGACTCCGGTGCCCGAGGCAGTAAATCACAGCTTAATCAGCTTGCAGGTATGCGTGGACCTATCTCCAACACTGCAGGTAAAACAATCGAAATTCCCATCAAGGCTAACTACCGTGAAGGTCTTAACGTGCTTGAATACTTCATCGCATCCCGTGGTGCACGAAAAGGTCTTGCCGATACAGCTCTTCGTACAGCCGACTCAGGTTACCTTACCCGCCGTCTTGTTGATATTTCACAGGAAGTTATTATTCTTGAAGATGACTGCGGCTGCATAAGCGGTTTTGAAGTAAGTGACATCTATGCAGACGGAGATCTTCGTGAGCCTCTCACAGAAAGACTCAGCGGCAGATATCTTCTTGATAATCTCTATGATGAAAACGGCGAGCTTCTTATGGACAATCAGCATATCCTTACTGATGCCGATGCCGAGAAGATTGTTAATGCAGGCATCAAAAAGGTTGTTATCCGTTCACTTCTCACCTGTGAAGCAGAGCAGGGTGTATGCAGAAAGTGCTACGGTAAGAACCTTGCAACAGGCCGTCCTGTTTCAATCGGTGAAGCTGTAGGTGTTGTTTCCGCCCAGTCAATCGGTGAACCCGGTACACAGCTTACCATGAGAACCTTCCACACCGGCGGTGTTGCTACCACAGCCGACATCACACGAGGTCTTCCCCGAGTTGAAGAGCTCTTTGAAGCAAGAAAGCCCAAGACAGTTGCAATTCTTGCAAAAGAAAGCGGAACAATCAGCTTTACAACGCCCGTTTCCAAGAGCAAGAAGACAACAGAAAGTATTGTTATCACAGATAAGGACGGTAACACATATATCGAAAAGAACATTCCCTACGGCTACAGAAAATGTGTGGTTGAAGGTCAGTTTGTTGAAAAAGGACAGCCTCTTACCGAAGGCTCCGCAAATCCCCATGATGTTCTTGAAATCCTCGGTGAAAATGCACTTTACAACTATCTTATAAGTGAAGTTCAGGCTCCCTACCGCGGACAGGGTGTTGATCTTAACGATAAACACATTGAAGTTATTGTCCGTCAGATGATGCGTAAGGTTAAGGTTGAAAACCCCGGAACAACAGGTCTTCTTCCCGGTGTTACAATGGAAAAGGTAGAGTTCAAGAGAGCAAATGCCGTAGCGAAGGCAAAGGCAGAAGCAGAAGGCTCCGTATTTGAAGCTGCAACCTCCTCTCCCGTTCTTCTCGGTATCACAAAGGCTTCTCTTGCAACAGAATCCTTCCTTGCAGCAGCATCCTTCCAGGAAACAACAAGAGTTCTCACAGATGCAGCAATCAAGGGCAAGGTCGATCCTCTTATCGGTCTTAAAGAAAACGTTATTATCGGTAAGCTTCTTCCTTCAGGAACCGGTATGAAGCGTTATTCTGAAGTTGATATTTCTAAAAATCAGACAGATTCAGAAGAATAAGCAAATTATTTGTTAGTTTTAACGAAATTTTAGTATTTTCTTTGTAAAAGGTGTTGACAAACATATACTATTAATGCTAAAATTAGCAAGCGTGCGAAATTATTTCTGATCACAAAGGGAAAAATCGCAGGATTTTTCCCTTTTTGATATATAATTCCAATAAGGAGGTGCAGAAGACTTGCCAACCTTTAACCAGCTTGTTCGTAACAGCAGAAAGTCTCTTGAGAAGAAGTCAAAGGCTCCCGCTCTCGGAAAAGGGCTTAACTCCCACAAGAATGTTATGACTGATCATAACTCTCCCCAGAAGCGTGGTGTTTGTACAGTTGTTAAAACTGATACACCTAAGAAGCCTAACTCAGCTCTCAGAAAGCTTGCCAGAGTACGTCTTACAAACGGTATTGAAGTATCTGCTTACATTCCCGGTGTCGGCCACAACCTTCAGGAACACTCAGTTGTTCTTATAAGAGGCGGAAGAGTTAAAGACCTTCCCGGTGTGCGTTACCACATTATCCGCGGATCACTTGATGCTCAGGGCGTTAACGGCAGAATGCAGAGCCGTTCCAAGTACGGCACAAAGAAAGCAAAGGCAAAGAAATAAGCCGCTTTCAAAAAAATTATCAGGACAAAATCTTCTTGCAGGTTGATTTATTCACCAATGTAAGTTTTATATATATGGCGTAAGGCTGTGAGTAAAACCTTTCATTGGCGCAACGGGATTTGTCACTCGAGTACCTAAGATATCATTATTATGAAGGAGGGAAGCGAAGTGCCAAGAAGAGGCAATATAGCAAAACGTGATGTTTTGCCCGATCCGCTTTACAACTCAAAACTCGTAACACGCCTTATCAACAGTGTTATGTATGATGGTAAAAAAGGTGTTGCACAGAAAATTGTTTACGACGCTTTTGACATCATCAGAGAAAAAACAGGAAAAGAACCCCTCGAGGTTTTCGAGGCAGCTATGGAAAATGTAATGCCCTTACTCGAAGTAAAGGCTCGCCGTGTAGGTGGTTCAACCTACCAGGTACCCATGGAGGTTCGTCCCGAGAGAAGACAGACTCTCGGTCTCAGATGGATTACTCTCTATGCAAGAAACCGCGGAGAGAGAACCATGAAAGAAAGACTTGCCAACGAAATCATGGATGCAGTGAACGAAACAGGTTCAGCATTCAAGAAGCGTGAAGACACTCACAAGATGGCAGAAGCCAACAAGGCTTTCTCTCATTTCCGTTGGTAATCAACCCAGTTTTACACTTAATCTTGTATATTTTTTATGGAGGACATTATGCCTAGACAGGTATCACTTGAATTAACAAGAAATATCGGTATTATGGCTCACATTGACGCCGGTAAGACCACTACCACAGAAAGAATCCTTTTCTACACCGGTATTAACCATAAGCTTGGTGAAACACATGACGGTGCAGCAACAATGGACTGGATGGCACAGGAGCAGGAAAGAGGTATCACAATTACTTCTGCTGCTACAACATGCTTCTGGAAAGGTCACCGCGTTAATATCATTGACACTCCCGGTCACGTTGACTTCACAGTAGAAGTTGAACGTTCTCTCAGAGTTCTTGACGGTTCCGTTACGGTTCTCTGTGCTAAGGGCGGTGTTGAGCCTCAGTCTGAAACAGTTTGGCGTCAGGCTGATAAATACCGTGTTCCCAGAATGGTATATGTCAACAAGATGGACATTATGGGTGCAAATTTCTACAATGTTGTGGCTATGATGAAGGACAGACTTAAATGTAATGCTGTTCCGATTCAGCTGCCTATCGGTGCAGAGGCTGATTTCAAAGGCATCATTGACCTCGTAGAAATGAATGCAACCATATATGACGACAAAGAAGGTCTCAAGACCGAAGTTGTTGACATTCCCGAAGATATGATGGAGCTTGCCGAACAGTATCGTTTGGAACTCCTCGAACACGTTGCTGAACAGGACGAAGCACTTATGGAGAAGTATTTCGAAACAGGTGACCTCGATGTTCAGGAAATCAAGGATTGCATCAGAAAAGCAACACTTGCTAACGAAATGGTTCCCGTTGTATGCGGTACATCATATCGTAACAGAGGTGTTCAGAAGCTTCTTGACGCAGTTGTTGATTATATGCCTTCACCCCTCGATGTCGGTTCCGTAAAGGGTATCGATCCCGATACAGGTGATGAAATCGAACGCGAAGTATCCGACGATGCTCCTCTTGCTGCTCTTGCTTTCAAGATTGCAACAGACCCCTTCGTAGGTAAGCTTTGCTTCACAAGAGTTTATTCAGGTATCGCAGTTTCCGGTACCTCCGCTTATAACTCAACAAAGGGTAAGAATGAAAGACTCGGCCGTATTCTTCAGATGCACGCAAACCACAGAGCTGACCTTGAACAGTGCTATTGCGGTGATATCTGTGCAGTTGTAGGTGTTAAGAATACAACAACAGGTGACACCCTTTGCGACGAAAAGCATCCTATTATTCTTGAACAGATGGAATTCCCCGAGCCCGTTATCAGAGTAGCAGTTGAGCCCAAGACCAAAGCAGGTCAGGAAAAGATGGGTATTGCTCTTATGAAGCTGGCTGAAGAAGATCCCACCTTCAAGTTCTACACCGACGAAGAAACAGGCCAGACCATCATTGCAGGTATGGGTGAATTACATCTTGAAATCATCGTAGACAGAATGCTCCGCGAATTCAAGGTTGAAGCAAATGTCGGTGCACCTCAGGTTGCTTACAGAGAAACAATCACAAAGAATGCAGAATCCGATACAAAGTTCGCTCGTCAGTCCGGCGGTCACGGTCAGTACGGTCACGTTAAGATCAGAATTGAACCCAACCCCGAAAAAGGTTTTGAATTCTGTAACGAAGTTGTCGGCGGTGCAGTTCCCAAGGAATACATCCCCGCAGTCGAAGCAGGTGTCAAGGGTGCACTTTCAAACGGTGTTCTTGCAGGCTAAGCTGTAGTTGACGTTAAGGTTACACTTTTTGACGGTTGATACCACGAAGTTGACTCTTCTGAAATGGCTTTCAAGCTTGCAGGCTCAATGGCTTTCAAGGATGCTATGCAGAAGGCTGCTCCCGTGCTTATGGAACCCATTATGAAGATTGCCGTAACAGTTCCCGATGATTATCTCGGAACAGTTATCGGTGACATCAACTCCCGCCGCGGTATGATCCGTGATCAGGAGGTTCGTAACGGTGCAACACAGGTTAATGCAGATGTACCCCTTTCCTCAATGTTCGGTTATGCTACAGACCTTCGTTCCAAGACACAGGGCAGAGGTCAGTATGTAATGGAACCCAGCCACTATGCACAGGTTCCCAAGAATATTGCAGAAGGAATCTGCAAAAAATAATGAGTTTTTTTAATAAATCTCATTAAACACTTGCATTTTTGCAAGATGTTTGGTACAATACAAAAGCATTGATTTATATCAAATTATATCAGGAGGTTAATTCTCATGGCAAAAGCAAAATTTGAAAGAACCAAGCCCCATGTAAACATTGGTACTATCGGTCACGTTGACCACGGTAAGACAACTCTTACAGCTGCTATCACAAAGACCCTCGCTATGAAGGGCGGCGCAGAATTTATGGACTACGCTAACATCGACAAGGCTCCCGAAGAAAGAGCTCGTGGTATCACGATCAACACAGCTCACGTTGAATACGAGACAGAAACACGTCACTATGCTCACGTTGACTGCCCCGGCCACGCTGACTATATCAAGAACATGATCACAGGTGCTGCACAGATGGACGGTGCTATCCTTGTTATCGCTGCTACAGACGGCCCCATGGCTCAGACAAAGGAACATCTCCTTCTTGCTCGTCAGGTTGGCGTTCCCTATATCGTTGTTTTCATGAACAAGTGCGATCAGGTTGATGACGAAGAACTTCTTGAACTCGTTGAAATGGAAATCAGAGAAACTCTTTCCGAGTATGAATTCCCCGGCGACGACACACCCATCATCAAGGGTTCAGCTCTCAAGGCTCTCGAATATGCAGGAACAGATATGTCTGCTCCCGAAGTTGCTTGCATCAACGAGCTTATGGCAGCTGTAGACGAATATATTCCCACACCCGAAAGAACTGCAGACCTTGCATTCCTTATGCCTGTTGAAGACGTTTTCACAATCACAGGCCGTGGTACTGTTGCTACAGGTAGAGTTGAAAGAGGTCAGATCAACAGAGGTGCAGAAGTTGAAATCGTTGGTCTTACTGACGAAAAGAGAAAAGTTGTTTGCACAGGTATTGAAATGTTCAGAAAGATTCTTGACTATGCAGAAGCTGGCGATAACATCGGTTGTCTTCTTCGTGGTGTTCAGAGAACAGAAATCGAAAGAGGTCAGGTTCTTGCTAAGCCCGGTTCAATCCAGCCCCACACAAAGTTCAAGGGCCAGGTTTACGTTCTTAACAAGGATGAAGGCGGCAGACATACTCCCTTCTTCAACAACTATCGTCCTCAGTTCTACTTCAGAACAACTGACGTTACAGGCGTTATCTCTCTTCCCGAAGGAACAGAAATGTGTATGCCCGGTGACAACGTTGATATGGACGTTGAACTCATCACTCCCATCGCTATCGAAGTAGGTCTTCGTTTCGCTATCCGTGAAGGCGGCCGTACAGTTGGTTCAGGCGTTGTTATCGCTATCAACGAATAATTATCGATAGTAAATAAAACGTAATTTTTGCGGCGTTGTGTTCAATTGAGCACAACGCCGTTTTTCTGTCATATAATAAGAGTTCTTAAAACTATGAGAAGAATTACTCCCGGAATTCCGCCTAATGCACTTATGGAAAGAGTGTACGGATTAATTGGCATATTTTGTCCGAATAATGAAAAGAGAAAATCACAGGCGAAAAGAGCCGAAAGGCCTGATGCAATAACAAGTAAAGCTTGTGTGATTTTTAGTTTTTTTAATGCGAATATACCGATAAATATCCCTGAAATCATAAGAACTGAAAATAAAAGTGTCATAGTCTCACCTGATTAAATATATGTATAAAAATTTTATTATATGAAAAAAACTACTTGTTTCCCTTATTTTTTTCGTCAGTTGAAGATATACTATTTATGAGGTGATTAATATGAACAGTCATTCCAAGACATATGAGCAATTCTGTTGGGTTAAGCAGAGAAATATCGTAATGGAGGAAACGGTTTTTCATAACGGTGAAAGAGAGGTTGTATGCACAAATCTCAGTGAGTGTAATTCCTGCGGCGGCTGTAGGAATAAAAGTCTTTGCAAATTATGGAGTAAAATTAAAAAAGACGGTTATTGCTTTAACGGTGAAGAAACGGGAAAGTCTTTATCAATTGACTAAACTGAAAAATTTTGATATAATTTATTACAGTTCGGATTTTTCGGACTGTAATTTTTTTGAAAGGTTAATTAATTTAATATTATGGAGATTTTATCACTTTATCCCACTCTTAAAGAAACAATCTGGGGCGGCAGAATGCTTATTGATGATTACGGCTTTGAAACCGATAAGGATAATGCTGCAGAAGCATGGCTTCTTTCCTGTCATAAGGACGGACCGTCATATGTAATTGACGGAGAATATAAAGGAAAGACACTTGCTGAAGTTATTGAAGCAGAGGGAAGGAAGGTTCTCGGAACAAATAACGCGGATATTCACGATTTTCCCGTGCTTATAAAAATTATTGATGCAAGAGACAAGCTTTCCGTTCAGGTACATCCCGATGACAAGTATGCCAGAGAATTTGAAAATGAAAACGGAAAGACGGAAGCATGGTATGTGCTCAGCTGTGATGAAGGTGCATCGCTTATATACGGTGTCAACCATAATATGACAAAAGAGGAGTTTGCCGCAGCCATTGAAAACGGAACATTGCTTGATGATGTCAACATAGTCAAAGTTAAAAAAGGTGATGTTGTTTTTATTCCTTCGGGAATGCTTCACGCAATAGGTGAGGGAATTCTTCTTGCAGAGGTTCAGCAAAGCTCAAATTCCACCTACCGTGTATTTGACTATAACAGAAGAGATAAAAACGGCAATCTCAGAGAGCTTCACGTAAAAAAAGCGGTTGATGTGGTAGACCTTAATGTTACGGATGTCGATTTTTCGGCACAGGGCGAAGCTCTCAAATTGAACGGTGGCGAAAAAACATATCTTACGGGCTGTGATTATTTCAGAATGACCTGTGTGAAAGTTGACGGTACTTTTGAAGATAATTGTGACGAAACCACATTTGTGTCACTTCTCGTTCTTGACGGCTATGGAAAGCTTATCTGCGGCACACAGGAAATTGAACTGAAAAAGGGTTCGAGTATTTTTATTCCCGCCGGAAAAGGAAATTATACAATAAACGGAAAACTTGAAATTCTTGAAACAAGGACTTAAGGAATTATAAAATGTCATTACTCAGCTGCCAGAATTTACATCTTTCATATGCACAAAGAGATATATTGCTGAATGCCACCTTTGATATTGCAAAAGGGGATAAAATTGGTCTTATAGGCTCCAACGGTTGCGGAAAAACCACTCTTTTTAAGGTTATTTGCGGTGAGCTTGAACCCACAGACGGGAAAGTTATCAAAGCATCTTCAACAGTTATCGGCTTTGTCGAACAGCATGCCTGTGCCGAAAGCACACTCAATGTATATGATGAATTGCTGACTGTTTTTTCAAGGCTTTTTGAAATAGAAAAAGAGCTTGAAGAGCTGCACAGAAAAATAGAACTGACTGAAGGAAAAGTTTCTGAATACATTGAAAAACAGGCAACACTTACTGAGGAATATCAGAATAGCGGCGGTCTCACTTATAAAAACAGAGCTCATTCCTGTCTTATGGGGCTGGGTTTTTCACTTGAGGAAGAAAAGCTTCCCGTATCAGCACTTTCCGGCGGACAGAGAACAAAGCTCAGTCTCGGCAAGCTTCTTTTGAGTGAACCTGATTTGATGCTTCTTGACGAACCGACAAATCACCTTGATATAAAAAGTGTTGAATGGCTTGAAGAGTTTATAAATAAATTCAACGGTACGGTTGTAATTATCTCTCACGACCGATATTTCCTTGATAAAACGACTTCAAGAACTCTCGAAATATCGGCAAAAAAGCTCTATCAGGGCAAGGGCGGATATTCCGTATATATGAAAACAAAGGAGCTCCGTCTTGAAACCGAAAGACGTGAATATGAAAAAGCACAGATAGAGATAAAACGAATAGAAAAAATGATTGAACAGCAAAAGCAGTTCAATCAGGAAAGAAATTATATAACAATTGCAAGTAAGGAAAAGCAGATTGAAAGAATAAGGGCTGAAATGCCCGAAATCCCGCCTAAAGAAAAAACGGTGAAGCTTCGTTTTTCTGAATGTGTCAGAGCGGGTGATGAGGTTCTTGTAGCCGAAAATCTTGCAAAAGCCTATGACGGGAAAACTCTTTTCAATAATGTGGGAATGAAAATATTCCGAGGTGAAAAGGTGTTTATTCTCGGTCCCAACGGATGCGGAAAAACCACTCTTTTAGGGCTTGTCATGAATAAAATCCCCAAGGATGACGGATTTTCAAGATTCGGTCATAATGTTACTGTCGGTTACTTTGAGCAGACACAGAAAACTCTGATGTCGCAAAAAACTGTTCTTAATGAGCTTTATGACCGTTTTCCCACAAAGACAGTGCCTGAGCTTCGGGGATATCTCGGTGCTTTCAATTTCAGAAATGATGATATCGAAAAGCTGATGTGTGATCTGTCGGGTGGTGAAAGAGCAAGAATAGCACTTCTTATTCTCATTCTTAAAAAGCCTAATTTTCTTATTCTTGACGAACCCACAAACCATCTTGATTTTCAGTCCAGAGAGGTTCTTGAAGAAGCACTTTCCGAATATGACGGTACAATACTCTCGGTTTCCCATGACCGTTATTTTGTGAACAGAATTGCATCAAAAATCCTTTGGTTTGACGGGGTAAGCGTTCTTTCGTATGACGGAAATTATGATGACTATGTGAATTTTACGGCACAGAAAATTGTTGAAAAAACTGCCGCCGCTCCTAAAAAAATAAATGATTATAAATTGAGAAAAGAGCAGGAGAGCCTCGAAAGAAAGAAAAAAACAAGGCTTAATAAGCTTGAAGCATTACTCGAACAGGCACAGGCTGAAAGAGATGAACTGAATGAGCTTCTTTCTTCTCCCGAAGTAGCGGTTGATTTTGAAAAGGTTATGGAGCTGACAGAAAAGCTTGAAAAACTGAATTCCGACATTGAAGAAATGGAAATGGAATGGCTTGAGCTGTCAGAATGAGTCATTTTTGTTATGTGCAACCGTCGGTTGACACATTTTAATGTCAACTTGATAGACAAAAAGCAAAGGATATGATATATTTCAGATGGCAGATAGATTTTGTCATCTGATTTTTTTTGTCGGAGGAAGATTTATGAACTTAGGAGAGAGAATATATGAATTGAGATGTAAAGCAAGGCTTTCACAGGGCGACCTTGCAGATAGTCTGCAGGTTTCAAGACAGGCTGTTTCAAAATGGGAAAATAACAGTGCTGTGCCGGAGCTTGATAAGCTTCTAAAAATGAGCGAATTGTTTTGTGTCAGCATTGATGAGCTTGTAAAGGGTTCGGTACAGAGTAAGACACAGGAAAACGAAAATACGGAAATTATTGAGGAAAGTGTTCCGTTGGAAAATATATCTTCGGAAAATATTGCACCCGAAATCAAGGAAAACAGAGGGTTTCCCGAAAGGAAAATTGTAGGGCTGATGTTTTTCGGCATTACACTGCTGATAGCAGTGCTTTCTCTGTTTTTCGGGGAGATAGACGGATTAACCTTCTGTGTTCCCTTTCTCGGACTGGGGCTTATATGCCGGTTCAGTAAGAATTACACGGGGCTTAACTGTCTTTGGTTTTTGTATATATTGTTTGAAGTTTATTCTACACTTATGTCAGGTCTTAATTTTACAGTATATACAATACGGTTGGGCCTTAATGATATTCGTTATCTGATTATAGGTCTTTTGGCTCTTGCAGTAAATATTTTCTTGATTGTTTTTACATCTGTAAGGCTAAAGGATAAACCCGTAAAAAAGCCAAGTAGGGCCAAAATCGGCATAATTGCACTGTGGAGTTCACTGGTGTTATTTTATCTTATAACAATACCTGTCGGTCCGTTCCTTGTTGATTCTGTTGTTATTGCCGGACAGTCTGGGGAGGCTTTAGGCGTGCCTGTGCAGCTTTTCAGTCTTGCACAAACCGTTATTCCTCTTATTCTTTTCACCCTTGCAGTATCCTTTACGGTAAGATACAGAAAATTGAAAAAGGTATAGCCGGATGATAAGTCTGTTTTTTTTGAAAAAATAAAGAAAAGAGCAGCTTCAGCGGAAACGGAATTGTCCGTCGGAAAGGAATTACAAAAAAAAAGGTTCAGGAGTGATTTCCTGAACCTGATTTTTATTCGGGAACAACGATATTTACCGATAAATCTTCTTTTGTTATTGCATTTATTATTACCTCTTCAATATATTCTTCCGAGGTGACAGAAACATATCTGAAAATTACTGTTGTTGCTCCGGGCATTATTCCCGAAAGAATAAATTCATAGGTTGATGCTTCTTCATCAAAAAACTCTGAACCGAGAATTACAACGCTTTCATTTTCAATAAAGCATTCCCATTCACTGTGAGTATCTTTATTTGCATTTAATTCAATTACGGCATTTTTTCCGCTGTATGAAACTTTTATATCAGCGTTTACTGTTTCTGCTCCCGTGTTGCTCGGCTCTTCGGTTACTTCTTTTTGTGAAACCTGAGAAAGCGTATCACCTGAATATACGAAAGTTTTATTGAGTGTTCTTGTTACAGTCAGCCTTTCGTGGGCAATTATACTTTTATTTTCTTGAATAAATTCGGGATTTGCGAGATTTGATAAGGGAAGGTAATAATTGAAGGTTCTTTCGGAGCTGTCCCATAAGAAACAGAAGTAATATGAATTGAGAGCATCCTTATAATAACACACACCGAAATCCGTATGTCCGTCAAAGTTCATATCCTCGAAAAGTGAAACGGGTGAGCCGCCTGTTTTTTCCGTGGAATAGTTCTGGGCAAAAACGGTGAATTTTCTGTCCTTGAATTCATCAAAAAGAAGAAAATAGCCGTCCTGAAAGAAAACAGTGAGCTTGCCGTAAATTGAATTGCTGAAAGAACCTATTTCAATTGCTTTTTTTTCTGAAAATTCAACGGTCTCGGTTTTATCTGAATTTACGGGAATATCGGTTTTAGCCGTTGTTGCTTCCGATTGTTCTGTGGAAAATTCATTCGTTGAAGATGGCTCTTCGGGATTCTGCCATCCGGTTTTGTGGCTTGGTTCCTTTTCTTTACAGGAGGATAATGTGAAGATAAAAACCGTTATAATCAAAAAAGAAATCAGTTTTTTCATAGCCAACACCTTTCTTAATAATGAAAGTATATATATTTTACCATTTTTATAATAAGTTCGCAAGTGAATAATCAAAAAACAGTTGTGTTTATAAAATGTTTGTGATATACTTTTTTCAAAATAATAACAAAAGGAGACATTTTATGAAAAAGTTTTTAAACGATTTCAAAGCATTTGCTCTCAAGGGCAATATTGTTGATATGGCAATAGGTGTTGTTATCGGCGGAGCTTTCGGCAAAATCGTAACATCGCTTGTAAACGATATCATCACTCCTCTTATAGGTTTGCTTACGGGGAATATTTCTCTTGCTGAGCTCAAAATTGTGTTAGCTCCCGCAGTTCTTGATGCGGCAGGTGAAGTTTTAACTCCCGAGCTTGCTCTTACATACGGTGTATTTTTGCAGACAGTTATTGATTTTCTTATAATTGCTCTTTCAATTTTTATGGTTATGAGAATTGCTATGAATGCTCATAAGAAAATTGAAGATATGAGAAAAAAAGAGGAAGAAGCTGTTGAAGAGACTGTTGAAGAAGAAAAGGCTACAGAGCTTTCCGTTCTTCTTGAAATCAAGGAACTTCTCAAAAAAGAATAAAATTAAAAGAAAGCTGGTTTATTTATGGGTGAACTCAAAAAACGTTACGGTTTATTCACTGCAATATGTATGGTAGTCGGTATCGTTATCGGCTCAGGTGTATTTTTTAAGGCACAGGCAATACTTGAAAAAACAAACGGAAATATGCTTCAGGGAATACTTGCATGGATTATCGGC
The DNA here is from genome assembly GCA_045534425.1 of Acutalibacteraceae bacterium. GTDB lineage: Bacteria > Bacillota > Clostridia > Oscillospirales > Acutalibacteraceae > RUG806. Next base: position 100,941 of record JAZSJT010000035.1, on the reverse strand, counting down.
GGTATAATTATGATATTCTGTATTCTCGCATTTTCCGTTCTTGCACAGAAATATGAAAAAGTCAACGGTATTGTTGACTATGCTGAAATGACAATCGGCAGCAAATACGGATATTATATCGGTTGGTTTATGACCGTTTTATACTATCCCACAATGACTTCCGTTCTTGCATGGCTCAGTGCAAGATATCTTCTTACATTTATTTGTACGGCAAATCCCAACTTCGGAATGTATATAGGTGCTGACCAGGGCGGTACTGTTTTCGGTCCCGAAACAATGGTTCTTGCTTGCTTCTTCCTTGTTCTCAGCTTTGCAATTAATGCTCTTTCTCCCAAAATTGCAGGTAAGGTTCAGGTTTCCACAACCGTAATTAAACTTATTCCTCTTCTTCTTATGGCAGTTGTAGGTACAATTTACGGCTTTACACATCCCGTAACAGAGACAGCAACACAGACAGTTCTTCAGTTCAATTTTGCTCAGCCTGTTGAATCCTGGAGCCTTCTTTTCCCTGCAGTTGTTGCAACCGCGTTCGCCTATGAAGGCTGGATTATTGCAACTTCAATCAATGCAGAGCTCAAAAACTCAAAGAAGAATCTTCCCATTGCTCTTATTGTGGGCGGTATCATCATTATTGCTGTATATATTTTCTATTTCATCGGTGTTGCAGGCGGTGCAGATGTAAACAGTCTTATTAAAACAGGTGCAAATGTTGCATTCATCAATGTCTTCGGCCCCACACTCGGTAACATTCTTAATCTCTTTGTTGCAATTTCCTGTATGGGTACCCTTAACGGTCTTATGCTCGGCTGCACAAGAGGTCTCTATTCCGTTGCAGTCAGAGGCTTCGGTCCTAAGGCAAAGATTTTCTCACAGGTTGACAAGGAAACAAATATGCCCGTAAACTCCGCAGTTGTTGCGGCTTTACTTACTGCATTCTGGCTTGTATATTTCTTCGGTGCAAACCTTTTCGCAAGTAAGCCCTGGTTCGGTATGTTCAGCTTCGATTCCTCCGAGCTTCCCATTGTTACAACATACGGCTTATATATCCCTATTTTTATAGCATTTATGATAAAAGCAAAGGATGTAAGCCCCGTAAAGAGATTTTTACTTCCTTCACTTGCTCTTATAGGTTCTGCTACTATGGTAGGTATGGCAATTTATGCACACGGCATTGCTCCCTATCTTGCCGCTAAATCTGCCGAAGAACCCTATTTCAGCTGTCCCGTTCTCTTCTATCTTATCATTTTCGCAGTGATTATGATTATTGGTAAGATTTTTATGAACGGCAAAAAAACTGCAAATAAATAATTAGGTAAAAAAAGCGACTTCCGGTGATTTCCGGAAGCCGCTTTACTTTTATTCAACTGTGATTGTTATGGGGATTTCAATAAATCTGTTCTGTGAGGCTTTTTGTGTCAGTCCTGTTGTATAATCCAGTGTAAGAGTTGCGGGATAAGTACCTTTTCCTGCTACAGACAATGTAATATCAAGCTGCCAACAGAATATATCGGGTGTGCTTTCGGTTGCAGTCAGAATAAGGGATTCCGGTGTTTTTCCTTCAGTTACGGAATTTTTTGCCGTAAAAATTATATTGTCATAAGCCACACCTGAAAATGTAAGACTGTTCAGCATTCCGTAAAAATCCGCCTGTGTTTTTTTTATCGAAAGAAGCATTGTAAGTGTTACGGTTTCTATATCCGCAGAGGATTTTTTTATGGTGAAATCAGTATTTTCTGCGATTATTTCAAGTCTGTCTGCAATAAGATTTTTGAAGCTCCCCGAAACGACGTCGGGCTTTTTGCTTTGTGAAACTGCCACAGCACTGATGCAAATTCCGAAAAGAAGAATTACAGAAATTGCAGTCAGAAGAATTTTATGTTTTCTGAAGTTCATAAGCTGACTCCTTTCAACAGTATTTTATTCCATAATATGAATAAAGTCAATCGGAAGATATTTCCCTTGTTTTTTTGAGAAAATCTTCATATGTATAAAATGAATTGAGAACTGACAGAAGATTTTTTCCCGTAAGTCTTGCCGGAAGTCCCTCGTTTTGAAGAAATATCCGTCTTTTTTCGGCACTGTTATCAGTTCCCGTAAGTCCTGCTTCAAATAAATCCGCAACGGTTATTTTTCTTGAAGCTTCTTCTTTTTGACTGTGTGAAAAAAGTCCCGTGTTTAATAATGCATTTTCAAGTATAGAATTATCAATTCCCTCAACACCCAGCTTGCCCTCTTTAGACGGGGCATCTTTTCTTTTTTCCTTGCCGAATATATCGGGGATATATGCATGGACGATTTTGTTTTCGGGGACTATGTTTTTAAGAAAATTTCTTATTTTAAAGCCTGCCGCATCCGAATCCGTGAGTATTATTATTCCTTTTTCGGCGGCTGTTTTTTTTATAAAAATCTGCTTTTCCTTTGAGTTGAAAATACCGAAGCCGTCTGTTGTTATGATAAGTGCATCAATAACCGCCGCAAGACGTGCTTTGTCATATTTTCCCTCAACAATAACGGCTCTTGAAGTGTGAAGCATCATGTCACTCCCTTACGGATGCAAGATTTGTAATTAGTTCAGTCAGAAGAATATCATCGGGAGTGCTTGTGCTTTTACTTCTGACATCTGCATCCGATAATATATCAAGTGCTTTTCTTATTGATGAAATTTTGCTTTTTTTTACGAACGGTGAAATTTTGCCGAAGGTGTATTTTGTTTCTTTATATTGAAATTCTTTGGAAAAGTCTTCGGGCACTTTATCGCTGTTATAGGCTACTTTAAGACGGTAGGCATTTACATAAGCCGTCGAAAGAGCACCTATTATTGCACTTGAAGAAACCTTCTGTCTCAAAAGCTCATTAAGAATTCTGAATGCATTATCCGTATTACCCGAAAAAATGCTTGTGCTTATATCAAAAACCGAGGCTTCAACGCTTTTTGCCGCAGTGAGGTCTATCATTTCCTTAGTTACGGGCTCACCGCAGGAAAAAGCACATATTTTATTGAACTCATTAAGAATTACCTGCAGGTCATCGCCGACGCAGTCAATAAGATACATTGCCGTGTCATAATCTATTGAAGTTCCTCTTTCCTTTGCACGGGAAACGAGAAGCTTTGCAGTTTTCCCCTGAGTTCTGTGGTCAATTTTTGCGACTATGCCGTATTTGTCGAAAATTTTTGCAATTGCATCCCATTTCGTGTTTTTGCCTGAGGGAAGAAGCGATGCACTGAAATAGAAAATCATAACTGTTGTTTCGGGGAGATTTTTAAGATTTTCTTCCAATGCAGTCTGTTCCTTTGCCGAGAGCTTATCCAAGGGGTAGTTTCTTATGAGAAGACAGGTTTTATCGCTCATCACGGGAAGATTATCAGCATCAGAAAATATGGCTTCAAGGTCAGCTTCGTCGTCTTCATATTTATGAAAATTGAAGAATTTACAGGCTTCGTCAACGGATTTATTTACAAGGGAATTGCAGTAAAACTCCTTGAGATAGTCGTCATCTCCCATAAACAGAAAAACATTTTTATCTGTACCGTTTTTCAGTATTTTAGAGAAGGAATCTTCATCTGTGAATGCCATAGGAATCTCCTTTCACGGTAATAGTTATATCGCCTGTTGCGGTTGAATATGCGTTGTCGGGCAAGGGGATATTCTTGCGGTTCGTCATTATAATAACAGTTGAAAAATTATTCGGATTGAGATTTTCGGGAATTGCATTTCTTGTTATAAAAATGTCCCCGGACAGATATTTTTCATCCCATAAGGATATGTCTGAGGTCGGAAGCGTGCATATAACGGTTTTAATTCCGTCAGTTTCCAGCAGTGTCACTGCATTGCGGGAAGAAATATCAGAATGCAAGCTTACACCGTCCCATAATGTAATCTGACTTTCAGCAGCATAGCTGTCTTTGTAGAGCTTTATTGTATTTCTCGGCAGAAGACTGCTTTCAATATATTCTGAATTATAGCTTTCCGTTTCTCTTTCTCTCGGAATAATAAGACAATCTGTTCTTAAAATACCGCGGGAATTAAGCTGTCGGATTGTTTTTTCTGCGGTGGAATATGTGCCGCCGCAACCGAAAACAGCAGATTTGTGTGCCGATTGGTTTATAACCGAAATCATAGTTGCGTTTTCATTTTCGGGGATATAAATTGTTGTTGCTGCTTTGGTTATTGTATTGATAACTGCCGTTGTTGCCGTGAGGGTGAGAACACACGCCGTAACACAGCAGAAGGTCTTTTTTCGGTCTTTATATTTCATAAATACCGCAGCAGTTATAAAAAATGAAACAAGAAACCAAGGAAGAATGAGTTGTGCGGGCGTTGGTTGAATTGCAATGTCGGTATCACAAAAACAGTCGCATATATAAAGTATTGCTTCTGTAAAAAGCTTTGTAAGCCTCCATAAAACAGAAGAAATAAAGCTTATGTCCGGAATAATTGCTGCAAATGCTCCCGTAATCATAGCCGCCTGTGCGAATGGTGTTATTATAAGAGACGAAAGGGGAGACAGCAGTGAAACGTAACCGAAAAACAAAGCGGTTATCGGAATTGTCGATATGATAACCGATAGAGATATAATTAAAGTGGATGCTACGCTGTTTACCCGCTTTCTGATAAAAGAGGGTAATTTGTTTTTATAAGCTTCTTCGGGAATTATGTAATCATTAAAGAAAATCAGAGAAAATGTTGCAATAAAGGATAAAAGAAAAGAGACATTTCCGGCAAGAAACGGATTTGTGATAAGAAGAATTGTTCCTGCAAGTCCCAGTGAATTCAGAGAATCCGCCTGTCGCTTTATGATTTTTGCAAGAAATACAGATAAAAGCATTATTCCCGCTCTTAAAACGGACGGAGAAAAGCCCGTAAAAATACAGTAGAAAATAACAAAAAGTATTGCGGCTATATTGGGAATGAATTTTGATTTTGCTCTTCTTTTAAAAAATATAAAGAAAATGCTTGTCCACATTGAAAGATGCATTCCCGAAACGGCAAAAATGTGTGCCGCACCTGAATATTTCAGAGCATTTTTAAGCTGTGGGGAAAAAGAAGCCTTGTTCCCTGTGATAAGAGCGGTAACAACTCCCGCATTTTCAGGAGGAATATTGCTGAAAAATTTCTCTGTCAGCTTTTCTTTAATTTCAAAAAATAAACTGTACCAAGGCTTGTTTGATGAATGAACAAGAATTGTTGTTTCATCAGCAAATGCAGTGAGATAATCTCTTTCGGATAATGAATGATAACGGTACAAACCGTCTGAAGCAGTGGAAAAAACCTCTTTAAGCGTGATTGTTATTTCATCTCCCGCTGAAAGTGTTGCGGGATTTTCTGTGTATACATTGATTTTTCCGAATATGCTTTGATTGTCACATAGTGCATTTCTCAGTAATATATGATTTTCCGAGGCCTCATAAACGGTACCGTAAATAATCTTATCTTCACCGCAAAAACGAAGGGCATATTCAACCGTATATTTATTGATGTTAAATAAAAGTATTGCAATGGCAATAAAAACTGAAATTATCAGTATATGTTTAGCATATATGCTTCTTTTTAATGTAAAAACAATGCAGAGGATAACAGATAAAATAAAGGCAAAATCCGTTATTCTTTCATCCGATACCATTAGAATTATATAGGAAAAAAGAAGTGTAAAGGCACAAATTGGAAAAAAGCGTTTAATTCCCGTCATATCGGCAGGTCCTTATTCGGTGTTAAGTGTTTTTATGACTTCGTCAAGTGTTTTTATGGATGAGCCTGAAATGCGAACATGATAACAGGGATTGCCACCGTTTTCTGACATAACTCTGCCTTTGAGTGCGGAAAGCTTTTTTATTACGGAGGCATCAACCTTGTCCGTATACAGGTGAATAAATTTATTTTGTTCCGTAATTCTGTTTATTCCGTTTTTAACTGCAGTCATTCTCATAAGCGGAACTCGCATAAGTCCCATAACGCTTTCGGGTGGTTCACCCCAACGGTCAATGAGCTCATCAAGCACATCGGAATAATCCTCTTCGTTTTTTATATTGGCAATTCGTTTATAAACAGCTATTCGCTGCTGATAGCTTGAGATGTAATCTTCAGGGATAAAAGCATCAAACTGCATATCTATCTGACAGTTTTTTTCAGGAATGATAACCGTTTCGGAGTTTTTGAGCATTTCCACGGCTTCACTGAGCAGATGCATATACATATCATAGCCCACATCAGCAAGGTGTCCGTGCTGCTGGGCACCCAAAAGGTTTCCTGCACCCCTTATTTCAAGGTCACGCATTGCTATTTTGAAGCCTGAACCGAACTGTGTGAATTCTCTTATTGCAGAAAGTCTTCTGTCTGCAATTTCTGAAATCTGCTTATTCGGACGGAATGTGCAGTATGCACTTGCTCTTCTTGTTGAGCGTCCCACTCGTCCTCTTAACTGGTGAAGCTGCGAAAGTCCCATATTATCCGCATCTTCAATAATCAGTGTGTTTGCATTGGGAATATCAACACCCGTTTCAATGATAGTTGTACAAACAAGAATATCAACTTCGCCTTCCGTAAGCCTTTTCCATACGTCGGAAAGCTCTTTTTCATCCATTTTTCCGTGTGCTATATCAATCTCGGCATCGGGGAAAAACTCCTTGAGCCTTGCGGCGGTTTTATCAATATCATTGGTGTTATTGTGAAGATAATAAACCTGTCCGCCCCGACGCAGCTCCTTTGAAATTGCCTGTGAAATTATTCCCATATCGTGTTCAATGATATAGGTTTGCACGGGATGTCTGTCCATTGGTGCTTCTTCAAGAACAGAAAGATCCCTTATACCCGAAAGTGCAAGATTAAGTGTTCGGGGAATGGGGGTTGCCGACAAGGTGAGAACATCAACATTGGGGAATTTTTCTTTCAGTTTTTCTTTCTGCAGAACACCGAAACGCTGCTCCTCGTCAACTATAAGAAGTCCGAGGTCTTTGAATTCTACATCTTTGGAAATTATGCGGTGCGTTCCGCTTACAATATCAACGTTGCCGTCTTTGATTCTTTTTATTATTTCCTTTTGTTGCTTCGGGCTTCTGAAACGGCAGAGCATATCCGCTTCAACGGGGAAGCCTTCAAAGCGGTGAAGTATGGTCCTGTAGTGTTGCAGTGCAAGAATTGTGGTGGGAACGAGAATTGCCACCTGCTTTCCGTCACAGATGCACTTGAATGCAGCACGGAGTGCAACCTCGGTTTTTCCGAAGCCCACGTCACCGCAGAGAAGCCTGTCCATAGGACAGGGCTTTTCCATATCCTTCTTTATTTCATATATACATCTTAACTGATCGTCTGTTTCATCAAATTCAAAGCGTTGTTCAAAGTCACCTTGCATATCAATGTCGGGAGAAAAAGAAAATCCGGGACTGTTTTGTCTTTCGGCATAAAGCTTTATAAGCTCATTCGCAATATCCTTAACGGCCTTTCTTACCTTGTTTTTGGTTCTTTCCCATTCGTGACCGCCTAATTTATTGAGCTTTACCGTGTGCTGTGAATTGTCTTCGTGAGGACCGATATATTTAGTAATCATATCAAGCTTTGTGACGGGGATGAATAGCTCACCGTCGCCCGAATATTTAATTCTTATATAGTCCTGTGTTGTGCCGTTGACTTTAACTTTTTCAATTCCCTTGAAAATTCCGATGCCGTGCTGTTCATGCACAACATAGTCACCTGTGTGGAGCTCTTCAAGAGAATTGAATGTATTTGATGCCTTTGAGTGCTTTTTTACGGATTTTCGAGAAGATTTCGCGTGTCTGCCGTAGCTTGTTATAAAAAGCTTCTCGGTAGGATATTCAATACCTGAGTTGAGTGCTCCGGGGAAAACATTTATTGCAGCTTTTATAATCTCATTTTCCGTGCTTTTTGAAAGCACCGCATTATAACCGTCATCGGACAAATCCTGATATAATGCTTCGGCAGATTTTTCTGTGCCCGCGAAAACAACAACCGTGTATTTGTTTTTTACGGGAACTTCAATATCCTCTGTGAGAAAGCCGTAAGAGCCGTCCCAGGGAGACAGCTGATTGATGTGATAATTTATAAGGTCTTTGACGGGGGTGTCAAAGCTTCCTCTTGCAAAGTTATCAATGTAAACGGTTTTATTTTTTTGATAGTGTGAAAAAATTTCAGACGAGGAAAAATAGTAATCGTCAAGTCCTTTGCACAGCTCACCGTCAAGAAAAAGCTCCCTGATTTCAGAGACAGTCATTTTTTCCTGTGAAATTAAATGTTCTTTTACGGAAGAGGTTTCACACACAAGAAGAAGACTGTCGGGGAAATAATCAAGGGGTGATTGAAGTGAAGAATAAGCGAGAGGAAGATATTTGTCGCAGCACCCCGGAATAATGCCGTTTCTTAAAAGCTCGGCATCCTTATTGAGAAATTCTTTCACCTTTGCGGCATTTTTTGTTTTGACGGATTTTGCCGTAAGCTCCAGCCTTTCGGCGGTTTTTTCGGTGTCGTCAATAATTATTTCCGTTGCGGGGGCAATAAGGATTTCACGAACCGTTCCCGTTCTTCTTTGAGATAAAATATCGAAAAAAGAAATTGTGTCTATTTCGTCTCCCCAGAATTCAATCCTCACGGGGTTCATAAGATTTGCGGGGAATATATCGAGAATGCCGCCGCGAAGAGAAAACTGTCCGTGCCCCTCCACCGTATCACAAGCGGAATAACCGCATTTTATGAGCCTTCTTCTTATTTCATCCGTGGTGATTTCCTGTGATTCACAAAGAGAAAAAACTCTGTCAAGAAGCTCTTGCTTGGATAAAATTTTCTGCATTGCCGCCTCTGCGGAGATAAGGAGAATTTTACATTCACCCGAAAGCTTTTTTGTTAATGCTCCCAGCCTTTTCTGTTCATATTCTTTTGAGCTTGTTTCAACAGAATAAAAATTGAAATCTCTTGCAGGATATGTTACGGCACTTGAACCGAGAGCCGTAAGATCCGTGCAGAGTCTTTCTCCTGTCGCATCATCGGGGACAAGCACAACAGCACCGTGCTCATATTCTTCGCACAGTGTATGTATGAGTAATGCCTTCGGCGTGGGGGGAAGACCTAATATACCGAAGGGGAAATTACCTTTATTCAGATTATAGCGGATGTTTGAGAATTCAGCGGATTTGCTGAAAAAATCTGAAAAACAAGACATATTCTTCACCCGTTGTAACGGCTCATGGCACCGTCGGTATCTCCGTCAAGTATGTATGAAAGAGCATCCACTGCTTTTTCCATTGTTTTTTTGAGAATTTCCATATCCTCTTTTGAAAATCTTCCGAGAACATAGTCTTTAAGGTCGTCGTCCTTGTCCTGACGGTCTCCCACGCCGATTTTCAGACGGGGGAAAACATCGGAATTTAACTGCCATATGATGCTTTTAATTCCGTTGTGGCCGCCTGCAGAACCTTTTTTTCTGATGCGAAGTGTTCCGGTGGGAAGCGAGATATCATCATATATGACAATAACCCTTTCGGGCGGAATTTTATAAAAATCCGCCGCCGCCTTTATTGCTTCACCTGAACTGTTCATAAAGGTCTGCGGTCTCATAACAAGACAGGGGTGTCCTTCAAGCATAACGGTTGCAGTGAGTGCTCTGTATTTCACTCTGTCAGTTTTGAAGCCATATCTGTTACAGAGTATATCAAGACATAAAAAGCCTGCATTATGTCTCGAATATTCATATTCCTTGCCGGGATTTCCAAGTCCTGCAATAATAAATTCAGGCTTGCCCGCAAAAGATGAAGCTTCGTTTGTCTTTTTTTTGAAAAATGCCATTTTATTTCTCCGTTATTTTTTTTCTCTGTAGGGCTTTTTTATCTTTACCCAGTTTTCTTTAGTCACTTGTCTTTCTCTTGCAATTGCAAGGGCATCGGGAGGGACATCCTCTGTGATGGTTGAGCCTGCAGCTGTGTAGGCTCGGTCTCCTATATTTACGGGGGCTATAAGATTTGTGTTGCACCCGATAAATGCATTATCTCCGATTTTGCATCGGTTTTTTTCTTTTCCGTTAAAATTTACAGTGACAACTCCGCAGCCGAAATTTACACCGCCTCCCACATCCGAATCTCCCACATATGTGAGATGGGAAATATGGGTTTTTTCTCCGACGGTTGAATTTTTGACTTCAACGAAGTTTCCGCAGTGAACACCGTTTTCAAGCACAGTATTCGGTCGTAAATGAACAAAAGGCCCCGCCGTTACACGGTCCTTTATTACCGCTTCTTCCGATTGAACACTGTTGACGGTGCAACCGTTTCCCACCTTTGTTTTATAAAGAACAGTGTTAGGACCTATAATGCAATTTTCCCCGATTTTACATCCTTCTTTTATTACTGTTCCCGTTAAAATTATTGTGCCTTCTCCGACAATTGTTTTTTCATTGATTAACACACCGTCAGAACATGGTATTTTGACACCTGATTTTTTGAATTTCCTGATAACTCTTTTTCTTTTTCTTTCATCAGATGAGAAGTAAAACATAATTTATCACCACAAAATAAATATATATTTACTAAAATATTATATTAGCATATTTTCATAATTCATTCAAGTAAAATTTATGTGCCGAAATATTTTTATTTTGTGAAAGTCAATAAAACATATTGCGGAAATTTGTCATTTTGATAAAAATATTTTTAGCCCACAAAAACTTTTGTGTTTATCATTGACAGTTTACTTTTGAAATATTATAATCAATCTGTATAATTATATTGTTATGCCCTGTCGGTATGACATTTTTTACAGCACTATATTAAATAAGGAGGAATTATTGTGCAAAATAATTCATCAAAAAACAGATTAGTGAAAATCACAGCTAAAGTATTCATAATGCTTCTTGCCGTGGTTTTATCTCTTTCTGTTCTCCCCGCGTTTTCGGCAGATATATTGCCTTCAGCAAATGCTGATACGGTTACATATGACGTGCCGTCCAATGCAACAGTGGCACAGATAAATGAAAAACTTGAAAGTTATGCCGAAGGTTCTGTTGTTAATATGAAATTGTATAACAATATTAACTTAACAGATTCATCTACAAAAACTTATTCATCGGGACTTGTTGGTATTGAAATTCCGGCAGGTATAACCGTTAATCTTTTTATGAACGGTTATAAGATTGAGTTTTATCGTCCTGATGATAGCGGTGCTTACAGATTGCCCTATTTTTATGCAATTTTGAATAAGGGTACATTAAATATTTACAGTGGTTCATCGGAAACCTCACCAAACGAAACTGCTGTAATAAATATTGTTAACTCCCGAAATAACATGAAATGTAATGAAAAAAAATCTTCTACTCATGTTGCATTGGAAGCTATTCATAACGAAGGTACATTGTCTGTAAATAATAAAGTTGCAATTAACATTAATCTTTTAATAAATTATGCGGAGCTATCATCGTATGAAAATTTTGAACAAGTTGCAGCCGCTATAACCGGTATTTTCAACGGGGAAAATGCATCTTGTAATGTAAACGGAGCAAATATAAATGTCGATACGGCTGTATATGGCAAGTATAGGACTGTTGATGGCAAAGCGGACGAAGCAACACATTATACTGCTGCTTCTTACGGTATTTATGGCGGTAATGTAACTGTTTCAGGCGGAACCACAATCAATTCGTCTGCTCGTTCAGAAGCACAACGTGAAACTGGCGTGGGATCGAATCTTGTTAGTTACCCAGGTGCCGATGATGGTCGTTCAAGGGTTACCGGCTTATCTTACGGAATTGTTTCTAAAGACAAGGTTGAGGTGAACGGTGCAACTATTACCGCTAAAACTCATATATGGGGCGAGCGTGCATTTACAGATAGCTCATCATCTGTCAATCACTATTCTGCCGGTATATATACACTTACAGGAAGCACTCCGGTTATTTCTGATGTGAATATAACAGTAAATCAGGGAATCCTGACGTATGGTGACGGTGACGTTAGTGGAACAGTAAGATATTGTGAGGGTACTGTTGTTTCCTCAAAGACACTTCCGGATAGTGCGACAGAGATTGTAAGTGACAATATCAATTTTAATCCTAATTATCAGGCTTGGCCTTCTGAAGAAGTGGTAGCCGGCTCTTTCTATGATGAATCCGGCAATACATATAGCACTATTATGGCAACCACTGCCGGTAGTCACCCCACATCAATTGAACGCGGTGCACTTGCAGGCACGCAGCGTGTTCATATCGTTTACAGATATTGGAAAGATAAAAACAGAAATCAGATTGACACCTCTGTTGTAGGCAATGACGGTAATGTCGGTTATTCATATAAGCCTTTAACAGACGGAACGGATATTGTTTCTTCAAGTGTTATACTTGACGGTATTACTGACAAAAATCAATTTACAAAAACTGTAGATTCCACAATCGGTTATCTTGACGATGGTGATCCCTGCAACCCCTATCATTGGGAGTTTTTAGGTCTTAACTATAAAGAAACATCAGCACTGTTTTGTGATTTTAATGTTACATCAACCTTAAATAAAGGAACGAATTTTAAAAATTTCAACACATCAAATCCGGTTAATAACAGAGTTCCGGCAACACAGGGTGTTATCTATATTTTCGTTGATTATGCAAAATCCGCAGCAACGTCCATAAGGGCAAAGGTGGGCTCCTCCGATTATGCAACCACAACATACACAGGTGTTCCCGTTAAGGCTTCTGATATCGGTTTGCAGATTCTCGAATCAGGAAAACTGACTGATATCACACATGAATATAATGTTGATTTCACTGATTCAAAGCTTCTTCCTTTAAGCTTTTCATACACAGGCAGAAATATGGCGGGAAAAACTGAAACAGGAGCTTCAGGTGAATTGCCCGTAAATGCAGGTACATATGAAGTAACTCTTCACATTGCAGACAGCACTGTATATGATAAGAATCCCGACACTAACAAAAACAGAGTTGGTATTGAATATAAGTTCACTCTTGTGATAGAACAGGCTACCGCATTAAGAGGAACTCTTCCCGAAAGCATCAGTCTTGAATACGGCACAAAGCTTGAACAGGTTCTTGAGTTGAATACATATAACGCAAAAGGGCTTGTAAACAATAATTTTGTAAACGGCAGCTTTACATTTGCAAATAATTCCGACGCTGCTTCTTATAAGGATGTTGCTGAAAACAGAACAGTTGCAATTGTCTGGACTCCTGCAAACAGTGCAGAAGAACAGGCATGGAACTATAAGACAACAACATTTAATGTAACCTACACTGTTACACCGGCAAAGCTTACAATCATTCCCAATTCAGCTTCTGTAATTTACGGTAACTCTGATATCGCATACAGTGTATCCGTCAACGGTCTTGTTGCAAACGATAATAAAGATGCAGTAAAAGCCGATATTGCAAATGCAATGAATTATATGATTCTCAGAGGAGAAAGCTTCTCTTCATATGTTGCAGGTGAGGTTTCAGTCGGTTCATATGTCATCCGTGCAACCTTCGTTACAGTTCCCGCAGTTCTCGATAACTATACATATGATATTGTATACGGTGAAGAATACGGCAAGCTTACAGTTACAAAGAGAAATATTACTGTTGAAGCTGCTGCAGCTGAAAGATATTATTCACCCGACGATTTCACTGTTGATGTCAGCTTCAGGATTATTTCAGGCTTGTTCAGTAACGGTGAAGATATTTCAGTGTTGCCCACAAAAGGTAATCTCAGAGTCGGTGAAAATACTGCCGGTGAACAGATTGTAACAGGTATCAACAAGCAGCTTGTTACAGAAAATCTTGTTACGGGCTCTGCAAGCGGTAACTATAACGTAGAAGCTTTGGTTTATAACACAGGTGATGTTCTTAAAGTAATCATTAAAAAGGCAATCCCCACAGTTACAACTCCTGTTGTTTCCGAAATGTTCTATCAGAATGCAAGAAAGCTCGGTGATATTGATCTCACAGGTTACACATCTTCTGTAGCAGGCAGCTGGCAGTGGGTGGATGAAAAAATTAATCCCACTGTAAATGTTGCGACATATAAAGCACAGTTTGTGCCTGACGACAGTGTCAACTATGAAACAAAAACCGCAGATATTGCAATTAAGGTTAAGGTAACACCTGTTGTAATTTCTTATACGGGAACAGTTTCATACGGTGACAATATCCCCAATATCACTGCTTACACTTATAAAGCAGATAATGATCCCACATTCAGCATAGATGCTGTTAAGACATCAGGTAACATCACTCCCGTAACAACCTACTATAAGGGTGCTCCTGTTGTTGACGGCGGCTATCCCGTTGAAATTTCTGCTCCCAATTTTGTTGATACAAACGGCAACTATTCATTCACAACCTCAAACGGTGTGATTAATGTTACCCCCAGACTTATTACATTCACTGTTCAGAATGTAACTGCAACATACGGAGATAACTTTGCTGCCGATGCATCTACAGTAAATGTCACATACGATAAATCTCTTCTTGTCGGTTCTGACACAGTAACAGCAGACGGTTCCGAGCCCACATTCAGATTTGTAACAGATTTCAATTATGGTAATAATTATGCTGTAGGTACATACTACATTAAGGCAACCCCCGCTTTCGCAGTTTCTCCCAACTATACGGTTGCAACAGTTGATGCAACTCTCACAGTTGCTAAAGCAGAGCTTACAATCAAGGCAAATGATATAACTCTCGAATACGGCAGTCCCGTTCCCGATGTTTCAAGTGCATTTACTCTTATCGGTGCAAAGAGAGGCGAAACAATCAATAATATCCTTTCAGACGGTGAAATCAGAGTTTCCACAAACTATATTGTCGGAGATGCGGCAGGTAAATCCGGTTTGACTGTAACTGTTGATGATGCCTATGCAACAATTAATAACTACAAGGTAACACTTCAGAACGGAACTCTCACTGTTATAAAGGCAACTCCCAATGTGATTAATGTTCCCTCAGCAACAATTACACACGGACAGACTCTCGGTGATGCTGTGATTATCGGCGGTACTGTTGAAAACAGTGTTGAAGGCACATATGTTTATAATTCTCCTTCAGCAGCTCCCGTATACCGTGCAGAGCAATACACAATTTACGAAGCAACCTTTATACCTTCAGACAGTGAAAACTATAATACGGTTACAGGTATCTATATTCCTCTTACCGTCAACAGAAAACCTGTTACAGGTAAACTTGCAGTAACAGGTATTCCTATGGTAGGCTATGAGCTTACCGTTGACACAAACGGACTTGATCCCAAAGAAGTCGGTGTTTATACCGTTACCTGGTATCTCGGAGAAACTGAGATTGAAACAGGTGCAAAGCTTACACTTACAAATTCTCACGAGCTTGAGAAAATTACCGTTAAGGCAGTTGCAAATGCACCATATGAAGGTGAAATTGTTTATACAACAACTGTTATTGCTCCCAAGCTTACAGATGTCAAGACTGTTCTTGATAATAATTTAGGTGCATATTTCAACGTTTCAGGTCTCGGAGCTGTCGGCTACAATGCACAGCAGCACAGTGTTGAGCTTAACAGAGTTGATGCAACTGCAAGCTCTGCAATATTCGGCGGTGTAACAGTTAAGTATAACGGTTCTGCAGAGCTTCCCAAGGCTGCAGGTGTTTATGCGGTTACTATTGATATTGCAACTCCTGACGGAATTGAAAATATGCAGTTGACCACATCGGCAGACGGCAAAACCGTTTATGCTGCAAACGGAGCGATTGTATATTCTCCCGTTGCTAACTTCGCAGTCGGAACTCTTGTTATAGAAAAGGCTGATTATACCGTGCAGATTCTTGTTCCCGATAAGACATATGACGGTACGGTGGCTGTAAATGAAATTGATGTAGTTAAAGAAACAGGAGCATACGGTTCTGATGATGTTTATTTTGACACTGATTCAGCTGTATTCCGTTTTGCATCGGCTACAGTCGGTGAAGACATTGAAGTAACAAATTATAAGGCAAACCTCAGCGGTAAAGCTTCAGAAAACTATAATCTTATAGTTGATATTCTCAACGACGCAAAGGCAGACATCAAAAAGGCAACTCTTGAAGTTAAAGTAACACCTATAGAAAGAGAATATGAAGAAGGCAATGAATTTGTTGCTCTCAGCTTCGAAATCAATTCCGATACACTTGCTGTCGGTGACGACGGATTTGTATATGTTGACGAAGTGCTTGTAAAAGGTAAGCTTGATTCTCCCTTTGCAGGACAGAATAAAAATGTAACAGTTTCCGATGCTGTTCTCACAGGCTCAAAAGCAAATAACTATGAGCTGCTTCTTGTTAATAAAGACGGTGAGTCCCTTAAAACAGGAAGACTTACAGTTACAATTGAGAAAGCAACAACACAGTATTATCCCATTCCTCAGGTGGCAGAGCTGACTTATGACAGTGCAAAACCCCTCAGTGAAATTTCTCTCGGTGACAAGCGTTGGGCGTGGGCTTCAGATGTAGCAAATCTGGTTCCCGGAGCAGGTACTCATAAATATATTGCAATATTTACTCCTGACGATCCTGATAACTATGCAACTGTAGAATATGAGGTAGATGTCAAGGTTAAAAAAGCTGTTGTTACCGTAGCTGCCGCAAACTTCTCTGTAATTTACGGTGACATTGAGCCTACATACTATTACACAACAACAGGCCTCACAGGTGCAGACTCAATTAAAAATTCTGTTGACGGATATGTTCTTATGAACTGTTCTTATACAGCAGGAAGCAATGCAGGAAAGTATGATATCGTTCTTACAGGTGCTTTTGAAAGTGATAACTATGACTTTATCTATAAGAACGGCACTGTAACAGTCAATAAGCGTGCTGCCTATGTTGTTGCTGAACCCGTTTCAAGAGAATATCAGAAGGACAATCTCACTGTAGATGTTAAATTCTCTGAAATCACCAATCTTATTCCTGCTGACGTGAACACTGTAAAGCTTTCTTGCGGTAACAATGCAGTATTGGGTACTATTGATAATGCCAATGCAGGTATTAAAAATGTTACAATTTCCGAAATGCCCACTCTCGTTGGCGGTGAAGTTGCAACAAACTATGAATTAAGACTTATAAATACTTCTGTTACGGTGGAAATCCGTAAAGCAAGAATTCCCGGTGTTATCCTTCCCACAGAAGGACAGGTAGGCTACGGACAGAGACTTTCAACAACAATCTTTATCACAACTCCCGTCGGTACCGAATACGGTAAATTCGAAATGGAAAATCCCACCTCAACACCCACTCAGATAGGTACATTCTCCGACGTTTATAAGGTTGTTTTCACTCCTTATGACAGTCAGAATTATGCAACAATATCAGAATATATAACTCTTAAAGTCGTTCCCTCCGAGCTTAATGTGTTTATCAGCTTCTCAGGTACGGCACAGGTCGGAAAATCACTCTATGTTGTTGTAAATAATATTCCCACAGATGCAGCAAGCTATCTTACCTATGAGTGGTACAGAATGGATACTCCTGATGATGATGTCAGAAACGGTTATCTTGTAGCACAGGGTGCTGATGCAACATCATATCAGCTCACAGCAGGTGATACTGGCAAGTATATTGTTTGTAAGGTAACAACAAAGCCCAATGCTCCCTATAACTGCGAATCCCTCTGTGCAACAGATTCTCCCATTGAAGAAGAAGTGCTTACTTTCTGGCAGAAATTTATAAACTGGATATACAGAATTATCTCCAATATCACTCAGATATTCGGCGGTTTACTGTAAAATAATTAAAAATCAGGCGGTTGCGTTGCAGCCGCTTGTTTTTTTTCGGTGAATAAAATATTGACATAAACTTAAAATATAATGTAAAATTAAATTAAAGGAGTGATATTATGGCAGTAAAACTCAACCCCGATAAAGAAGTGGTTGCCCGTATAAAAGAGGGACTGAAATTAAAAGACGGATATTGTCCCTGCAGGCTTCCGAAAATTGAGGAATATAAATGTATCTGCAAGGAATTTCGTGAACAGATGGCAGATCCCGAATTTGAAGGCTATTGCCATTGTATGCTTTACTATAAAACAAAGGATTAAGGAGAAGAGTATATGTCAGTTATAAAAGTAGATCACAGTAATTTCAAGGAAATTGTTACAGAAAATAAAAACACGGTAATTCTTGATTTTTGGGCCGAGTGGTGCGGTCCCTGTAAAATGATTGCTCCCATTGTTGAAGACTTGTCTGTTGAGCACCCTGAAATCACATTCTGTAAAGTAAATGTTGATGATGAACCCGCTATTGCGGCGGCATACGGAATTGTTTCCATTCCCACTCTCATAAAATTCAAGGGCGGCAAAGCAGTTGATCAAAATGTTGGTCTTTCTTCAAAAGCAATTCTTGAAGATTGGATAGTAAAATAAAGGAGCCTTATATGCCTTATTTGAGCGTTCATTTTCGTGAAAAGCTGACGGTTGACGGCGAGCAGGTGCATTTCGCTGTGTCGGAAGACGGTTTTCACTGGGAAAGATTAAACGGCGGTAAGCCTGTTTTATGGAGTAACCTCGGCACAGGCGGTGTCCGTGATATTGAAATAATAAAACGCAAAGACGGAAAATTCTCCATTCTTGCAACAGATTTATGTATAGTCAAAAGAATGGACGAAAATCATAATGTGGATTGGAAGGACATCAACCATAACGGCAGTAAGTGCTTATCCTATTGGGAAAGCGAAGACCTTATTTCTTTCAGCGAGCAGCAGCTTCTTTTTTTCGGAAGAGATGATTTCGGATGCCTGTGGGCACCTGAAATTACATATAATGACGAAACAGGGGAGTATCTTATTCACTGGGGCTCCACAGTTCGCGAGGACGGCTTCGAGCATATGTCAATTTACTTCACCAAAACCAAGGATTTCAAGGAATTTTCCTATCCCGAGCTGTTCTTCACAAAAGACAATGAAATTCTTGATTCCCACCTTGTGAAGCACGGTGATGTGTGGCATTTCTTTTATAAAAATGCAAATAATCCCTCGGGAAATATGCACGAAATTTCTCACTGCATTACAGGTCCTTTCACCCACGATGATGAATTTGATGCACTCATAAGATACTATACAAACGGCGGCTCCTATGAGGGGGCAACAACCTATACTCTGCCCGACGGCAGATGGTGTCTTATGCTTGATTTCTTCGGCTGTCCGAAAGAGCAGATGGGATATGTGCCCTTTGTTTCTTCCTCTGAAGGAGATACGCATTTCAAAAGAGCAGACAGTGAATTTTCATTTCCCTACGGCTTCAAGCACGGAAGATTTATTGAAATTACTTCGGAAGAATACGAAAGACTTAAAAAGCATTACGGTAATTGATAATAAAATAATATTAATATCGGATATTGATTATTTTTAATAATAAACACATTATGTTTTTTTCATAATTTCGATTATTAAAAATGCTTGACTTAACGGGGACTTTTTAGTATACTGCATTTAATATAAAAATGCAGTGAAGATATTAAGACCGTTCAGGGTAGTTTTCAGAGAGCCGCCGTTTGGTGTAAGGCGGTAACGAATTTTACGGTTTGTCTCGTATCGGAGCACGGTTCCTCAAAGCCTTTTTTTGGTGTATAGGGAATTGCGGCAGGTCCCGTTATCATGGCCGAAGGCTTATATGAGTCTTATGAGCGGCTGATTAGTCAGCAAATAGGGTGGTACCGCGGAAAATTTTTCGTCCCTGAAACTTATGTTTCGGGGATTTAATTTTTAAGGAGTAAAAAAATGAAAAAAATACTGATAACCGATAAAACATTAACGGCAATAAATTCACCTTTAAGCTTCAGAGAAAAAACCGAAGCAGCAAAGCAGCTTGATAAATTAGGTGCTGATATAATTGAGCTTCCCGCAATAAAAAATGAAAAAGCAGATGTGCTTCTTATAAAAAACATCTCCAGTGTGGTTGAAAAATCCGCACTGAGTGTTCCTGTCGGCTTTACCAAAGACTCTGCAATATTGGCGGCAGGCAGTCTCAAGGATGCAAAAAAGCCTGTTCTTAATGTGGCGGTTCCCGTTTCTCCGGCAGGAATGGAATATATCTGCTCATTAAAACCCGCAAAAATGCTTGAAAAGATTACCGAGCTTGTATCTTTCTCAAAAACACTTGCCCCACAGGTGGAATTTACCGCAGCAGATGCCACAAGAGCGGAAAGAGAATTTCTTTATAAAGCAATAAAGGAAGCAATTAAGGCGGGTGCCGATACCGTAACTCTCTGTGATGATGCGGGGGTAACGGATGCGGAAGATTTTTCTGAATTCATAAAAGACATTTATGCAAACTGTGATGAATTGAAGAATGTCAATGTTTTTGTTGATGTTTGCGATGCCATTAATATGTCAACCGCTTGTGTATGCGAAGCACTTAAAAACGGAGCGACCGGAATAAAGACCACTGTTATTGAATCAGGTTATCTTAAAATAGAAAATATTTCTGCTTTTCTTTCCGTTAAGGGGGAAAAACTCGGTGTGGCTACGGGTATTAAAACGGCAACTCTTAAAAACGTATGTGAAAAGCTTACCGGTATAATTTCAAAGGACACGGAAAAAGAGTCACCCTATGACGGAGTGATAAGAAGTGACGAAGAAATCGAGCTTCATAAAAATGACGATTTTTCGACAGTTGCCGCCGCAGTTCAGAAAATAGGCTATGAATTGAGTCCCGAAGATCAGGCAAAAGTATATGATGAATTTATTAAGGTTGCCGAAAACAAAGAATATTTCGGAACAAAAGAGCTTGAAGCAATAATTGCAGCGGTAGCTATGCAGGTACCCTCCACCTACCGTCTTATAAGCTATGTTATAAATGCAGGAAATATAATCACAGCAACAGCAAATCTTTCCGTTGAAAAGGACGGAAAAATTTTAAAAGGTGTATATGTGGGAGACGGCCCCATTGACGCGGCTTTCCTTGCCATAGAACAGGTTGTGGGCCACCATTTTGAGCTTGACGATTTCCAAATTCAGTCAGTCACCGAAGGAAGAGAAGCTATGGGACAGGCACTTGTCAAGCTTCGCTCCGATTCGGGAAAGCTTTATTCGGGAATCGGTATTTCCACCGACGTTATAGGTGCAAGTATAAAGGCATATCTTAATGCACTCAATAAAATTGCATTTGAGGAGAACAGATAATGAAACTCGCATTCTCAACAAGATATATGGAAGAAATGTCTCTTTCGCAATATCTTACTCTGGCGAAAGCACAGAAATTCAATGCCGTTGAAATATATGATATAAATAAAAGCTGTTTCAAGGGAGAAAAACCTGCTTTTACGAAAGCGGGTGCAGCTTCAACAAAAAGAAAGCTTCTCAATTCGGGTATTGCAATTTCCCAGCTGGATATTCCCTTTGATATTTCGGACGGGGAAAATTATCAGCATAAAGTTAATCTTGCGAAGGAAATCATTGAGACGGCATCAGATATAAATGTTACATATGTAAAAGCTTTTGCTGAAAAATCCCTTGCAACAGCAGAAAAATTTATTGATGAAATCTCCGTTTTTGCAGGCGAAAAGAACGTAATAATTCTTATTGAAACAGACGGAATATATGCGGATTCTTCTGTTTTGTGTAATACACTCAATAAATTTGCAAGTGACAGTGTTGGTGCTTGCTGGAATATGTATTCAACATATTTTATCGGTAAAGAGGAAGCCGAAACCACAATAAAAAATCTCGGTGCATATGTAAAATCAGTAAAAATCAATGATGCCGCAGGTGACGGAGCTCCCGTTCTTATCGGAGAGGGTGTTCTGCCCGTAACGGATATGATAAATGCTCTTCGTTCTGTGAATTATAACGGCTTTGTTGCTCTCGAATGGAATCCAGAATGGCTTTCTGAAATTGATGATTATGAAGTTATTCTCACATTCTTCGAGTCACATATGAAAGCCTTCGGCAATCCGAAAAAGAATAAAAATCATTTCTACCGCAATAAAACAGGGGACGGTAAATTTATCTGGAAAAAAGAACAGCTTATAGATCTCACTTTCCCCCAGATTCTTGATGCCCAGTGCGAAGCCTTCCCCGACCAGATAGCCTTCAAGTACACAACGCTTGATTATACGAGAACATATTCCGAGTTCCGTGATGATGTTGATACATTTGCAAAAAGCCTTATTGCAATGGGGGTTCGTCCCGGTTCTCATGTTGCAGTGTGGGCAACAAATATTCCGCAGTGGTATATTGCTTTCTGGGCAACCACAAAAATCGGTGCGGTTTTAGTAACCGTAAACACCGCCTATAAAATTCACGAAGCTGAATATCTTTTCAGACAGTCGGATACACACACGCTTATTATGATTGATAAATACCGCGATTCCGATTATGCCGCAATAGTAAAAGAATTGTGTCCCGAGCTTGCAGCCAATAAAAGCGGTGAACCGCTTCACGCAAAACGTCTTCCTTTTTTAAGAAACATTATAACCTGCGGATTCTCAATGGACGGCTGTATGACATGGGATGAGGCTGTTGAAAAGGGTAAAAATGTACCTGTTGAAGAAGTATACCGCTATGCAGCGGGGGTTGATAAGGACGATGTGTGCAATATGCAGTATACCTCGGGAACAACAGGCTTTCCCAAGGGTGTTATGCTCACTCATCACAATGTTGTCAATAACGGTAAGTGTATCGGTGACAGAATGGATCTTTCCACGGCGGACCGTATGATGATTCAGGTTCCCATGTTCCATTGCTTCGGAATGGTGCTTGCTATGACCGCTTCAATGACACACGGAGCTTCACTTATGCCTCTTCCGTATTTCTCTCCCAAGCCCGCACTCGCTTGTATAAACAATGAAAAAATCACCGCCTTTCACGGTGTTCCCACAATGTTTATTGCTCTTTTAGGCCACGATGATTTCCCGAAAACAGACTTTTCTCATATGAGAACGGGTATTATGGCAGGCTCTCCCTGTCCCATAAGCGTTATGCAGGATGTTGTCGACAAAATGCATATGAAGGAAATAACCATTGTTTACGGGCAGACTGAAGCTTCACCCGGATGTACCATGAGCAGCACTGACGATCCCCTTGAGGTCAGAGTATCCACTGTCGGAAGAGCTTTGCCTGAAATTGAATGTAAAATTATAAATCCCGAAACAGGAGAGGAATGTGCCGATAATGAAACGGGTGAATTTGTAGCACGCGGCTATAACATAATGAAGGGTTATTATAAAATGCCCAAAGCCACCGCTTCCGCTATAGATAAAGACGGATGGCTTCATACTGGCGACCTTGCCTGCCGTACACCCGAAGGCAATTTCAGAATTACCGGAAGACTTAAAGATATGATAATCCGCGGCGGTGAAAATATTTATCCAAAGGAAATCGAAGAATTTATTTATACCCATCCCAAGGTCAGTGACGTTCAGGTTATAGGTGTTCCCGACGAAGCTATGGGTGAGGAAATTATGGCATGTGTTATCCTTAAAGAAGGGGAGACTATGACCGAGGATGAAATGAAACAGTATGTCAGAGACCATATGGCAAAGCATAAGGTTCCCAAATATGTCGATTTCGTGCCCTCCTTCCCCATGAATGCCGCAGGAAAAATTCTCAAATACAAAATGCGTGAGGATGCTGTCAAAAAACTCGGCCTTCAGAAAGCAGATTCCATAGTTACGGCATAATTAAAAAAAATAATCAATTTTATTAATATTGTAATGTTGACAAATATATATACTTATGATATTATTCTTTCAATGGCTGTGACGAAGAGGCCTGAAAGCAATCCGAAAAAGAGAAGCGGCGGTTGGTGCGAGCCGTGTGACGGTTCTTTCAAAAGGTTATCACTTCTGAGCCGGAAATGCGAAAATTGCAGTAGTGTTTCCCGGGAATGCCCCGTTAGAGCACAGGAGTTGTCGGACTCTGAAGCGGTAAAGGCCATAGCCTTTGCAATTTGAGTGGTACCGCGGAAATTGTATTTGTTTCCGTCTCAAAGTCTTTTCTTTGGGACGGATTTTATTTTTGATAAAGGAGGTTTTTTTATGCCAACGACCAATACGGACAACAAGCTTTTTGAGATAGCCCGCCGAATTCAGGAGATGCGTTCCATCTGTGATTTCACGGTTGAAGAAATGGCAGAAAAAACAGAAGTCTCTGCAGAAAAATACGCTTCTTATGAAGCAGGAAATGAGGACCTGCCGTTCTCATTTATTCATAAATGTGCCCTTGCTTTTGATATTGGTATAACTGACCTGCTTGAAGGTCACAGTGCAAAGCTTACATCATATACCGTAACAAGAAAGGGTGAGGGACAGACCACCGCAAAGGAAAACGGAATTGAAATTCAGAACCTTGCCCCTCTTTTTAAGGATAAATTAGGGGATCCCTATTGGGTAAGATATGAATATTCCGCCGAGCTTGAAAATAAGCCCATTCACACCACCACCCACGCCGGTCAGGAATTTGATATGGTCATAAGCGGAACTCTTATGGTTAAGGTAGGTGAGCACACCGAAATTCTCCACGAGGGTGACAGTATCTATTATAAGAGCTCAACTCCCCACGGAATGATAGCTGTTGACGGAAGAGACTGTGTGTTCCTTGCATTTATTCTTGCATCCGATGAAACACCCGAGGATATTGTCAAGCACAGAGCACTCACATCGGAAAAAATTACGGAATCCCTTGTCTGTCATAAGTTTGTAAAGCCCGTTGAGGATGAAGAAGGCAAGCTCCTTGATATTTCATTTGAAAATACTGATGAATTCAACTTCGCTTTTGATGTGGTTGATAAAATCGCCAAAAAGTCTCCCGAAAAGACTGCTATGATACATATAGCAAGAGATAAAACGGAAAGAGTTTTTACATATCAGGATATCAAGGAATATTCCTGCCAGACCGCAAACTATTTCCGTTCACTGGGAATAAAAAAAGGCGACAGAGTTATGCTTGTTCTCAAGCGTCACTATCAGTTCTGGTTCTCAATCCTTGCTCTTCACCGCCTTGGTGCGATTGTTATTCCGGCAACACATCAGCTGCAGGCACACGATTTTGAATACCGCTTCAATGCCGCAGGTGTCAGTGCAATTATCTGCACTTCCGATGATAACACTCCCGCTCACGTTGATGAATGTGCCGATAAGTGTCCCTCACTTGTAACAAAGGTTGTTGTCGGTGAAAAGAGAGACGGCTGGCACAGCTTTGATGATGAATATAAGCTTTTCTCAAGACGCTTCAGAAGAGAAGAGGATACCGCCTGCGGAAATGAGCCTATGCTTATGTTCTTTACATCGGGAACAACAGGCTATCCCAAAATTGCAACCCACGCTTTTTCCTATCCTCTTGCCCATTTTGTTACAGCAAAATACTGGCACAGCGTAAGTAAAGACGGACTTCATTTTACCATTTCAGACACAGGCTGGGGTAAAGCCTTGTGGGGTAAGCTTTACGGTCAGTGGCTTTGCGAGGGCTCCGTTTTCGTATATGACTTTGACCGCTTTGATGCATCCGAGATATTGCCGATGTTTGCAAAATACGGAATAACAACCTTCTGTGCTCCGCCCACTATGTACAGAATGTTAATCAAGCAGGATTTATCGAAGTATGACCTTTCCACCATAAAACACGCAACTATTGCGGGAGAGGCACTTAATCCCGAGGTGTTCAAGCAGTTTGAAGCTGCTACGGGACTTCAGCTTATGGAAGGCTTCGGACAGACAGAAACCACACTCACCATTGCAAACCTTATCGGCACAACACCAAAGCCCGGTTCAATGGGTAAAGCAAACCCCATGTATGATATTGAAATTATAAAAGCCGACGGCACTCCCGCACAGCTGGGTGAAAACGGTGAAATTGTTGTAAAAACAAGTGAAAAGGTTCCCTGCGGACTGTTCCTCGGATATTATAATCAACAGGAAAAAACCGATGAAGTATGGCATGACGGCTATTACCACACAGGTGACCTTGCCTGGAAGGACGAAGACGGTCACTTCTGGTATGTGGGCAGAGTTGACGACGTTATCAAGTCATCAGGCTACCGTATAGGGCCCTTTGAAATCGAAAACGTTATTATGGAATTGCCCTTCGTTCTTGAATGCGGTGTTTCTGCCGAGCCCGACGAGCTCAGAGGTCAGGTCGTTAAAGCAAGCATAGTGCTGACAAAGGGAACCGAGCCTACGGAAGAACTCAAAAAAGAAATTCAGAAATATGTCAAAGAGCATACCGCTCCTTATAAATATCCCAGAATTGTTGTATTCAGAGATTCACTTCCCAAGACCATAAGCGGAAAGATTCAAAGAAACAAGCTTTAATACTATGAAAAGAATAACAATACTTGCAGGGCATTACGGTTCGGGAAAGACAAACATTGCGGTAAACCTTGCTCTTTATATGAAAAAGCAGGGGATTGATACCGTAATTGCCGATCTTGACATCGTAAATCCCTATTTCAGAACAAAAGACTCACTTGAAAGACTGAACCGTGAAGGAATAAAGCTTATTTCTTCCGAATATGCCAATTCCAATGTGGATATCCCCGCAATACCGCAGGAAATGTATTCCGTTGTTGATGATAAATCGCATTATTATATCGTGGATTTAGGCGGAGATGACCGCGGTGCGTATGCACTGGGAAGATATGCGGATAAAATCAATGAAGAAGCAGACTATGAGATGCTTTTTGTGTTCAATAAATACCGTCCTCTCACACCCGATGCCGAAAGTGCACTTGAAGTTATGAGAGAGATTGAAGATGCTTCCAAGGTGAAATTTACCGCAATAATAAATAATTCAAATATTGCAGAGCTGACGGATGTGGAAAGCATTCTCAATTCTTCGGAAGAATGTGAGAAATTGAGTATGCTTTCGGGGCTTCCCGTGAAATTCACAGCCGCAGAAAAATCTGTTTGTGAAAAGCTTGAAGATTTTAACGGGAATTTGTTCCCGTTGGAGCTTCAGAAGAAAATCATTTGAACGGAGTGTTTTATAATGGCAAAAGTTACTTTTTCAGAAGACCTTTGCAAGGGCTGTTCACTTTGTGTCGGTGCCTGCCCCAAAGGTATAATTAAATTGGCTGAAGCACGCCTTAATATTAAAGGACACCATCCTGCAGAAATAACAGACCAAGAAGCTTGTATTGCCTGTGCTTTCTGTGCCACAATGTGTCCCGATTGCGTAATTACTGTTGAGAGGTGAAAAAAATGAGTGATATGGTATTAATGAAGGGAAACGAAGCAATTGCCGAAGCCGCCATTAAAGCGGGCTGCCGTCATTATTTCGGTTATCCCATTACTCCGCAGACTGAGGTTGCGGCTTATATGTCTAAAAAAATGCCTAAAATCGGCGGTACCTTCCTTCAGGCAGAAAGCGAGGTTGCCGCAATAAATATGGTTATAGGTGTTGCTTCTACCGGTAAAAGAGTTATGACCTCTTCCTCTTCACCCGGAATTTCCCTCAAAAGTGAAGGAATTTCATATCTTGCAGGCTGTGATTTGCCCGCACTTGTAGTAAACGTTCAGCGAGGCGGTCCCGGACTTGGCGGTATTCAGCCCTCCCAGTCCGACTATTGGCAGGCAGTAAAGGGTGGAAGCCACGGAGATTTTCATAATATAGTTCTTGCTCCCGCATCCGTTCAGGAAATGGCAAGTCTCACGGTAAAAGGCTTTGAGCTTGCAGATAAATACAGAATGGTCTCCATGCTTCTTGCAGACGGCACAATGGGACAGATGATGGAGCCCGTATCCCTTGACATAGAAAGTACTTTTTCTGTTGAAAAGCCATGGGCAGTTACAGGAACAAAGGGCGAGAGAAAACACAATATCGTAAATTCACTTTTCTTGCAGCCCGAAGAGCTTGAAAAGAAGAACTTTGAAAGATATGAAAGATATGCTCTCGTTGAAAAAAATGAGGTCATGTATGAGGAATATCTTATGGAAGATGCCGAAATCTGCGTAGTTGCATTCGGTATCACTTCCCGTGTTGCTAAAAATGCAATAAATGAAGCAAGAAAACAGGGTGTAAAGGCAGGACTTATCCGTCCGATTACTCTCTGGCCCTTCCCCAAGGAAGTGCTTAATAGAGCGGCTGATAAGTGTAAGGCATTCATTTCCGTTGAAATGAATATGGGACAGATGATTGAGGATATCGAACTTGCAATAAGATGCAAGAAGCCCGTACACCTTTGCTGTCGTACAGGCGGTATGATTCCGTCTCCCGAGCAGGTTCTTGCAAAAATCAATGAAGTAAATGAAAAGGAGGCTTGAGTATGGCTACAGTATTTAAGAAACCCGATTCTCTGACAGATGCAGTGCTCCATTATTGTCCCGGCTGTACTCACGGTATCATTCACCGTCTTGTTGCCGAAGTAATGGATGAACTCGGAATAGAGGGAAAGACAATAGGTGTTGCTCCCGTCGGATGTTCCGTTATGGCATATAATTATTTTACCTGTGACTTTGTTCAGGCTGCACACGGCAGAGCTCCCGCAGTTGCAACAGGCGTAAAGCGTTCCGAGCCAGATAATATAGTTTTCACTTATCAGGGTGACGGAGACCTTGCCGCAATAGGTACTGCAGAAACAGTACATGCTGCCGCAAGACGTGAAAACATCACCGTTATTTTCGTAAACAATGCAATTTACGGTATGACTGGCGGACAGATGGCTCCCACAACTCTCCCCGGACAGGTAACCCAGACCTCACCCTACGGCAGAGACGTGGCTACCGTCGGCTATCCCGTAAAAGTATGTGAAATGCTTCAGAATGTTGACGGTGCCGCTTATCTTGAAAGAGTTGCTGTCAATAATGTAAAGAACATCAGAAACGCAAAGAAGGCTATTAAAAAGGCTTTTCAGAATCAGATAGACGGCAAGGGCTTCTCTCTTGTTGAGGTGCTTTCCACCTGTCCCACAAACTGGGGTATGTCTCCCGAAAAGGCACTGGGATGGTTAGAAGAAAATATGATTCCTTATTATCCTCTCGGTGTTTATAAGGATATTACATCGGAAAAGGAGGAGAAGTAATGGCTACTGTTAATATGCTTTTTGCAGGCTTCGGCGGTCAGGGTATCCTCTTTGCAGGAAAATTCCTTGCATATAAAGGTCTTATTGAAGGAAAGCAGGTAAGCTGGCTTCCTTCCTACGGTCCCGAAATGAGAGGCGGTACGGCAAACTGCTCCGTTATTTTAAGTGACTCTCCTATCGGTTCTCCCATTGTCGATAAGCCCGACGTGCTTATTGCAATGAATCTTCCTTCCCTTGACAAGTACGAAAATGCCGTTGTTTCCGGCGGCAAGATTTTCGTTGACTCAACCCTTATCGGAAGAAAGGTTGAAAGAACTGATGTTGAAGTTTTCTATGTTCCCGCATCAGGTCTTGCAAACGAAAAAAATCTCAGAACTCTTGCTAATATGATTATTACAGGAAAAGTAATCAAGGAAATTCCCGAAATCGGAAATGAAAACCTTGAAGCCGCCCTCAATAAGGTAATTTCCGCAAGACATCAGGATATGCTCGGCTATAACCTCGATGCATTAAGGCTCGGAGCCGAATATTAATGAAAAAAGGTATTTTCCCTGAAAAAAGGGAAGATACCTTCTTTTGTCTTGCAATGATTTGTCTAATAGAGTATAATCTAACCGAAAAATAAAAAAGGTGGAATGCCGTTATGAAATATGTATTATTTGCACTTCTTGCTGTTGTTGCAATTATTGCTCTTATTGCACTTGTCTGTGTAATAAGAGCAATAAAAGTAAAGGTTTCATCCTCTGAAAAGAAGCCTGCAATAAGCTGGACTAAAGAGGAAGAAGATAAGTACGCCGAGAGGCTTTCCGAAATGGTAAAGGTTTCAACCGTTTCAAAGAAAAAAGGGGAGGAATATTCCGATTTCTTAAAGCTTCAGGAGGTTATGGCAAAGCTTTATCCCAATATTTGGACAAAGCTTGAAAATCACGACTTTGAAGGCAATATATTAAGAGTCTGGAGGGGCAGTAATCCCGAAAAAGGAGCCATTCTTCTTATGGGACATCAGGATGTTGTACCTGCCGCCGAAAAGGAATGGACAAGAGATCCTTTCTCCGGTGAAATAGCAGAAGGCTGTATTCACGGAAGAGGTGCTATGGACTGTAAAAGCACACTTTCCGCAGAGTGGAGTGCCGTTGAAGAGCTTATTGAAGAAGGCTTTACGCCCGAAGAGGATATATGGCTTTTTTCTTCAGTAAACGAAGAAAATTCCGGCGGCGGTGCTATTGATGCCGCACGTTGGTTCAAGGATCAGGGAATCCGCCTTAATGCAGTTCTTGATGAGGGCGGTGCCGTTATAGGTAATGTTTTCCCCGGACTTTCAAAGCCCTGTGCCGCCATAGGAATTGTTGAAAAAGGCTTCTGTAACCTTAAATTTGTTGCAAAAGGAAAGGGCGGTCATTCTTCAACACCTCCTAAAAACACACCTATGGCAAGGCTCGGTATGTTTATGGCAGATGTTGAAAAGACCGATCCCTTTAAGCGTGAGCTTGTTTCTCCCATTCCCGAAATGTTCGAAAGCCTTGCAGGTCACCTCATTTTCCCGCTTCGTCTTGTAATGTCAAATCTCTGGCTTTTTAAGGGACTTTTAGCAAGGGTTCTTCCTCTGTTTTCACCTATGGCGGGTGCATTCGTAAGAACAACCTGTGCATTTACGATGGCTTCGGGCTCCGAGGCTCCTAATGTTATTCCCGATGAGGCATATGTAATTTGTAATATCCGTCCTTGTGTTCATCAGAAGGCAGAGGAATCTATAGAAGTATTAAGAGCTATTGCAAAGAAATACGATATAGAAACGGAAATTCTTCTTTCCCGTGATCCGTCCGATGTTTCTTCCCCCCAAAGTGAAGAATTCAATTATCTCAAAAAATGCATCGAAGAAGCAATTCCCGATGTTGTTCCGATTCCTTATCTTATGACGGGCGGCACGGACTGCAGACAGTTTGAGCTTGTTTCGGACAATTGTCTTCGTTTTACACCCACAAGACTCACTCCCGAACAGCTTGCCGCCATGCACGCCGCAAACGAAAGCATCGGCGTATCCGCTCTTGCAGAGGGTGTAAAGTTTTATAAATATTATATTCAGAACAGATAATATAAACGGATTTCACCCGGCGGTGAAATCCGTTTGTTTAATCATTCTTTATTTGCTTCAAGTTCCTTGAGAAGACAGGGAATTGCTTCTTCGAAGTTTACTCCGTACCAGTTACGGTTTTCATCCTTCATTGATGCTTTTATTGCTTCAACCGTGTAATTTACCGCAGTTTTCAATGCATTGTGAAGAGAAAGCCCTTTGGTTAATGCACCCACACAGGCACTTGAAAAAACATCGCCCGTTCCGTGGAAGCTTGCATTTATTTTTTCGGCAGAATAGGATGAAAAGCTGTCAGCCTCTTTGTTGTAAGCCATAACGCCTAATGTTCCGTTATCAAAGGAAACACCCGTTAAAACCGCATTTTTACAGCCGAGAGAAGCAAGCTTTTTCAAAATATTCTTGATGTAATCTTCACTGTAGCTCTTTTCAATATATTCCTCGTGAAGCATAAAGCAGGCTTCTGTGAGATTTGGAACAATAACATCTGCTTTTGCACAAAGCTTTGCCATAGAATCTGCAAATTCCTGATTGAAGCCGGGGTATAACACACCGTTATCGCCCATTACGGGATCAATAAAAACAAGATTGCTTTCGGTTTTGAAATCCGTTATGAATTTATCCATAAGATCAAGCTGTCTGAATGAGCCGAGATAGCCTGTATAAATTGCATCAAAGGCTATATTTTCTTTTTTCCAGTGAGCGGCTACGGGTTCTATTTCATCCGTAAGGTCGCAGAAGGTAAAGCCCTTGAATGCGGTGTGTGTGGAAAGCACTGCCGTTGGAATTACCGAGGTTTCAATTCCGCAGGCAGAAATTACGGGTAATGCCACAGTGAGTGAGCATTTACCTACACAGGAAATGTCCTGAATTGTTACGATTCGTTTCATTATTTATCCTCTTGGGGTATTATAATTTCATCCTCTTCAACTTCGTCTTTTGTATTATCTTCAAATTCAAGAACGTCATTGAGGAAATGTATGCATTTATTCATACATCTTTTTGCTATTTTGAAACTCATATTCAGATGGTAGCAATGATTGTTGAGAATACCGTCAACCACGAATTTTTTATGTTTTATACCAAGCTCATCAAGCTTATCCGCCATTGGCTTTCCCTGGTCAATGCAGAGAATATCATCCTCCGCCCACGTAATAAATACGGGACACCATTTTTCATTGACAAAGTTAATGGGGGAAATATAGTCTATGTGCTCATATTCATCGGTGTTTGAATAGTCCTTTTTAACCTTGAAGCCGAGCACAATGCTTAATGTTTTTGATACAAGTCCCATAACGTTAGGGGTTGTTACAAGCTTATCAAGGTCAAAAAGACCGCACATAAGTGCTAATGCCGCAGGCTTGAATTTGAGCTTTGGCAGTTCAAAGTGTTCACGAACGGAGTCATCATTTGCCGCAGCACAGAGCATAGCTGAAAAATATGCACCCGAGGAGTCCCCCGAAACCACTATTTTATCGGTGTCAATATTGCAGTATTTGCTTATTTCTTCAATGAAGTTAAAGGCTCTCACAATATCTGCAAAGTTTTCTTCAAACTCAACATCGGGAGGCATGCGGTAGTCAATATTAAAAACAAAATAGCCGTGATGAGCATAAAACTCGGAATTTGTTATTCTGTAGTCCTTATCGCCTTTAATAAATCCGCCACCGTGAATGTAAAGCAATACGGGGTGTTTTTTGCCGTTATTGAAAATATCTCTGCGGAAATAAAGGTCGGCAACATTATATTCTTCCGATTCGTTATGATAAGCGATATTCTGAACGCGGATAATTCCGGGGTATCTAACTGCATTCTGCGGTTTTTCCCCCAATACGTCAATGGCTTTAAAAACAAGTTCTGCTCTGTTCATAATGTCCATCCTTTCCGACAGTATATAATATATAATACTCATAAAGCAAAATAAAATCAAGACAGATAAATGAATATAATGTATAAAAATATGCATAAAAATATGTATATTCAACTGAATATGCAAAAAAATGTTGTATATTTATTTTATGTATGATATATTATAGGTTGAAAAAATGCATATTTGCGGAGGTTTATTATGACAAGAAGTGAGATAAGAGAACAGGCGTTTATACTTGTTTTTGAAAAAATATTCAATCCGGAAATAACCGTTGATGAAATAAAAGAAATGTCAAAGGAAAGTGAGCTTTTCGAAATTGACGATTTTGCAGTGAAGCTTATGACCGCGGTTACTGATAAAAAAGAAGAAGCAGATGAGATAATTTCTTCCTATCTCAGAAATTGGAAAATAGGAAGACTTCCCAAGGTTGACCTTGCAATTCTCCGTCTTGCCGTAACCGAAATTATGTGGTTTGATGAAATTCCCGATAAGGTTTCCGTAAATGAAGCAGTGGAGCTTGCAAAAAAATATTCTGACGAAAAAAGCCCCTCATTCATTAATGGGGTACTCGGTTCTGTTGTAAGAGGCAAAGGAAACTGATGCTTTGTCTCGGAATTGATACCAGCAATTATACCACCTCTGCTGCTTTTTATGACAGCGGGAGCAATAAACTGAAAAAAACGGGAAAGCTTCTCACAGTGAAACAGGGAGAATTGGGACTTCGCCAATCCGATGCGGTTTTTCAGCATACTATAAATCTTCCCGATATTGTAAAAAGCGTTTTGCCTGAAGAAAGCCAAAGAATAGACTGTGTGGGAGTTTCCGTGTCGCCCCGTGATGAAGAGGGCTCATATATGCCTTGCTTTATGACGGGAAAGGGTGCCGCCGAAATGATAGCATCCGTAACGGGAGCGAATCTTAAATATTTTTCCCATCAGGCGGGACATATTGCGGCTGCTTTATATTCAGCCGATTCTATGTCTTTTTTAGAAAGGGAATTTATTGCTTTTCACGTTTCGGGCGGAACAACGGAAGCCGTCAGAGTAACTCCCGACAAAGAGAAAATTATAAAAACACAGCTCGCTGCAAAGTCCCTTGATCTGAAAGCGGGACAGGCCATAGACAGAACGGGAAAGCTTCTCGGACTTCCTTTCCCGGCAGGTCCCGAGCTTGACAGGCTTAGCCTTTTAAGCGACAGAGTATATAAAATCAAGCCCTTTATTAAGGACGGTAACTGCTCTGTTTCGGGGCTTCAGAATAAATGCGAAAAAATGAAAAAAGACGGGGAGAAGGACTGTGATATTGCAAAGTACTGCATTGATTATATTTCACAGGTGCTTTTTGAAATGACAGTGACACTTCTCGAAAAATATCCCGGACACCCCCTTGTTTATTCGGGCGGAGTTATGTCCAACACTCTTATAAGAAAGCGGTTTTATGAAGAATTCGGTGCGGTTTTTGCTGCTCCCGGTTTTTCAAGTGACAATGCCGCAGGAATTGCCGTTCTGGCATCTTTATAAATTATGATGAATATTCCGACTTTTACGGTTTCGCAGGCAAACCGTTATATTAAATCCCTTTTTGATACAGACCTCGGAATGCAGTCAATTTTCATTTCGGGAGAAATATCGAACTTTTCCAATCACTATAAAACGGGGCATATGTATTTTTCACTGAAGGACGACAGTGCTTCAATAAAAGCGGTTATGTTTTCCCGACAGGCGGCTCATCTTCGTTTTGTTCCCGAAAACGGAATGAAGGTAATCGTAAACGGAAGAATATCTGTTTTTGAGCGTGACGGTGTCTATCAGATTTATGTGGAGAATATGCAGCCCGACGGTGCAGGTGTTCTTGCCGTTGCCTTTGAGCAATTAAAGAAAAAGCTTGAAGCCGAAGGACTTTTTGCCGAAGCACATAAAAAAAAGCTTCCCGCATTTCCGAAAAGAATAGGAGTTATAACATCTCCAACGGGAGCCGCGGTTCAGGATATATTTAATATTCTCGGAAGGCGTTTCCCTCTTGCACAGATAGTGTTTAAGGGTGTTTCTGTTCAGGGAGCAAATGCACCCTCGGAGATGATAGCTGCCCTTGAGGAGTTTAACAGAAAAAAATGTGCCGATGTGATTATTATAGGCAGAGGCGGCGGCAGTGCAGAGGATTTGTGGTGCTTCAACGACGAGCTTCTTGCCCGTGCCGTGTATGCTTCCGAAATTCCCGTGATTTCCGCAGTAGGTCACGAAACGGATTTTACGATATGCGACTTTGTCAGTGATATGAGAGCACCCACGCCCTCTGCTGCGGCAGAGCTTGCCGTGCCCGATTTGAATAATCTTTTAATGACACAGGGCTCTCTCACAGAGAGGCTCTATACCGCAATATACACACAGCTAAATGCCGAAAAAAGAAAGCTTGAAGCCATCCTTGACAAAAGGTCCTTTAAGGATGCGGGAAAGTTTTTTAAATCGGAATATGACACCTTAGGCAACCTTTCTTTGAGACTTCACAATGCCGTGAACAGGGATATGCTTCAGAAAAAGAATGCACTGACGGGAGCTGTTACAGCCCTCGAAAAAATGAATCCGTTAAGTGTTTTGCTTCGCGGCTATTCACTTGTCAGTCTTAACGGCAATATTGTTGAAAGTGTTGAGAAAATAAAAAAGGATGACATAATAACAGTAGCTATGTCAGACGGAAATGCACTTTGTCAGGTGCTTTCATCCGAAAGGAGAAATGAAAATGAGTGAAAACACATATGAATCCGCACTCAGAAGACTTCAGGAGATTGTAAAGCTTCTTGAAACAGGCGGACTTACTCTTGAGGACTCCGTAAAGCTTTTTGAAGAAG
The DNA here is from genome assembly GCA_045534425.1 of Acutalibacteraceae bacterium. Lineage (GTDB taxonomy): Bacteria > Bacillota > Clostridia > Oscillospirales > Acutalibacteraceae > RUG806. Next base: position 65,210 of record JAZSJT010000035.1, on the reverse strand, counting down.
GGGCAAAGCTTTCAAGGTTCTGCGAAAATGAACTTAAAAACGCAGAAAAACGAATAGTTTCCCTTGATGAAACGGAATGAGGCGATTTTATGAGTAATGTTTCTTTATATATAGAAAAAATTGAAAAAGAGCTTATGAGCTGTATCCCCGAATTATCGCAGGAAACACAGTCCATAGCCGAAATGCTTATGTATTCCCTTGAAGGCGGCGGAAAAAGAGTGCGACCGCTTCTTTGTCTTGAATTTTGTGCTGCTGCAGGCGGAGAGCCGGAGAAGGCGTTAAAATTAGCCTGTGCCGTGGAGTTTATTCATACCTATTCACTCATTCACGATGATCTTCCTTGTATGGATAACGATGATTTCAGACGGGGAAAGCCTTCTTCTCATAAGGCTTTCGGCGAAGCAAATGCACTTCTTGCGGGCGATGCACTTCTGACACACGCATTCTGTCTTATCACGGATGCCGTTGCCGAGGGGGATATTACCGCAGAAAATGCAGTGAGAGCTGTAAGAGAGCTTTCAACACTTGCAGGAATGAAGGGTATGATAGGCGGTCAGTATATTGATTTAAAATATGAAAACACTCCCGCCACACTCCCCGTGCTTGTTGAAATGGACACTCTCAAAACTGCCGCACTCATAGAAAGTGCCTGTGCATTAGGTCTTATTGCCGCAGGTGCAGATGAGATAGAAATTTCTTATGCAAGAGACTTTGCAAGAGAGCTGGGACTCGCTTTTCAGATAACAGACGATGTTCTTGAAGCCGAAGAAGGCGGTCAGTCAAGTGACGTCAAAAACGGAAAAGTGACTTATGTGTCCCTTTTCGGTATAGAAAAAGCAAAGGAGCTTGCCGCTATTCATACAAAAAATTCTCTTGAAGCACTTAATCATTTCGGTGTGCGTGCAGAAGAAATCAGACAGATAGCAGAAAGCCTTCTTAACAGGAAAAACTGATTTTGGGTGGAATAAAAGTGGAAGGAAAGTATTTACCGTTTATTAACTGTCCGTCTGACCTCAGAAAAATTGAGGAAAACGAGCTTTTAGTTCTTGCCGAAGAAGTCAGAACCGAGCTTTTGCAAACGGTTTCAAAAACCGGCGGACATCTTGCATCAAATCTGGGTGTTGTTGAGCTGACAATTGCCCTTCACCGTGTTTTTTCTTCCCCCGACGATAAAATTATATGGGACGTTTCCCATCAGTGCTACACACATAAGCTTTTTACGGGAAGAAGAGAAAGCTTTAATACATTAAGACAGCCCGACGGAATTTCAGGCTTTACAAGACGAAATGAAAGCGAACACGATATTATGTCGGGCGGTCATTCAAGCGTTGCTCTTTCTGCGGCATTCGGAATTGCAACCGCTAATAAAATTGCAGGTAATGATAATTTTACAATAGCCGTTGTGGGTGACGGTGCTTTTACGGGCGGTATGGTCTATGAGGCTCTCAATAATGCGGGCAGAGCAGGAGACGGAACAAAACTCATTGTTATTCTCAATGACAATGAAATGTCAATTTCTCCCAATGTGGGCTCACTTGCAAGGTATTTTGCACAGATGAAGGCCACTCCCCGATATGTACGCTTCAAATCCCGCACGGAAAAGACACTTACCCATATTCCCCTTGTGGGAAAGCCTCTTGTAAAGGGCATTTATAACTTAAAAACCTTTGTTAAAAACATAATATATAATTCAACAATGTTTGAAGACCTCGGCTTCAGATATATGGGACCTGTTGACGGTCACGATATATCCCATCTTATTTCCGCTCTTGAGGGTGCGAAAGCGGTCAATTCACCCGTTGTGCTTCATATAAATACCGTAAAAGGCAAGGGCTGTGAATATGCAGAAAAAGCACCCACAGCATTCCACGGTGTGTCTGCCTTCAATCTGGTTTCGGGTGAACCTGAATATTCTGCAGAAAGCTTTTCCGATGCATTCGGAAAATGTATGTTAAAAGCAGCCGAGAAGGACGACAGAATATGCTGTATAACCGCCGCTATGGGTGTGGGCTGCGGACTTGAGGAATTCAGCAAGCGTTTTCCCGAACGATTTTTTGATGTGGGAATTGCAGAGCAGCACGCGGTAACCTTTGCGGCAGGTCTTGCAAGGGGCGGAATGTTCCCCGTTTTTGCCGTATATTCATCATTTTTGCAAAGAGCATATGACCAGATAATTCACGACTGTGCCATGCAGAAGCTGAAAATAGTTTTCGGCATTGACAGAGCGGGCTTTGTCGGTGCGGACGGTGAATCCCATCACGGAGTTTTTGATGCCGCATTCATTAATACTATTCCCGATATTTCCGTTTTTGCACCCACTGATTTCAGAGAGCTTGAGCTGTGTCTTGACAGGGCATTATATGATTTTGAAGGTCCTGTTGCCGTGAGATACCCGCGAGGTGTAAATCCCACGCTCCCCGAAGATTTTATTCCTTCGGGAAAAGACTTTGATATATACGGTGACAATAAAGCCGACATCGCAATTGTGACCTACGGCAGATGTTTTACGGAAGCGTGTAATGCACAGCAAAAACTGAAAAACGAAAATATTGATACATTCATTATAAAGCTCAATGCCATAAAGCCCGTGAATAATGAGGCGGTAAAAGCGGCACTCGGCTGCAAAAATGTCTTTTTCTTTGAAGAAGGACAGCGTTTCGGCGGAATCGGTGAAACATACGGCGATAAGCTTTTTAAGTTCGATTTTAACGGTACTTACAGAAATATTGCAATTGAAGGAGAATTTCCCTCTCAAAACACCGTAAAAGGTCTTATGAAGCATTATTCTCTTGATGCCGAAGGCATCTATAATACAGTTAAAGGTATGTGAAAAAATGGCAGAAAAACTGAGACTCGATGCCTTTCTTACCAACGAAGGCTATTTCGAAAGCCGTGAAAAAGCAAAAGCCGCCATTATGGCAGGAATAGTTTACATAAACGGGCAAAAAGCACTTAAAGCAGGGGATAACATAAAACCCGATGATACGGTTGAGGTACGCGGCGGTATGGAATTTGTGAGCCGCGGCGGATATAAGCTGAAAAAGGCTATGTCTGTTTTTCCGATAACTCTTGAGGGCAAGGTCTGTATGGATATAGGTGCCTCAACAGGCGGATTTACCGACTGTATGCTTCAACGTGGGGCAATAAGAGTTTACTGTGTTGACGTGGGCTACGGTCAGCTTGCCTGGAAGCTTCGGAGTGACGAAAGAGTTATAAATCTTGAAAGAACAAATGTAAGATACATAACCGAAGAGCAGATTCCCGAAAAAACGGATTTTTCTTCAATTGATGTCTCCTTTATTTCTCTTTGCCTTGTGCTTCCCAAGGTTTATGAACTGCTTTCTGATACGGGTGAATGTGTTTGTCTTATAAAACCCCAATTTGAAGCAGGAAGAGACAAGGTCGGCAAAAAAGGTGTCGTAAGAGAAAAGAGCACACACATAGAGGTTGTTAATAAAATAATTGATTTTGCAAAAACAACGGGATTTACCGTTAAAGGACTTGATTTTTCTCCCATAAAAGGCCCCGAGGGTAATATTGAATATCTTCTCTATATATCAAAAGAAAAGGGCGAAAATTCGGAGGTTTCCCCTGAAGATGTGGTGAATGCTTCCCACGGAGAACTTGACAAATAATATCTTTTATGAAAGAAGGGTATTGTTGTGAAAATAGCAATTATTCCCAATTTGACAAGAGACAGGGCAAAAAACGTAACCCTTGATATTTGCCGTGAGCTTGAAAAGAATTCAATTGAATACTCTTTTTCCTCTGCTCTTAAAGAAAAAATGTCTGAATTGTCGGATTCTGTATTTGAAAATCCCGATACATTCGTAAAGAATGCGGATATGGTAATAAGTGTCGGAGGAGACGGCTCAATGCTCAGAGCCGCCAAGATTGCCGCCGAAGGCAACAAAAATATTCTCGGAATAAATGCAGGAAGACTGGCATATCTTTGCGGTCTTGACAGCAACGAGCTTGAGCTTCTTTCTTTTATCAGGGACGGAAATTTTTCTGTTCAGAACAGAATGATGCTTCAGGTTGATGTTTTTGAAGATAATAATAAGGTTTTTTCTGATATCTGCATAAATGATGTTGTTATAACAAGAGGACCTGATTTGAGAATTGTTGACCTTTCTGTTAAAGCGGACGGCAAAAACATAGCGGATTATCTTGCAGACGGTGCGATTATTGCCACACCGACAGGCTCCACCGCATATTCAATGTCTGCGGGCGGCTCTATTGTGGAGCCCACGCTTGAAGCGATGCTTCTCACCCCCATATGCCCCCATTCACTGGCTGTAAGACCTTATGTTTTTTCCGGAGACACGGAATTTGAGGTGTCTGTTAAAATAACTGAAGAAAACAGTGAAAGTGTTTATCTCAGCTGTGACGGAGGAAAAACTCTGGAGATTAATGCCCGACATACCGTAAAAATAAAAAAAGCAGATAAAAAAGTAGCATTTGTTGCAATAAAAACAGATAATTTTATAGATGTACTGAACAAAAAACTGGAAAGCAAAAAGTGAGGAAAAACGGATGAAAAAAAACAGACAGGCAATAATTGCAAAGCTTATTGAAGAAAATATAATAAGCACTCAGGAAGAGCTTCTGCAGATGCTTCTTGAAGCAGGTGTCAATGTAACACAGGCAACCGTTTCAAGAGATATCAAGGAAATGCATATTGTAAAGCATCCCGCTCCCACAGGGGAATATAAATACTGTCTACCCACTGCCGCTCCCGAAGAAAACAGCAGTAAATATATGTCAATTCTCATAGGTGCCGCAGTCTGCACCGATATTGCAATGAATACTGTCGTTCTTAAATGTCACGTAGGTACTGCACAGGCAGCCTGTGCCGCTCTTGATTCCATGGGACTTCAGGGTGTGGCAGGAACAATTGCAGGAGACGATACAATTTTTGTACTTTGCTACAGTGAAGATGTTGCAGGCAAAATTAAGAAAAAACTTGATGTATTACTTGGATTGTAATTATGCTTAAATCACTTAATATTGAAAATATTGCAATAATAGAAAAGGCTTCCGCGGGGTTTACTGCGGGGCTTAATATCCTTACGGGTGAAACCGGTGCAGGTAAATCCATTCTTATAGACTCCATAAATGCCGTAACAGGTGAAAAAACCTCAAGGGAGCTTATAAGAACGGGAGAGGACAGTGCACAGGTCAGTGCATTTTTTGAGGATATTTCAGTTGAAGTAAAAAATACACTCTCCGAAAACGGATTGCCCTGTGAGGAAGACGGTACACTTCTTCTTTACAGAAAAATAAGCCGTGACGGAAAAAACATCTGCCGTATAAACGGTGCTCCCGTAACCGTTTCAATGCTTCGTACTATCGGTATGGGGCTTATCAATATTCACGGTCAGAGAGATTCACAGGCACTTCTTGACAGTGAAAAGCACATAGATTTCCTTGACGGCTTCTTTGGACTTGAGACGGAAAAAGAAGATTTTCAGAAGTCTTTTATTCATTTGCAGGAGATAAAAAGCGAAATCCGTTCACTTTCACTTGATGAGGCATATAAGGAAAGACAGTCTGATTTGTTAAAATATCAGATAAAAGAGCTTGAGGATGCGGAAATTTCGGTGGGTGAAAAAGCATCACTGATAAAGAAAAAAAATATTCTCAGCAATTCGCAGAAGCTGTCACAGGCTCTCACGGGAGCATTGGCTGCTATTAGCGGTGACGATGAAAACAGCGGTGCATATTCTCTGATTTCTACTGCAATTTCCTGTGTTTCATCCGTATCCTCTCTTGCAAAAGGACTTGACAGCTTAACTGAACAGCTGGGAAATGCCAATTCATATGTTGATGACTGTATGAGACTTCTTGACGATGTTTTAAGGCAGCTTGAAGGAATTGACGGAAATATTGATGAAATTGAAAGCCGACTGGACACCCTTTATAAGCTTTCAAAAAAATACGGTGAAACAGAAGAAGCTATGCTGCTGTTTCTCGAAAATGCAAAAAGAGAGCTTGAAGCCATAGAGAGCTCCGATGAAAGACTTATAGAGCTTCAGAAAGAATATTCAGAAGTTCTTGCAGTCTGCAAAGAAAAAGCAGAAAAGCTTTCAGTGAAAAGAAAGAAAGCAGCAGAAAGATTGTCTTCGGCGATCAAATATGAATTGAGCTTTCTTGATATGCCGTCCTGTGTTTTTACCGTTAATATTGAAAAGACAGAGCTTTGTGAAAAAGGCTCGGACATGGTTGAGTTTCTTATTTCCGCAAACCCCGGCGAGGAACCGAAACCTCTTAATAAGGTAGCTTCCGGCGGTGAGCTTTCAAGAATTATGCTTGCCATGAAAAATGTTCTCAATCAAAAGGGCGGTGTGGATACTCTTATTTTTGATGAAATTGATACGGGTGTCAGCGGTTCTGCCGCAAGAAGAATTGCAATAAAGCTTTCCGAGGTATCAAAAAACTCACAGATTCTCTGCATAACACATCTTTCTCAGATTGCCGCTTTTGCAGACAGCCATAAATTTCTTTATAAGCAGGTCACAGACGGAAAGACATATACAAGAATAAAGGAGTTATCTGAAAGCGACAGACCGTTTGAATTGGCAAGAATGACCTACGGAAATGATGCTGATGAAATTCATCTTAAATCAGCCCGTCAAATGATAGCCTCGGCAAGCAAGGAAAAAGAGTCAAAGCAATAATATTATTGACAAAACATCAAAAAGAAAAGGATACACCAGATTTGTTCTGTGTATCTTTTTTCTTTATTGTAATAATGAATATGTGTTTATTGGAACAATTGACAAAATTTTGCTCAATTCATAAAAAATTCTATATAAATTTTGTAAAAAATATGCATTTAAAAAATTTGATATGAATGTTATAATTTTTTTATAATAGTATTACTATTAGTATGTTATTGAAAGGATGATTTCAGTGAAGAAAAATTTAAGAAAGCCCTCAGCAGTTTTAGCTGTAATACTTTCGGTGCTTATGCTTTTAAGTGTTTTCCCCGCAATATCATTTGCGGCATACCCCACCGAATATTATTATGCAGAAGGAACCCAGTTCGTTTCTGAAATTGCATTTGCAAGATCGGGATATTGGAGCGGGACCGTTTTAAGAGGAACCAAAGCAAAACTTTCCGATAAAGGATACGAGACTTGGGATAAGGATTTCAATGACGGCTGCGGAACCAATTCCGACTATATTGCCGGCGGCTGGAAATACAGCACAGATGTATCCAGAGCACTTCGTGATGTTAAGTTCTGGGTATCAGACAGTGGCAGCGTTCCTCAGTATTATGACCTCACAGTGAACGGCAGAAATGTCAGATACTATCTTGTCGGCGGAGCATATGAGGCCAATAATGTTTCCGACGGCGGTGTGATTGACCTTAACGGCGGTGCAGGCGGCAAATATATTTATGCATTTATTACCCGTGATCCCGCAGCAGGTCCTCCCATAACCTATATTAAGGTTAATACAAACAATGCAGACAGCGGCTATTGGTCCTGCACAAGCCTTCAGTCAACAGCCACAAGAATTGATCTTAACAGCGGAGCCGGCGGTGACGATATTTTTATGCATCTCACTTCAACCGCCACTGCAGTTAATTCTGCAAATCTTCGTTCCGTATATTCTCTTGCAGCAAATATGGTTGCCAAGAAAACAAACTATACACTTGATTCATCACGTGCTATTGAAACTGCATATAATAATGCAAAGGCCACTGTTGAAAGTCTTGATAAGAACGGTGCAAGCACAAAGAATCAGACAGCCCTGAACACTCTTTACAATGACCTTTATTCCGCAGTTTACAATGCAGAAACAAATGTTTATTTCAATGCATCAAATAACGGCGGCACAACCACAGCAAAGGCAACCACTGTAAAGATTGGTCCCAATTCCTCTGTTGCATTTGATGTTTCTTCTTATACAGCAACAAAGGCAAATGCTGAATTCCTCGGTTGGAATACTGATAAAAATGCAACATCAGGCGGTAAAACGACTGTAAATGTCGGTTTCAATAATACTCTTTATTCCGTTTTCAGTATGGATGTTGCCGCAACCTTCAAATATCTTGATTCTGACGGCACAATCATAACAGAAACAAAAAATGATAAGCTTTACAATATTGCTTCATCAACAAGCATTGCAGCTCCTGCAGCAGGTGATGTAGCATATAACGGAAAAGAGCTTACCTTCCTTGGTTGGAGAGACGACAATATTGCAAATACTGCACTGTATACTGATACAATCAGTGCTCAGCCCGGTATTACAAAAATTTTCAGAGCGGTTTATTCAGCTCCCGTTGCTGTTACTTTTGATGCTAACGGCGGCGAAACCGAAACTCCCGCAGCTCTTACAGGAACAAAGTATTTCAATGTGAATGATACAGTTACCGAAAGAGGAGAAAGCTTTGTTCTTCCTGAAGATGTCCTTCAGAAAACAGGCTTCGGTTTCCTTGGTTGGTCAGATAATAAGGATGCAACTAAGGCAAAATACCATGCAGGTGCAGAACTTACAGGGGTTACAGAAGACATAACTCTTTATGCGGTATGGTCAACTGATTATTATACCGTAACATTCAAAAACTATGACGGAACAGTTCTTTATGAAACCAATGTTGTTTATAATGAGGTTCCCGTATATGAAGGCAAAACACCCGAAAAGCCCGGTACAGTTGAGGCTAAATGGGTATTTGACGGTTGGGATACTGAAATAGTTCCTGCAACAGGCAGTGCAGAATATGTTGCAACATTCCATTCAGAAACTGCTGATTATCTTGTTCAGTTCCTTAATCCCGGCGGAGAAGTCATCAAAGAAATTATGGTGGATTACGGCGAAACACCTTCTTATGACGGTGAAACTCCTATCCGTGAAGCAGATGTTCAGTATACATACGTGTTCAGAGAGTGGAACAAAGCATTTGAAGCTGTTGAAGGTCCGCAGGTTTACATCGCTCTTTATGATGCATATCTCAATTCTTATAATGTTCAGTTTGTAAACTATGACGGAGAAGTTTTACACGGCGGTCTCATGGAATACGGCTTGGTTCCTGTTTATAACGGTGATATTCCCGAAAAGGCATCAGACGCTCAGTATGACTACACATTTAACGGTTGGGATAAAGAGCTTGCTGCTGTTGAAGGTAATGCTGTTTATACCGCAGTTTATAAATCAACAGTAAGAGCCTATGACATCAAGTTCGTAAATTATGACGGCACAGAGCTTTATACAACAACAGTAAAATATGGTGCAACTCCTAAGTACAATACAACAATCCCCACAAGAGAAGCTGACTTCAGATATACCTATAGCTTTATCGGTTGGACACCCGAAATTGTTCCTGTAACAGGTGAAGCAACATATACTGCTCTCTTCCAGGGAACTGAAAAGCAGATGATTGTTACCTTCTTCAATTACGACGGTAATGTGCTTGAGTCTAAATTTATAAAGTATGACACAATTCCCGAATATACAGGTGCCACTCCCACAAAGGCATCAACCGCTCAGTACACATATGTTTTCAAAGGCTGGGACAGAGCTCTTGAGCCTGTAACGGAAAAGACTGAATACACAGCTCAGTTTGAAGCAATTCTTAACGAATACACAGTTAAATTCGTAAATTTCGACGGCACTGTTTTACAGGAAGAAGTTCTCGCATACGGCAGCGATGTAGCTTATAAGGGTGAAACTCCCGAAAAGCCCACTGATGCATATATTTATACCTTCAAGGGCTGGAATAAGGAAATTGCAGCAGTAACAGGTGATGTTACATATACTGCAGTGTTTGATAAGCTTGATGCAGCTTATACAATCAAATTCCTTGATGAAAACGGAACAGTTCTTCAGGAAAAATTCTATTCCTATGGCGATACACCCGTTTATGAAGGTGAAACACCCGTAAAGGCATATGACAGTGCATATCACTATGCCTTCAAGGGCTGGAACAAGGAAATTGCCGAAGTAACTCAGAATACAACTTATGTTGCAGTTTATGAGGCAGTTGCACATGAATATGATGCTACAGTTGATTCTGTTCCCTCTTGCACAGAGACCGGCAAAACAACCTATAAGTGTGAGTGCGGTGCTTCATATGAAACAACATATCCTGCAACAGGACATAAGTATGAATATGTAGTTGACGGCGAAGCTGTTACAAAGGTATGCTCAGTTTGCGGTGACACAATAGAGGTTACCGATGAAGCAGAAAAAGAAGAAGTGCTCGGCGGAACAACCACCGACAGTGATGTTTGTGAATTCTGCGGAAAATATCACTACAAATATCTTCTTCCCGGCCTTGGTCGTATCTCTTGCTTCATTTCAAGAATTTTCACATTTCTTGCAGAGCTTTTTACAGGTAAATCTCTTTAATTTATAATTTCAGGGCAGACACTTAGGTGTCTGCCCGTTTTTTTTGTTGACAATAAAAAATCATACAAATATAATTAAATACGAGGGGGAGTAGTTATGGAGCTTTATATAAAGCAGAAAGTATTTTCACTCAAGGGAAGGTTTGATGTTTTTGATTCCGATTCCGATGTGAAGTATACTGCAGAAGGAAAGTTTTTTTCTTTTATGAGAAAACTTAATGTTTATGATCGGAACAATTCTGAAGTAATTCATATCCAACAGAAGCTTTCAGCCATAAGATATAAATATGCACTTGATATAAAGGGAGTTGCAAGTGCTGAAATAATAAGAAAAATTACTCTTTTTAAGCCCGAGTATATAGTTCCGGACTGGAATATGGAAATAAAAGGTGATTTTATTGCCCATAACTATCAAGTGTTCCGTAACGGGGAAGAAATTGCACGTATGGAAAAAAAGCTTTTTTCCTTCGGTGATGCCTATAGGATAAGCATTTACAATCCGCAGGATGAGCTTGCGGTTCTTGCTATTATTCTTACAATAGACTGTTGTATGGAGAGTGCACAAAGATGAACAGCAAAAAACTTAAATTCAATAAAAACGGAAAATTTGTTATAATGCAGGTTGCTGATGCACAGGACCTTCATTTCGTTCGCCACACAATGGTGAGAATGTTAAATAAGGCATATGATACCGTAAATCCCGACCTTGTTATTTTTGCGGGGGACAATATTCTGGGCAATCACCTTAAAGATGCCCGTTTCGGCTCCCGTGTGGTTATTGATACCAAAGAGGGCGAATATAAGAGAATGAAAAAAGCCATTTCACATATCTGTGAGCCTCTTGAGGAAAGAAAAATTCCGTTTACAATGATTTACGGAAACCATGATGATGTAAACAGAATAACAAAGGATGAGCAGGCGGATATCTACCGTTCATATTCAATGTGCGTCGGTCTTAATAACCCCGACAAGACTGTTGATGTTGACACCTTCAATCTCCCAATTTATTCACAGGATGAAGGTAAAAAGCTTTTTAATCTCTGGCTTATTGACTGTGCGGGTGAAAACAAGGAAACAAAAATCTGCTATGAGGCAGTGTTGCCCGAAACAATAGAATGGTACAAAAAAACAAGCTTACAGCTTCGTGAAGAAAACGGCGGTGAACCCCTTCCGTCACTGATGTTCCAGCATATCCCTATGCCCGAAAGTGCTTCTTTGCAGGTTGAATGCGACAAAAATGATGCAGGTGCCGTTCCTTTTTATGAAAAGGGTGAGCTTATTAAATATGTAAAGCTCAATCCCGAAAAGGCACACGGATTTTTAGGTGAGCAGATGTGTGTATGCCACGAAAATTACGGTCAGCTTGAAGCATTACAGGAAATGGGTGATGTAAAAGCGGTTGTTTATGCTCACGATCACACAAATAATTTTATCGGAGAGCACGACGGTATAAGAGTTATTCAGTCATCCTGTGCTTCTTTTAGATGCTACGGCAACCATTTAAGAGGTGTCCGTGTGTTTGAAATTGATGAAAGCAATCCCTCGAACTTCAAGACATATTTTATAACCTATTGGGATTTGTGCGGCAGAAATCTTTTCAGTAAAGCAGCTCACCTGTGGGATGCAGATGAATGTGAAGAAAAGAAAATGAAGCTTCTAATCGGAACAGGTGTCGCCGCGGCTCTCACAGGTGCCGCAGTCACAACGGTAGGTTTTTTAAGGAGAAGAAAATAATGGATAAGCTTTTTGAAAAACAACTCAGTTCAACTAATGTATATAAAGGAAAGCTTCTCGATGTCTACAGTGATGAAATAGAGCTTCCCAACGGACATCATTCAAAAAGAGAATATATAAAGCATGTTGGTGCTGCCTGTGTTGTTCCTCTTGATAAAGACGGAAACATTATTATTGAAAAGCAGTTCCGCTATCCCTTCTCACGTGTCCTTACGGAAATCCCTGCAGGAAAGCTTGATTCAAAAAGCGAACCGCATCTTAATGCTGCTCTTCGTGAATTAAAGGAAGAAACAGGATATACAGCCGAAGAAATGATATATCTCGGTGAATTTTATCCCACCTGTGCATATTCCGATGAAATAATTCATATGTATCTTGCCACGGGGCTTATAAAGGGTGAACAAAATCTTGACGATGATGAATTTGTAGGTGTGGAAAAAATGTCTCTCACCGAAGCTGTTGAAGAAATTATGAAAGGAAACATTCCCGACGGCAAAACACAGACCGCAATTCTCAAAGCATATATCTATCTTCAGAATAACAAATGATAATAAAAGAGGTCAGCACATTAATTAAGGTGCTGACCTCTTAATGCTTATTCTGCTTCTTTTTTATACTTATTTGCAAGAGTTGTGTATCCCATGGCATTCATTTTATTTCCCATAATCTGCTGGGGAGAAAGCTCTTTAACAACACTTGCGGGCACTCCTGCAACAAGAGAATTTGGAGGAACAATTGTTTTTGAAGTAACCACAGCCCCTGCGGCAACAATGGAATTTTCCCCGATAACAGCACCGTCAAGAACAACACTTCCCATTCCCACAAGAACGTTATCACCTATGGTTGCACCGTGAACCAATGCATTGTGGCCTACTGTAACACCGTTTCCGATAACTGTGGCATCCTTCATTCCAACGTGAACCGTTGCATTATCCTGAATGTTTGAGTTTTCGCCTATAGTGATGCCACACATATCGCCTCTTAAAACTGCACTGTACCAAACGGAGCTGCCTTTACCTATTGTGACATCACCGATAACCGTGGCATTTTCCGCAATAAATGCACTTTCGTCAATAACAGGAGTTTTTCCTGAAAAATCCTTTATCATATATAGCTCTCCTTATTGTTTTTTTCTATTTTATCATAAAGATTATATTTAATCAATAATACAAATTAAAGGGAAGTGTGGGAAAATGTGTAAAAATCTTGACTTGTGTGTGTATTTATTTTAATATATATGTAATATAAGAAAAGGGGAATTTTTTATGAAAATTATTCTTGTCGGTGCAGGCTCCATAGGCGGCACAACCGCCACAATGCTCAAAGAAAAAGGTCACGATATTGAAATTGTTGAAGCAAATCACGAAAGAGCAGAAAAAATCCGCAATGAAGGAATTACTCTTACAGGGGCTCTCGGCAATCATACACAAAGGTTTACAGTTTATGAAAGCATTGATGAGCTTACAAAAGTTTATGATGTATGTATAATCGCAACAAAGTATTTTGCTCTTGCCGCAGTAGCAGAGAAGATGCTGCCCCATGTAAAAGCAGACGGCATCTTTATGTCAATGCAGAACGGTATCTGCACAAAAATTCTCTCCGATGTAGTAGGAACAGACAAGGCTGCAGGTTGTATGATAGGCTTCGGTGCCACAATGCTTCCCAACGGCGATGTAAATGTTACCTCGGGCGGAGAACTTAAAATAGGCAGAGTAAACGGAGTTGTTGATGAGAAAATCAATGCTCTCGGTGAGGTTTATAAAGCACTTCTTCCCACAAAGGTTGTTAATAACATTGATGCACAGCTTTATTCCAAGCTTATAATCAATTCCTGCATCAATTCAATTGCCGCCCTCACAGGTGAATGTGTAGGTGTTATGTTAAGTGAGGATGCTGCAAAATCAATCTTCCTTCAGATAGCAAGAGAAGCCACATATGTATCAAAGAAAATGGGACTTAAAGTTCCCCCCTATGCTACTGTTCTTAACTATAATCTTCTTCTCATTTCAGATGCTAATTGGTTCAACACCATAGCAAAGCTTCTTGTAACAATCGTTGGTAAAAAATTCGGCGACGTTCGTCCCTCAACCTTACAGTCCCTTGACAGAGGTGAAAAAACTGAAATTGATATTTTCAACGGTTACATAGTAAAGCAGGGTAAGGAATACGGTGTTCCCACACCTGTAAATGAACAGATATGGAACTTTATCAAAAAGATTGAAAACGGTGAAGAGAAGTCCTCAATGGACAACCTCAAGAAAATCAAATTCTGATAAGAGAACCGCATTGAACTGTGTGTTCAGTGCGGTTTTTTACGGAGATATTTATGGAAAATAAGGTAATTAAATTCAATTCAGACGGAAAACTCAAGATAATGCATATCACAGATACTCATCTTGAGGATGACAATATAGATGCATCACTGTGGCTTATTGATGAAGCCTGTAAAAGAGAAAAGCCCGATATTGCGGTAGTAACCGGGGATAATGTCCACAATTACGACAGCCCCGAAAAAACAAAAGAATACATCGGAAGACTTATGGCAATATTTGAAAAATATGATATTGCCGCCGCCGTAACCTTCGGTAATCACGATTCCGAAAGAGGTCCTCTTTCAAGAGAAGAGCTTATGCTCTGTTACAGCTCCTTCTCCTGTCACGTTTCCAATGACAAAAATGAGAAGCCTTTCAAATCAGGAACATATAGTGTTCCCGTATTGTCACGTGACGGCAAGGAAATTAAATTTAATCTGTGGATATTTGATTCCGGAGATTATGACAAAGACGGAAATTACGGCTGTATGAGTGCCGAGGATGTTCGATGGTATAAAGAAAAGTCTGATGAAATAAAGAAAAATAACGGCGGAAAAACGGTTTTTTCTCTGGGCTTTCAGCATATGATTGTTCCCGAAGTATATGACGTATTAAAAAAGACCGAAAAAAGAAAGCTCTATTCATTTCCTCATATTATCAATAAAGACGAATATTATATGTTTTCTCCCGACACAGTTAATTTCGGAACCCTTAATGAAACTCCCTGTTCCGGCGGAGAAAATTTCGGACAGTTTGATGCAATGGTAGAAAAGGGCGATGTTCTTGCTGTGTTTTCGGGACATGACCACACCAATGCCTTCGGTGTGAGGAACAACGGAATTGATATCGTAAATACCGTCAGCACAAGAAGTCAGAGCGACCGCTTTTCTTCACAATACGGCTACAGAATAATTGAAGTGGACGAAAAGGATACTTCCCGATATAATTCAAGAGTTGAACATTGGTATAATATGTTTACCGTGAAGGATATCAAGGAAATATCAAAAAGGGGAGACTCTTTCGGGAAATCCGTTGCAGCCTGTGTGAAATACAAAGGTCTTATCCAGAGATTTATGACAAAAACAGGCAGAAGCTTCTGTTATGCCGTAACAGGTAGAAAGAATACATATAAGGATTAAAACATAATTGTATTGAATAATAGTTTACGTTGTGTTATAATTATTACAAATTAATATGATATAAAATACGGTTCGAAAAGTGAAAACCGAGTAGATTAAAAGGGAAATCAGGTTTAAATCCTGAGCAACCGCCATTACTGTATTGAGAGCTATGAACAGTATATATTGTTTGTTGTTGTCTCTGAGTCAGAATACCTGCCGCATTTCAGGTCCGGCACAGCTTTGGTGAGAAGCGTGCAACCGATTTATCGCTGTAAGCGGTTTTGATTTGCTTTTTTGCAGCAGGTCAAAGCCTTTATTCTGTTTTGTGATATGAATCTGTTGTACTCTTTTGACCGTACAGGTTGAAAGAGTATTTTTTTTCGGGAGGGATAACAGTGGCATCAGATGAAAAAACGCTATGGGCA
Organism: Acutalibacteraceae bacterium; assembly: GCA_045534425.1. Lineage (GTDB taxonomy): Bacteria > Bacillota > Clostridia > Oscillospirales > Acutalibacteraceae > RUG806. The sequence goes on along the minus strand of JAZSJT010000035.1, from coordinate 49,260 downwards.
AAGGAAATTTTATGTCAGAAAAGTAAGCAATTGGGAAGACTGCCCCGTAAGGATGATTTTGATGAACCTACCCGTTCACGGATTAAAGCCTACCTCGGACCTTGGCCGAGAGCATTGGAATCAGCGAAGCTGAAAGAAGCAAATAAAACGCCAAAAGCCATTAAGTAAGCTTATTCAAAATAATGAAAAACAGAGGAGTTGAGAAAAACTATGAAAGATACCTTTGCAGAATATCACCCGCTTATAAACTTATTATATTTTGTATCAGTCATAAGCTTTTCTATGATTCTGCCACATCCTCTGACACAAGCAACAGCACTCGCTTGTGCAATTATCTATGAGATAAGCATAAACGGTATCAGAAGTGTATTTTTTCTCTTAAAATTCTGTTTGCCGATGGTTCTTGTGACTGCACTGATAAATCCCGTATTCAATCACGAAGGCACTACGGTTTTGTTTTATTTTACTAACGGCAATCCTTTGACTCTGGAAAGTATTTTGTACGGAGCTTCTTCGGGGGTAATGATTGTGACAGTGCTTTTATGGTTTTCATCATTCAACCGAGTTATGACATCAGATAAATTCATTTATCTTTTCGGTAAAATTATTCCGGCATTATCGCTTGTTCTCAGTATGACTTTGCGTTTTGTACCGAAATTCAAGGCTCAGATGGAGTGTGTAACCGAGGCACAAAGAAGCATCGGCAGAAATGTTTCAAAGGGCAGTTTTTTCAGCAGAATAAAAACGGCAATTCTCATATTGTCAATTATGATAACATGGTCTCTGGAAAATGCCATTGACACGGCAGACAGTATGAAAAGCCGAGGCTATGGACTGAAGGGAAGAACCGCTTTTTCAATTTACCGTTTTGATGAAAGAGATAAGTATGCACTATTATGGTTTTCTTTCTGTGTATTGTTTCTTGCTGCAGGAACAATGCTTTCGGTATTCAGTTTCAGATATTTTCCCGATATCCTTTATGCCGATTTTGATATGACAACAATTCCGTTTTATTTTGTATTATTTGCTCTTTGCATTACACCCGTTACAATAAATTTTAAGGAGGAGAGAAAATGGAAAGCTTTAGCTTCAGAAATGTAAACTTCACTTATCCTGAGCAGGCAAATAAAGCACTCCGTAATATCTCCTTTGATGTTTCGCAAGGTGAGTTTTTGATTCTTTGCGGTCCGTCGGGTTGCGGAAAATCAACTCTGCTCAGACATTTTAAAAGCTGTCTTACTCCTCACGGTATTCTTGACGGTGAAATCTTCTTTGACGGTAAACCTCTCAATGAAGCAGACGAGAGAACACAGGCACAGAAAATCGGATTTGTTCTGCAATCTCCTGAAAATCAGGCTGTAACGGACAAGGTGTGGCATGAGCTTGCATTCGGACTTGAGAGCTTAGGCTATGATACCCCTGCAATCCGCCGTCGTGTTGCAGAGGTTGCCGCTTTTTTCGGAATTGAAAATTGGTTTTATAAAAATGTAACTGAGCTTTCAGGCGGACAGAAGCAGCTATTAAACCTTGCTTCTGTAATGACTATGAGCCCAAAAATTCTTGTTCTCGATGAACCTACAGCCCAGCTCGATCCTATTGCCGCCACGGATTTTCTTGCACTTCTGGGGAAAATCAACCGTGAACTCGGTATTACGGTTATTCTGACGGAACACCGTCTTGAAGAAGCATTTCCATATGCCAAAAGAGTAATTGTTATGGAAAAGGGTGAAATTGTTTGTGATGACGTACCCGAAAAAGTGGGACTTCATTTGCGTGATAAAGACAACGGAATGTTCCTTGCAATGCCCACTGCTATGAGAGTGTGGGCAGGGCTTGAAACAAAGCTCCCTTGTCCTCTGACAGTCCGTGAGGGCAGTGATTTTTTGACTGAAAGAAACAAAGAAAAAGCAATTCTTCCTCTTGAAAAGGTAGAATTGCTTGCATACACCGAAGAAATAACACTCACCTGTGATGAGATATGGTTCCGTTATGAAAAAAGCCTTCCCGATGTTGTAAAAGGCTTTTCTCTCACACTGCATAAAGGCGAATTTTATGCAATTCTCGGCGGTAACGGTGCAGGAAAAACAACATCACTCAAGGTTATAGCAGGACTTCGTTCTGCTTACCGAGGTTCTGTTAAGGCTAACGGAAAAGTCGCTTTGCTCCCGCAAAATCCGCAGACTCTTTTTGTCAAAAGAACTGTAAGGGAGGATTTATATGAGGCTCTGTGCAGTGTTAAAATTTCAAAAGAAGAAAAAGACGAGCAGGTTGCACGTGTGGTTTCGCTTTGCAGGCTTTCAGATTTTCTTGACCGTCATCCCTATGATATTTCGGGCGGTGAACAGCAACGAACCGCACTTGCAAAGGTGCTTCTCACGAAACCCGATATTCTTCTTTTAGATGAACCCACAAAAGGCTTTGATGCCGAGTTTAAGGTGACTTTTGCTGATATTATTGATAAGCTGACAAAGCAGGGTGTCACTGTGCTTATGGTAAGCCACGATGTAGCCTTCTGTGCCGAATATGCACACCGATGCGGAATGTTCTTTGACGGCAATATTGTAGCGGAAGGCACACCCCGAGAATTCTTTGCAGGCAACAGCTTTTACACTACAGCGGCAAACCGTATGGCAAGGCATATTATTCCCGAAGCTGTTACGGTTGATGAAATTGTTGCCTGTTGCGGCGGTGTGATTAAGAAAAAAGAAGCTCCGGAGAAAATATTGCCTTTACCGAAACCTGCTCCGAGAAGTTTAAATTTCAAGCCCGAACCTCTCAAATTATGGAGAAAGCTGCTTGCGGCAGCTTCAGGTATCATTACATTGGGCGTATTTTTCTATGCAACGGGAATTGCCGATTTGTCTGCATTGATAAATTCAACGGGTATCAGCAAATATGGGACAGAACAATTGGTGCTTTATGCTGTTCTTTTTGTTGCGTTATCGGTATTTCTTTTCGCAATCGGACGAAGAAGCGAACCCCCTGTTACGGTTCAGACACCTAAAGAAAAACGAAATCTCAGCAAACGGACGGCAGCGGCATCTGTTGCTATATTGTTTTTTATTCCACTTACCATATTTGCGGGAATTTTCTGTTTCGATAACCGTCAGTATAATATTGTGGCGTTGTTAGTGCTTCTTGAGTGTATGCTGCCTTTTATTCTTGTGTTTGAAGGGAGAAAACCGAAAGCAAGAGAGCTTGTCACAATTGCGGTGCTTTGTGCTATAGGTATAGCGGGAAGAAGTCTGTTTTTTATGTTACCGCAGTTTAAACCTGTTCTTGCACTTGCTATCATTGCAGGTGTTGCCTTGGGTGGTGAAACGGGCTTTTTTGTGGGTGCTGTTACAATGCTCACTTCAAATATGCTGTTTTCGCAAGGCCCTTGGACACCGTGGCAGATGTTTGCTTCGGGAATAATAGGGTTTCTTTCAGGTGTTCTTTTCAAAAAAGGATTGCTTCGCAGAACCCGTATATCACTTGCCGTTTTCGGTGCATTCACCACACTGGTTATTTACGGCGGAATTATGAATCCTGCTTCCGCATTTATGTTTTCTCCGCAAAGTATCTCTCTCAAAACATTATCAGCATATTACATATCCGGTCTTCCCATGGATTTGGTCCACGCCTTCAGTACAGCCCTATTCATAATTTTTGCCGCCGAACCGATGCTCGAAAAGTTAGACCGAATAAAAGTAAAATACGGCTTGGTGGAATAAAGCGAGCTTCATACTGTAAAAATTGAATTTTTGGTTTATTGTGAAGAGCTTTGTTTTGATGTGTGTAATAAATCAGAATGAGAACAAGCCTGCGATGATGCCATACACACACCGTGTGATTACATACGCCTGCTGGCGATAACATCCCAATCCTTCGGATTGAATAAAAAATCGACAACCTTCTGTTGAAGCTTGTCGATTTTTTTGAAGATACCGCCTAATTTTGATACAAAAATCGAGAGGGGGTGCATTTTGCTTGATTTTTGAGGGCACTGGGTGCAAAATGCCCGTTTTTTGATCCGAGGGGGTGCAAATGTACTTTTCGAGCCGTTTTTACACCTCATCTTTGTACGGATCAAGGGGCGGTTTGTACTTTTTCAGCATCTCCTTCTTGCACAAATGCAGTTCCTTTTCATTGATGATCCCACGGGAGTGCATCTGTTTGAACATAATGACAGTGTTCATATAGTGGAGCTGTCTTTCGGTTTCTACGGGGGTCATCCCCGGCAATGGCTTTTGGATATTCATAAAAGCACCTCTTTCAAAATAATAGCCCTGCGGCTTGGTTTAATAAAGATGCTCAAAATTTCCGAAAAGTCAAGTCCCAGAAAAAACAAATCACCGTGCCTATTATAAGTAGACGCGGCAATTGATAAATTATTGTGAACGGTCTACATACACTTATTGTATGTAGACTTATTGTGTTCTATTGGCTAAAATATATGTAGTAATATGTCGAGGTGTAGCCAATGGATATTATAAAAGTTTTTGGAACTAATGTGCGCAAGTACCGCACACAAAAGAAAGTGTCTCAAGAAAAGTTTGCCGAGCTTTGCGGATTGCACAGAACATATATCAGTGATATTGAATGTTTTCGCCGGAGCATTTCTCTTGATAACATTCAGAAAATTGCTGATGCTCTTGATATTGACACCTATAAATTGTTTGTGGAGGAAAAATAAATGTTATATATTCACGAAAACAATCTTTTGAATAAAATATCATCAAATTATAAAGGTCACGGAGCCAAGATTAAGGAATTTTATGAGAAAAAATACCTCCTGGTAAGAAGTGCGCTTGAAGCTCTTTCTTTCACAGAGAAGGATAGAACAGCATTCGAAAAAGCTGCAAAAATCATCAACGAGTATTATAAGGAAATCGATTCATTTTCTCATAAATATTCTATAACATCACAATCAAAATTTGCATCAACATTTTTGGAAGAAATCAGTACATATTTGTTTGAAGATATACCAGAAATCAAAACTGGCGAGTTTGGCGTATTTAACAAAAAGGTTTATACAGGTCTTAAAATTGACAAAGATAAGAGAATAGGTCTCATAACAAAAGATGTGGATTTTTGTATTGGTAAAAAAGTTAATATCTCTATCGATGGTCAACCCTCGACTGAACTAATCTTACCAGTAGTGGCCGTTGAGGTTAAAACATATCTTGATGCTACAATGTTTGGTGAAATTAAATCTTCAAGTAAGGCTATTCGTAGTGCATCACCCAACTCCAAAACATATGTGCTGATGGGATATAAGTGCCTTGCCGATGAGCACATTATAGCGGCGCGCCAGGATTCGACGCTATCCGAAATGTTTGTATTAAGAAAAAATGAAAATTCCCCCATTGATGCGGAGGCACTTTATCTATACTGGCATGAAATTGTAGAAGCAATTAATGATATAACTACCGATAACGAAATAACAGTTCCAGGTAAGTTGTTGAGGGTATAATTATGACTGATGAGATAAGAACGTTAATTGATGCAGATGTAGAAGCACTGATTGCTCATTATGATACCGTATTGACTTCGTTGTTTAACGAAACAAATGGTGGGAAAATAAGAGGGAAGAAAGGTGCTCTTGTTGAATATTTGGCTAAACAACTTGTTGAATTGGCCTGGGTAAAGATTCTACAACAACCTATTAATAGACTCATTTGTAATAATGAGAAACAACCGATAATGATAAGCGATTCTGAAGCATATATATTGAGAGAAGAAATTGATGAAAGTGAACGCAACAGAATAACTAACAACTTTGAAGATATAATTTATGAATTTGGAACAGACGTTCACGTGATGGTTGATGGGGAGTTAGCTATTGCTATTGAATGTAAAGCATATACTGAAACCGCAATGCTAAAAAGAATAATTTTTGATTCCATGTTAATGGATGAAGCACTTCCAGAGGCAAAGCATTGCCTTCTTCAACTAGAAACTGCTTTTTCGTACGATCAGTATCATGTGTTAATGTCTCATCATACTCATAGTATTGACGTTATTACACTTCTTGATGGAAAAAGAAATTCCAAAAAACCAATACATAGGCAAAGTCATTTTAAGGAACTTAACAAAGAAAAATTGATTAATGCGTTAGAATATTTTGAAAATGTATTACGTCCCAAGATATAAAAAGCATCGTGGATTATGCGAAATAATCCACGATGCTTTTTGCTATAGCTTTTGCAAGTAATGGCGGGACAGCGTTTCCAATTTGCTGATATTGCGAAAGATTTTTTTCCCAAGACATTGTTGTGCGTTTGCCATAGAAAATATAAGTATCTGGGAAGGATTGAAGTCTTGCACCTTCTCTAGCAGTGTAGTTTCTATTCAAATACGGGTGTACAAAATTGCTTTGAAAACTTGCGGGAATAGTGGGGGATGGTTTATCAGGATAGGGGCGCATATTATTTTGCGAATATACTTTTCCACTGATTTTATCAGCTTCTCCACGCTTCCTTTGCTGATATTCTTCGGCAACGTCAGCTACAGATTGACCATATTTTATCTGTGCGAAACGTTCCACTAATCTTGCGGTATGGCGCATAGCAACGTGATTATGAATAACCGTGCTATTTTGTCTTGCCCACTCTTGATATTTGGTGAAGGGACGCATTGAGTATTCCATAGCGTCTGAACCTTCCCCAGCAGCAATTTGGGGCAAATCCATTATTGCATCCGCTATAGTGCGTTGTTCATTTCCAAAAAGAAATCCTTTGGGTTCAATTTTGTCTTTGTCATATGGAATGTCATTTCTCAAGCCAATAAAGAAAACTCTTAAACGGCTTTGAGGAACACCAAATTCAGCGGCGTTTAAAGTGAAGGTTTCTAGAGTATATCCTGCTGAATTAAATTCAGCTTTTATCAAATCTTTTACATTGTCACCGCTTTTGGTTTTCATAGAAAGAATGCCAGTAACATTCTCCATTACAAAAAAACGAGGTTTAAAATGCTTGACAAATCTAACGAACTCCATAAACAAACTGTTGCGAGGGTCGTTTTTATCTCTGTTTCCGCTCAAGGAAAAGCCCTGGCATGGCGGCCCCCCTATAATGCCATCTATAGATTTAATGCCATCTGGTAAGATTGAGGATAAATCCAAAATTTGAGTAATGTCTTCTGTGATTACTTTTGTTGTTGGGTGATTCTTTTTATATGTTTCGGATGCCCAATCATCTTTTTCAATTGCAACGGGAATATTAAACCCTGCCATTTCAAATCCGAGACTTAATCCTCCGCAACCTGCAAATAAATCAATTATATTCATTGTAGTTCCCCTTAATCAAGATTGCTTCTAATATCAAAATCAATGCTATTTTTTTGACAAAATTGGTCTATGAGTTTCATAGTTTTGTAAGTTGGTTTTGCCTTACCGGTTTCCCATCTGTTAACAGTGGTGAAGGCAACACCTAACTCTTTTGCAAACGCTTCTTGACTTAAAAAACAATCCTGTCGAATTTTTTTAATTGCTTCAGAAAATGTCATAACAGTACACCTCGCAACATTATAGCGTTATTATAGCACGATCATAGCGAAAATGCAATAGTAAAGTTGTTTGTTGACGGCGAAAGTGTTCGTTAACGGCTGAATTGTTCGTTGACGGGAGCAAAATCCATTGCCGGGATGAGGGCGAAAATACGGTTTTTTGGCTTTTTTCAGTAATGGGGTAACCTTATATCCCCGATACAATTTTAGTGCAAAGCCTTGTTTTTACAGCGCCTTGTACAAACAAAAACACTGATAACAGGCGAAAAAGCACAAAAAAATAAGGTTGATTCGTTTTGAATCAACCTTAATGAGTATTGGTGCGGGTGACAGGGGTCGAACCTGCATGCTTTGGGCACAAGAACCTAAATCTTGCGTGTCTGCCAATTCCACCACACCCGCATATTTTGACTGGTTACTATTATAAAACAAATAATTGTAATAATCAAGGGGAAACTTGTTTTTTTCAAGCTTCCCCTGAATTTTTGTTTTGTGTTTTTTTTGAAGAAATTCAGTTTTCTTCAATCATTTTTGCAAATTCCTCTTCTTCTTTCTTGCCGATGTTATAAATAAACTTCATTGAAAGGAATGCAATAAGTGAACCTGCGGCGAGAAGAATGAAATAGAGAGATTTTACTCTGTCGCCGAAATCTGCTGCCTGAACGGCATCTTCACCTTCAATAAAGCCGATAGCACCGAGACCGAGAGCAACAACTGCCTGACCGATGCCCTGGGCAAGCTTACGGAAGAATGAATAAAGAGCATAAAGGGAGCCTTCCTCGCTCTTGCCTGTTTTTCTGTAGGAAACTTCAATACAGTCAGCAACGATAGCCCATACGGAAATCTGAAAGCCTGCATTGCCGAGGTTAAGTCCCATAAGGCAGACAACATAAATAATCATACCTGTCATATCGGGAGATATCGGAAGCACGAGTGAAACAATACCTGATACGGCACCGATAAGCATAGCGGTAACAATAACATTCTTTTTGCCGAATTTTTTTGTTAATTTACCCATAAGTGCCATAAAGACAATCATAGGTGCATAGCTTCCCACCATTGCAAGTCCCATTTTTTCGGTGTCATTGAAGAAATACTGGAACACCATATTGTTAAGTGCCATAGTGGAGTTAAAAAGAGCAACACTGGCAACGGAAGCAACCGTTGCACCAATCATAGCACGGTTTGTGAAAAAAGATTTCACGGAAGAAATAATTGCTTTGAAGCCTACTGCATTATCCTCTGATTTATGAGAAACTCTTTCTTTTACGAGCTTTGTTGTGCCCCAGAATGCAACAAGGGCAATTACACCGAAAATGAGAGCAACGGGTAAAAGTGATTCTCCCTTGAGAACTTCAATTTCTTCTCCCAGAGCATTGATTTTTTTGGAATACACAACATTAGGAAGAACCATCATAACAACAATACCGGGAACAACTGCTCCGATGCTTCTGAATGTGGAGAGCGAAACTTTTTCCTGAGGATTATCGGTAATAACAGAATGAAGTGAGCCATAGGGTACGTTTACCATTGTATATGCAATGGACCACAGACAATATGCTCCGAGGCACCATATATATTTGCCCCATTTTGAGAAATCCTTAACGGGAGCAAAAAGCATAACATTGAAAATTATAAGAGTTACGCCGCCGAGGAGTATCCAGGGCATATATTTACTCTTTTTTCCGATTCTCTTTGTGTCAACAAGATTACCGATAACGATATCATTAACTGCATCAAAGATTTTTGAAAGAATGATTATTATGGCATATACTTCTTCTTCAATTCCTATATATTGCATATAGAAAAGCTGCATATAGGTGGAAACAAGCTGGAATGAGAAATTACATCCCAGATCACCTAAGGAATAGCCGATTTTGTCAGCCCAGCCGAAGGGACGGATTGATTTTGCGGGAGCATTTGAAGAACTCATAGTGTTTTCATCTCCTGATATATTTTATATATTTCGTAATTATAATTATTTTATCTGAAATCTGTAAAAAAGGCAATAGTAAAATATCTGATGAAAAAATGCCGTATAAAGCTTTTACGGTATTATGATATTGTTTCTTCCTGCTTCGAGAAGATAATCTCCGCTTTTAAGAATATTGGCAAGGTCAAAGGAGTTTTGAGGAAGTGTTTTTGTGAGAATGGCTGTTACGCCCTCGTGGTTACGGTTTTTGTGGTGAAAGTCCGAGCCTGCGGTGATGATGGAGAAGTGCTGTTCCTTTGCGTAAGCTGATGCAATTCCCACTCTTGAATTGTGATTTGGATTCAGATTGAAAACCTCAATTCCGTCCAATATTTCGGGATTAACCCTTTCCATATCATCTCTGAACGGATGTGCCTGAAGGAAAACACTGTCGGGCATTGCATAGACCTTTCTGAAATTATTGACGCCATATGGGAGAAGGTCATAAATTTCTTCCATCATTTTTCTTGTGACACCGTAAATAAGATAATCATTTTCATTTTCGGAAAATCTTATTTCGGCGGCAAGAATGACTTTTATGCCGATTTCTTCCCCCTTCTTTTCTGCTTTATCAAAGTCGGAGAAAAATCTTTCAATAACCTCTTCTTTTGTGCTGTTTTGATACTCAAATGAGAAGTGATTTGCAATTGTCACGGCATCAAAGCCCAGTTCTTTATATATAACCGCAACTTCTTCAGCGGGGATTTCCGAGCAGGAGCTGGCGGGAGATGTGTGTGCGTGAAGCTCTGTTCTGAATTTATATTCCTGTAAAAGTGATTTTTTAAGTTCTTTAATGTCCATATTTTTTTACCCTTTTCAGTTGATTTTATCTGTAATTCTTGCATAAACATCAAGTATGCTTTTTCCGTCTTTTCTCACGCTTGAGCCGTTTACAACCGCATATTCACCGCTGCAGTCAATAAGCACTGTTGCATCGGTTATGATGCCGTCAAAGGTATTGAAGCAGTTTCTGTGCATAACACGGTTATCAGCGAGTATGTTGAAATATGCATTTATTCTGCCATATGTCACCTTATAGCCGTTTTCAATTTCTGTGAAAACAGGTGATTTGCTTTCATCAAGACAAATTGCGGAAAGGAATTGAACTCTTCCGTAATCGTCAGATTGTCTGTTGAAGGAGGTGAATGTAACTTCTTTTATATCGTAAGTGAGATATCCGTTTTCAGCTCTTTCTTCACAGGGTGTAAGCATTCTGAATGAATTTTTATTTTCGGCGTGAAGAAGAAAATTTGCTTCTCCCGACTCATAACCCCATATCTCGTCGTATATAAAAATAATATCCTTAATCCATATAAAATGACGCAGATGCTTTCTTAAATGCCGTCCCATAGGGCCCGAAGCGTCCGCACATACATAACGGAAATCACCGTTTTCAATATAATTATAAAGCTCTCCTTTAGGTCTCACATGGTGGTGATGGTCGTCGTGACACTGTCCCTCACCGTTCCATAAAACAACATTGTGGGCCTTTGACTGCACATAATAGTCCCTGTAAATTTCGTTTCCGTATGAACAGCGGTGAGAGTCGAAAATTTCGGGTATTCCATTTTTACAGAAAATAAAGTGGGCTGCATCGCAGTGAGCGTGATTCCAGGAGTCACCGCACTTGACGGCAAGCATATTTGCATTGTCATTAAAAGAATCTCTGAAAACTGCCCAACCGATGTTTTTATAGCATACCGAAAGGGAAGCCGGCTTTTCTTCGGGAAGAAGATAAATTGCTTCAAAATTCATAAGCCTTGCAATAACCTCGCAAAGCTGTGAATGCTTGCGGCGGTTTATATAAAAACGAAGAACTCCGAGCTCGGGATAACGTGACAGCATAAGAGGAACAGCAGAGGCAAAATGCACTTCGTCAGAGTCACCGAAGCCCACGATGTAATCATTTTCGGTAGAGGGATAGATGGTGTTTACAAAAAACTCAGCGGATTGCTCAATAATTTTTTTATCGTCAAAGGGAGGCTTCCCCGTAACAGCAGTAAAGGCAAGCGAAAACCGCAGATATTCAAAAAGTGCATAGTTATAATAGCCCACACCTTCATAAAAGGCTCCGTTATCAAGTGTTGCAGGCTTCATATTTATGGGATTGCCCTTATATGAGAACCATTGGCGAAGTCCGTCGGCGGCCTGTTCGGCAAGAGCCCTGCCGTCGGGAAGATCGTCACTCATTGTAATTGCTGCAAGTGCTCCCGATGAAACACATACGGGCCACCAGTTATGCCCCATTGTGTCAAAGCTGTGGATTTTTGTTTCGGGTAAAAGCCAGTCTTCAAGCTGTGCTTTGATTCCCAAGGTGTATATTCTTTCGGCAATAAATTCTTTTTCTTTCGTTGTGAATAAATCTGAAAATGCCGCCCAGCCATAGCTCATTCCCGTAAGAAAATGCCCTGTTATGAGTTCGCCTTTACCTATAGAGCCTTTGCCGTGCCACCTTGAATATGAGCAGTATTTAAGCATAAGCTCTTTAGCCTTGATAAAATATTTTTCTTCTCCCGTCAATTCGTAAGCGAATGCGAGAAAGGGCATATTTCCCGTAAACGGACCTGCTGCATCCCCGTAGTTTTCGTGCTGAATGGCAAAGCCTACTCCGTCAACCTGAACGTTTTTTTCATCAATAGCTTTAAGCTCAAGTGCTTTGTCTGCCTGTTCCATTGCTTTTTTTAGCAGGATTTTACATCTTTCATCTGTGCACGAGCGAATAAAATTCAGTTTTTCTTCAGGAAAAAATATATTTTTCATAGCTGTTCTCCTCAAGCCATAGTTTCAAGCATTTTGAGAGTAACTTCATAAGGGGATTTTTCACCGCAGATATATTTTTTATATTCGGTGAGCATATATTCTCCCATTCTTTTAACTTCATCACCGTAGCTTCCGGCAATATGTGGAGTGAGAATACAGTTGGGAAGGGAATAGAAGGGATGTCCCTTTTCGGGCGGCTCGGGCTCGGTAACGTCAAGAATTGCAGTCAGGTCTTCTCTTTCACGAAGAATGTCGCAAAGGTCTTTCTCAACAACCTGTGCACCTCTGCCCGTATTTAAGAATGTTGCATATTCTCTCATAGCGGAGAAATGCTCTTTTTTAAGCATACCTTTAGTTTCACTGTTATTGGCAAGGTGATTTGAAACCACAAAGCAAGTTTCAAAAAGTTCATTCAGTGAACATTTTGTGACACCGAGCATTTGGGCTTTTTTATTACTTAAAAACGGATCAAAAACCTTGATTTTAAGCTTATAGCCTTTAAGCATTTCTATAACAAGGGTTCCTATCATTCCCGCACCGATAATGCCGACATATTCACCGAATGAGCCGGGATAGCATTCCTTGAGAAAGGAAGCTTCTTTAAGCTTGCCTATGCTCTGATAGCGGGAGGTTGCAAAAAAGCCTTTATTTGCAAGAATTATCTGTGCCACTGTATATTCGGCAACGGGAACGGCATTTGCTGCCCAGGCGGAAAACACCTTTACACCGTTGCAAAGAAACGGACGTGCAAAAAACTGAACCGTTCCTGCACCGTAGAACACGCATTTGAGAGACGGGAAAAAGCTTTTTATTTCTTCTTCACTGAAAACGGGCATTCCCCAGGTGGAAAAAACATATTCCGTATCGGTGAAAAGGGAAGTGTCCGAAAGAACATCTTCTTTAGAAAAAACTGCCTCGGAAAGCCCAGTCAGTTTTTTTAATTTATTTCTTGTTTCGTCAGAATAAATCCTTGCGGGATTATTCTTATCGTTACATAAAAAAACAGATTTCATAGTTTTACTCCGCTATTTCTTTTAAAGCTTTTGCTTCAGCAATCAGGGAAGAAATATCATCATCGGGCATAAATTCAAGAAGAAGTGTCTGTGAACCGTTAAAATATGAAAGATATTCTTTCCACAAGAATTCGGCTTGCGACAGTGGAAATCTCTCTTTTTCCGTCCAGTTGAATACGTGAATTGTTTTAGTAAAAGAGGAAAGAAGTCTTGCATAGTTCTTGTTTTCTTCTTCTGAGGTGAACTGATTGGGCTGCCAGTACATACGAAAAGCCGGGGAGTTGATTTCTTTCATAAGCTTAATTGCTCCCTCTTTGCAGTGTGTATATGTACCGTTGTGACATTCAATACAAAGAATAACACCGTTATTTTCTGCAATTTTCGCCGCTTTTCTGCATTCATTGAAAAGAACCTTTTCTTCGTCAGCCGTGTATTGTGTTGTGGCTTTATTTCCGCACCACAGCCTTAAAATATCCGTTCCGAGAATTTTTGCGGCTTCAATGTATTTAATTAAATCATCGGTGTTATCGCTGCCAAGCCTGAAATATGTACCGTAGGAACAGCAGAATATGCCGTTTTCTTTCTGTAACAAGGCAATTTTATTTAAATTTGCAGTGTTGTCACAGGGGGCGTGAACGTCGCTTCCCCATTCGATACAGGAAAGCTCTGCCTTTTTTGCTTCTTCAATTATTCTTTCAAAGGAGAGATTTCTGAAAGAAATTGAAACAAGACCGAGATTTTTCATCATATCACCTTAATATATGTTTTTGTTTTCCCTGTAGCTTTTCCACACGTTTTCAAAGAAGCAGTCTTCATCGGGAATGGGACGGGTGTCCCTGAAAACCGTGTAAATTTCACCGTTTCTATATGAGATATTCTGAATTTTATCCGTTAAACGGCTTTTGCCGTCTTTTTTATCAGCAATATAAATCGCACTGCCTCTGTCACATAATGCCTTTCGGAAATAGTCATTTATTGCAGTGAGAACCAAGCACTGCATAAGAAGTGTGTCGTGATATTTATAAGCATCAGCAATTCCGTCTGTGTCTTTTGCAGAAATTCTGTGGGGAAAATCAGAAATTTCTTTTTTTCTTTTTTCAATAAGACGGTCGATTTCTTTTATATTTCTCACTGCGGCGGCATTATCGCTCATTTCGGTGCGGATTTCTTCAAGAAGTACCCAAGCGGTGTTTTCGTTTCCTTTTATTTTTTCTATGAATTTACAGTGTTCGGCACTTACTTTTTCGGCAAGCTCAATAAATGCTTTTTCATCGGAAATTATTTCTTCTTTTTGCGAAATGAACTGTGCCGCACGAAGTGAACCCGCCTGTCCCGCATTTAATGCAGAGCCGCCGGGCCGTGTTATTCCGTGAGTGCCGGCACATTCACCTGCCGCAAAAAGTCCCGTGATGCAAGTCTGCCACCATAAATCAACCGCAATTCCGCCGTTATTGTGCTGGGCACAAAGGGCAAATTCAAGGTATTCTTTTTCCAAATTCACACCCTTGCTTTTATAAAGCTCCATAGCGGGAGCGTTCATTTTTTTCAGTCTTTCAACGGGAGTGCCGAAAAGTGCATCGGCATTTTTAAGATAGGTATATGCCTCATCCGAAAGCTTTTTATATTCAATCTCTTTAAGATTAAAAGGATTTTTCGTAAAATCAAGATAAACTTTTCTGTTTTTATTTACACATTCGTTATATACGGCAAGGTCAATTTGCGATGAACCGTTTTTTGATTTTTTTGAATCAAAGGGCCACTGATAGCCTTTTAAGAAAACAAAAGAAAGAGCTTCATATATGTCTGAAAAATATTCTCTTAAAAATTCGACCTCTTCGCCGTTTTCATCAACGGAAATAAATCTCGGAAGAACCTGCATATAGGTTCCCGAAACATTCCATTTTGGTTTTATGCTTGAAAGTCCGTACTGCCATTCGGTCATATTCTGAAAGGCCGCCCCCGCTTTAAGTGCAAGAGAAGAAAATCCCGTGTGGCTTTCGGGATAAACCGTATTTTTATATATTCCCGCAGGTCCGCCTGTTGCAAGAACAATATTGTTGCAACGGAAAGCTTTCAGTGTATTGTTTTCTTTATCAAAACACAAAAGACCTCTGACTTCATTGGATTGGGTTAATATTTCAACAGCAAGAAGTCCTTCGAAAACAGGAATGCTCAGGCTTTTTGCCTGTTTTTCCAATGCTTCGGTCATAAATTTTGATGTGAGAGGTCCCGCAGAGGTTGCCCTCATAAAGGGATCGTGGTCTGTTTTATAGCCTATATATTCTCCGTATCGGTTATGGGGAAAGGGGACACCGAGAGAGCAAAGATTATAAAAGCATTTGGTTGAAAGAGCCGCTTCGCAAAGTGCATTGTCCCCGTCAACCGCACCGCCCGAAAATAAATCCTCTGCCATTTTTCTCACGGAATCGGAAAAGCCGCCGCCCAGAGTCAGCTTATAATAAGTCTGCTTGTCACTTCCCGTGTTTCTTGAAGTGCCGTGATTTTCCCCCTCCGTGATAATACAGACCGATTTATCACAGAGCTTTTTTATTTCACCTGCGGCATTATATCCTGCTGCACCAGTGCCTATAACAATTGTATCAAAATATGTATATTTCATATTAAAGCCTTCTTATGTGAAATCCTCCGTCCACATCAAGGGACTGCCCCGTAACATAGGGGAGAGAGCCGTTCAAAAGTACTAAAACTGCTTTTGCAACATCTTCGGGTGTGCCCCATCTTTTAAGGGGAAGAAGTCCGTTTTCAATAAGCTTGTCGTATTTTTCTTTGACTTTGCTTGTCATATCCGTTGCAATAATTCCCGGACGGATTTCATTTACGGGAATGCTATATTCGGAAAGACGGTCTGCAAAAAGCTTTGTAATCATTGAAACTCCCGCCTTTGAAATGCAGTATTCACCGCGGGAAACAGAGCTTGTGTAGGCGGAAAGAGAGGAAATGTTCACAATTGCTCCTTTTTCGTTGCCTTCATTTTTTATCATTTCATTTGCAACAGCCTGTGTCAGAAAAAGCATAGCCTTCAGGTTTATATCCATAACCCTGTCATAGCTTTCTTCGGTCATTTCGAGAATATCAGTTCTGACCTTCGGGGCAACGCCTGCAACATTTATAAGATAATCTATTCTGCCGTAGGCTTCCTTTGCGGTATTTATAAAGCTTTCTCTGTCGCTTTTATTTGCAACATTTCCCTGAACGTAAATAAAATCCTTTTCGGGAGCATTTTCTACCGTTTGTCTTGTGCCCATTCCCACAACGGTAATTCCGTTTTCAATGAGAAGCTTTGCTGTGGCAAGACCTATTCCTGCTGAAACTCCCGATATCAAAGCAACCTTTTTCATAGCATTTATCCTTTACACTGTCTGATATATATAGGTGAATAAACATCCTTGTCTCTTATAACACATCCGGGAGTTCCTCCGGGGGTTCTCATAATTTCTGTACATTTACTGCAGCAAAGACAGATTTTGTTTTTATCCATTGTGCCTTTAGCAATAATGTCTTTTGCAAAGTCGGGATATGCGAAAACCGTTCTTCCGAAGCCTGCCATATCAAATAGCTCTGCTTCAATAAAGCCAGCTGCAACAAAGGGAGCCGCAACGCCGAGATATGAAAAAGCGGAAGCGATAAGAGATACTTCGGGAACCTCTCTTTTTATGTCTGCAATTCCCTTGAGCATTCTTGTAACACCTTCAAGGGGATGCTCCTCATGAGTATAGCCGCCTTTTGAAAACGGACGGTTCACATGGGGGTTGAAATAGGGGTTACCCATTGTGATATTGAGAAGCTTCACTCCGTAGGAGGAAAGAATTTTAATAAGCTCAATAGGCTCACTTAAATCTACATCAATTCCCGCATTTTCTCTGACACCGAAGCCGTAAGGATAAGGAAATCCGTCATATACATTCATTCTTGAGGTAACAATGAAATTTCTTTTTGTCACGTCCATAGCACCGAGAATGCTTTCTCTTAAAAGCCTTGTTCTGTTTTCAAATGAACCGCCGTATTTTCCCTTTCTTTCATAAGAGGAAAGAAGCTCGCAGTTGAGATATCTGTGACAGGCCTTTATGTCAACTCCGTCAAAGCCTGCCTTTTCGGCAAGGCATGAAGCCTTTATAAGAGCTTCTTTAACCTCGTCTATGTAATTGTCGGTAACAATCCTGTCGGAAGAAACGGGACTGTTCTTTTCAAAAATGGGATTGTTATATGCAATTAAAGGGGCGGGCTTTCCTTCGGGCTTTGAGTATCTTCCCGAATGGGTTGCCTGCATAATGACCACGGGCTCAAAGCCGTTTTCTTTAAATGCCGTTTCCTTTATCGTTTCAACCTGACGGCAGAATGCAT
Organism: Acutalibacteraceae bacterium; assembly: GCA_045534425.1. Classification (GTDB taxonomy): domain Bacteria; phylum Bacillota; class Clostridia; order Oscillospirales; family Acutalibacteraceae; genus RUG806. The sequence goes on along the minus strand of JAZSJT010000035.1, from coordinate 31,662 downwards.
CAATGTTATTCTCATTTATATGAAGCTGTCTCGGATTTGCTTTTCCTTCGGGAAGCACAGCCGTGGCTTCGTACCATATAAGTCCCGCCCCGCCTCTGGCAAATCGGTCATAACGTCGGAGAGTGAGGTCTCCCGGTGTTCCGTCTGCGTTGCCGTCACAACCCTCCATTGGCTGACATACAATACGGTTTTTTATTTCCTTATTTCCGATAAAAAGACTTTTTCCTAAAACTTCCGTGTTCTCGGAAAAAGGCAGCTCGGTATCAAGCTCCTTATTCTGTTTTATGAATTCATCAAGAGTTGAATATACGTTACGGTGCATAATTTTCCCCCGAAATAAAATATATTTATATAATAAACTTTATTTTTAGGTTAATCAACAAAAAAATAATAATAAATCAAAAAACCGCACAGAAAATCTGTGCGGAAAAAGCTTATTCTTCAATAAGAGCAGCCTGTGCTTTTCTTCTTTCTGCAAGTGCTTCAATTATTTTTGTTCTTTCCTTGCCTGAAATTTTGTAGAAGAACATAGGAATTGCACAAAGAAGCATACTTATACCGGGGATAATGGAAACAAGAGTGAACATTGCAAAGTTCTGTGTTCTTGTAAGCTCCGTTGCGGCTACAACAACCTCGCTTGAAAGCATCTTTGAGGGATCAATGTCTATAAACATATACATCAGAATAATGCCCGTTGTTGCAAGTGCATTACCGAGCTTATTTACAAAGCCCTGAAGTGCCGAACCCAGACCGTTGTCTCTGAAGCCTGTTTTCAGCTCAAGATAGTCAAGACAGTCACCAATCATTGCATTTGAAACAACATTGAGAACACCGAGGGGGATGCAGGAAACAAGAATAAAGGGAATACAGACATAGAGATTTGCGGTGAACCAACCGATGATTGTTGTGAAAATACTTGCAACAAAGCCTGCAAGACAGGTGGTTATAAGAATTTTCTTATAGTCGAATTTTCTTATGAGCTTGGGCATAAGAAGCTGAGCTCCGAACATACCTATAATGGCACATACCTGGAAGATTGTTTTTACGGAGGAAACGCTTTCAGCTATATACTTTGTTCTCAGCTCAAGTGTCATATCGGAAGTAAGCTCGGGACCTATATAGAAAGCATAACGTGCAACGTGAACTGCCGCAGCCTGCACCATATATCTTCCGCTTGAAAGAACACCCATTGCAACTACAAGCATAAGAGGCTTGCAGGTGAAAATTCTTTTGAGTGCGGTGGGTTCTCCCTCTTTTCTGACTTTTGCGGGAGGAATAACTCTTTCGTTTATGTGGAAATATGAATTACCGTACATAATAACGCCAAGGAAAACACATACTGCGGCAATTATGAGATAACGCTGTTTTTCATATTCTATACCTGTTGAACCGAGAAGAGTAGGAAGTGTGAAGCCTGCAACAAGGAAAAGAACCTCGGGAAGAGCAGAGCCTATACTGTTGAGGTTTTTTGTATAAGAAATGACATATCCTCTCTCGTCTGCATTTGGTGTCATGAGATTTGGAATTCCCCAGAAGGGAACATCGGCAAGTGTATAGCACATTCCCCAAAGAATATAAGTTACCGCCGCATAAAGCATAAGCTCGGTCTTGGGAAGGTCGGGGGATATGTAAAGCATAATTGTAAGCACTGCAATGGGAACAATTGCATAGAGAATATAAGGCTTCATTTTGCCTTTTTTCGGATTTGCTTTATCTGCAATAATACCCATAAGAGGATCGTTTATTGCATCCCACACTCGTGCAAGAAGCATAAGCACCATAACGAACATCAGAGGCAGCTGGAGAACGTTTACATAGTAGTCACTGATATAGCTTGACATCATAGCGTATATCATACCCTGTCCCATGGCACCTACTGCAAAAATATTAAGTTCTTTTTTCGGGACAACAAAACCGGGACGGAGTTCTTTTTTTGTTTTAGCCATAACTGTTTTCCTTTCTTTTAAGCCTTTCTCATTGAACCGAGAAGCTTTCCCGCTTCGGGAAAGTCGCCTATGGTTTTACAGTAATGAGAATAAATGACATTGAGATTTTTGTCAATACCTATAAATGCACATAACTGAAGTTCGCGGTGAACAGAACTGCCGTTTCCTATAAATGCATCAATAAGGTCGGTGTCAAGAAGATTTCTCACATCTCCGAGCATCATTTCAGAGAACATTTTATCGCCTGCAACCATATTTATCATACTGTTCGCCTCAAAGATATTGAACATATCATAAAATACACAGTCGGGGTCCGCAATAAGCTCAAAGGGGTAATTGCTTTGTGCAGATGACAGCGTTTTCAGGTCGGACTGAATGATGAATTTTATATCAATTCCCATCATTCTGAAAACACGCTGATATTTTTTAAAGGTATCAAGAGTTTTTCTGCATATGTCACATTCATAATACCTTGAAAATATCAGAAGTGTTTTCTTGTTTACTGTATCTTTGAGATTTCTGTTTTTGCCGTAACGGGAAGAGTAAATAAAGTCGGGAAGCTTATCGCCCTTTTGAAGCCTCTTGTGATAGGGCTTGCCGTTTTTCTCCCAGGCCTCTCTTTTTTCTTCAACTGCTTTTTTGAATCTCTCCATAGCTTTTATGAGAGTGGATTTCGCACAGGCAAGGTTTATTCTCTGGAAGCCCCTTCCGGAATCGCCGAACATCTCACCCCAATCAAGGAAAATATCCGCATTTTCAAGCATTTCCCTGAGCTCAACGTGAGTCATTCCCAAGCTTCTCATATCAAGCCACTGCAGATAAGTACCTTCAAGAGGAAAGACCTTTATTTCGGGAAAGCTTTCTGCCATAAAGCCTTCCACATATTTTGCATTGTCTTCTATGACAGTGAGAAGCTCTTCGAGCCAGTCCTCACATTCGTTATAAGCAGTTTTGCAGGCTTCATAGGCAAAGATATTCAGATGATTTTGCATGCTTATCATCATACAGGCTTTGGTTTTTGCTCTTGCTTTTTCATTGGGAATGATGATATTCGAGCACTGAAGCCCTGCAAGATTAAAGGTTTTACTGGGAGCCGTGCAGACTGCAATGTTATCCCTTGTTTTTTCATCAAGAGCTGCCATAACCGTATGTGTATAGCCGGGCATTATAAGGTCGTTATGTATTTCATCGTCTATAATGAAAACACCGTTTGAGTTGCAAATATCCGCAACCCTTTGAAGCTCATCCCTTGTCCACACGCGTCCCAAGGGATTATGCGGATTGCAGAAAATTATAGCTTTTGTTGAGGGGAGCTTTGCTTTCTTTTCAAGGTCGGAAAAATCAATTCCATATTTTCCGTCAGTGAGCTTGAGCTCACTGTAAACAAAGCTTCTGCTTTTTGCAAGCACCGCCATATCAAAGGGATAGTAAACGGGAGTGAGAATAATTATTCCGTCACCGGGCTTTGTCACTGCTTCAAGAAGAATCCCCAGTGCATTGACAACACCTGCGGTGAGAACGATTTCCTCTTTTTTTACTGTGAAATTATGCCGTCTTTTCATCCACGAGCATACTGCGTCAAAATATTCGTCTGTGGGCTCGGTATAGCCTAAAACCTGTTCCTGTGCCAGCTTTGACAGGGCATCTCTTATTTTCGGTGCCGTGTAAAATTCCATATCCGCAACGGAAAGAGGAACTGCATCGGTACTTGCATTTTTTGCACTGTTCCATTTAGCGGAGCCAAGTCCCGTTCTGTCGGGAATACCCGTAAAATCATATTTCATAAAATTACCGCGTTTCTATATTTTTATATATCAGAATACAAGTGTTGTAACGGATTTTCTTGAAAGGGTGAGAGCTTTTTCTCCCGAAAGGCTCTTTTGGGTAAGGTCATTTTTTTCATCCGTAACCGCAACTGTGTATTCTGTTTTTTCATCTGCTTCAAGAATTTTTTCTTTATCGGTGGGATTGATAAGTACAACTACAGTTTTCTTTCCGTCATAAAAAGCAAGGGAAAGAATTTCTTTGTCTTCGCAGGAAATATCAATTCTTTTTGCTCCCACGGGGATATATTTTGAGAAGTTGCCCGTAACAAAAAGCCTTTTTGTCACATCAAAGGTTTTTTCATCTTCGTTTATGTAAATAAGACCGTCGCAGTAGTCAACCTCGGAAAGTGCAATCCAGTGCTGCCAGGAGGAAGCTCCGAGAATTGACAGGTCTTCATAAATGGTTTTTGCACATACGAGAGCAGACGCCATACCCTTGTCCCGTCCGCCGTTCATATGGCACCATTCACTCATATTTACCTTAACACCGGGGAAGAAAATATCAAGAAATCTTCTGTATCTTTTAAGAAATCCCGCACGGCTATTAAGGAAAGGCACGGGGATGGGAAGACAGTAGGAATGAACGTCAATTCCGTCACAGGCTTCCCGCACTTCGTTGTTGAGAAGCACAGCCAGTGTATATGCTTTATTGAACCAACGGATATCTCCGTTTTCGCAGGCACTTAATTTTATATTCTTGAGTAAAGGTCTTTCTTTCAGACCTCGGGCACATTTTTTCAGAAGTGAATATACACCCCAAGGTGTATAGTGACAGCCCTCCTGTCCGTTTTTCTCCGTCCACACCCATAAGGGTTCATTGACGGGAGAAATATATTTTACGGGGATGCCGTCTTCCAGAAAATGCTCGGCACAGTCAAAAAGATATTCGCTGAAAGCCTTTTCATTTTTTCTCGGAAGATTGCATCTCCATGCCTTATCAAGACAGGATTTGTGGTTTTTTGTAAATCTTTCGGGAGGGGAGTTTACAAAAAGAATAACCTCATCCGCCCCCGCTTCAACGCATAGCTTCATCATATTGACGGCATTTTTATCTCTTGTCCAGTCGTATGTGCCGTCAGCTCTCAAAAAGCATTCAGCCATTCTGTTTTTGTTCCCGAAAACACTTGAACCGCTGTTTTTTGAACCGCCGCCCAGATTATAGCGGTATATATTCATACCTATACCGTCAGTTTTGCTGTAAAGGAGCTCGGCTAACCGTTGGTTTACGGGTTTGCCGCTCTCTTCATCAATATGTGTCCAGCCGCCTGCAACCTGTGCGGTCCAGGCTCCCGATGCACCGAAGCCCTCAATCGTCTGAAAACATTTTTCTCTGTTTAGTATGATTTTCATTTTTTTCTCTCCCGAAAAAACAACTCATAAGCTCAATAAATGCTTTTTAAGTGCTTCAAAGGATTCCTCGCTTATTACGTGCTCAATTTTACATGCATCCTCTGTTGCGGTGCTTTCGCTGACACCGAGCTTTATAAGCCAGTCAGAAATTATGGTGTGCCTTTCGAACATTGTTTCTGCAATATTCAGCCCCTCAGCCGTCAGCTTCAGTTCACCGTTTCCCTCTACGGTTATAAAACCGCCGTTTTTCAGAAGCCCCACGGCTCTTGAAACACTGGGCTTTGAATAGCCGAGATGCTCACTGACATCAACCGAGCGGACAACGGACAGTTTTTTTCCGAGAATATATATGGTTTCGAGATACATTTCGCCTGATTCCTGTAATCTCATAATTTCCCTCCGAGAACTTATTATATAAATTATAGCATACAAATAAACATACCGCAATATGTCAATATTGTTGACTTTATATGGTATTTATTGTAAAATATTAATGTATAATATGAAATTGCGGAGGCTTTATATGAAAAATATAAACAGAATTCTCTGGGGTGTAGTCCTTGTGGCAGCTGGTGTTCTTTTCGGACTCAAGGCTATGGATATCATTGATTTTGATATTTTCTTTGAGGGCTGGTGGACTCTTATTATAATTGTTCCGAGCTTTATATCTCTTATTACACAGAGGGACAAAACGGGAAGTCTTATCGGTCTTTTAGTGGGAGTGGTGCTTCTTCTTGCAACACGCGATATAATATCCTTTGCTGTATTATGGAAGCTTTTGATTCCCATTGTGATAATAATTATCGGACTCAGCCTTATTTTTAAGGATATGTTCAACAAAAAAGCCAAGGATGCAGTAAAAAGACTTAATTCGAGAGGTGCTCCCGTTAAGGAATGTGCCGCAACCTTTTCTGCACAGAAGGTGGCATATCCCGGCGAAAGCTTTTTCGGTGCAGAGCTCACTGCGGTTTTCGGCGGTGTTGACTGCGATCTTCGCGGTTCGGTTATAACAGAGGATGTTGTCATAAATGTATGCTGTATTTTCGGCGGAATAGATGTTATGCTGCCTCAGAATGTAAATGTTGAAATCTGCACAACACCTGTTTTCGGCGGCGTCAGCAATAAAACAGGCCGTCCTTTCACACCGGGCATTCCCACCGTTTTTATAAACGGTACCTGTGTATTCGGGGGAGTTGATGTCAAATGACCGCAAAACAGAGGTTCATAAAATACATAGGTATTTTACTTGCAGGCTTTCTTATTGCTGCAATAGCTCTCGGTGCTTTTTCGGTTCTTGAAGCACTTCTCGGAATAGAGTCAAAAACCGATATTAAAAATGACTATATAAACAGCTTTGAAATTACCGATGAGGCTTCGGTTTTACAGCTTGATATTGCGGTTGCCGATGTGAAAATTGTAAAAGGCGACAGCTTTGTTATTGCCACGGATAACACCGAAACCGAAATAGAAAAAAACGGTTCTGTTGTAAAGGTCACGGAAAAAAAGATTTTAGGTGTATTCAATACCGACCGCACGATAAAAATTTCAATTCCCGAAAATATATTTTTTGAAAGAGTCAGCATAAATGCGGGAGCCGGTGAAATTACCGCAGAGCTTATAAATACCGAAGAGCTCAATATGAATTTAGGTGCGGGTGACATTCTTATTAATTCTCTGAACGTAACCGAAAGAGCCACCGTAAATACCGCCGCCGGAGAGCTTACAATAAAAAATGCAGATATAAATAATCTTAATATGGATTTGGCAGTAGGCGATGTGAGCATAAACGGAGTGCTTTCGGGCAAAACCGATATTGACTGCTCTGTCGGAGACATTGATATCGCTCTTACGGGCAGTGAATCCGACTATTCCTTTGAGGTTGATAAAGGAATAAGCAGTGTGAAGCTCAACGGGAAAGAGCTGCCTGACGAGGCTGTTTACGGTGAAGGTAAAAGCTTCATAGAAATAGACGGCGGTGCAGGTAAAATAAATATAAAAACCGAAAACGCAGATTAAAACTATAGATCAAGTGTCAGTTTTTTTGATTTGTGCAAAAAATTGCAGATAAAAGCAGCTTTCTCCAAGCAGAAGTGTTTCTGTTTGGAGATTATTTTTGTTCCGGCATTTAATTTTACGGTATAATTACCGAAAAAAGTGCTTTATAAATTTTACGGATGAAAACGGTAAAAGGAACAGCTTTAATTTTTTTAGTGAAGTTCTTTTGTTTAGTGAAAAATTTCAATCCTGTAATCTCTTTTGTGCATAATGACAAACAGAAAAATGCTTTTGCGTTTGTAATTGTGATATTTTTCAATAACGGTTACAAAAAAGAAATAATTTTTCTGCAATATTTTTTTAATATCATTGACTTTATAATAATTATGTAGTAACATATAAACGCTAATGTGTCGTATTGTGTCTTCATTTGGAGGCTGACATATCAGCAATATGTGATACTGTTTTTTCAGACGGCATCTTTTTGTGACAGGGGAATGTTTATTGTATGAAAAAATATGATTTTCTTATTGTAGGAAGCGGACTTTTCGGTGCTGTTTTCGCATTTGAAGCAAAAAAAAGAGGTAAAAAATGCCTTGTGATAGAAAAAAGAGACCATACAGGCGGAAATATTTACTGTGAAAATATTGAAGGGGTAACCGTTCATAAATACGGTGCACATATTTTCCACACAAGCAATAAAAAAGTATGGGATTATGTAAATGACCTGTGTGACTTCAACCGTTTTACAAATTCACCCGTTGCAAACTACAAGGGTGAAATATATAATATGCCCTTTAATATGAACACCTTTTCAAAGCTTTGGGGTGTTGTGACACCTGAAGAGGCGAAGGCTAAAATTGATGAGCAAAGAGGCAAAATAAAAGGCGAACCCCGAAATCTTGAAGAACAGGCAATAAGCCTTGTCGGAGAAGACATTTATTATAAGCTCATCAAGGGTTATACCGAAAAGCAGTGGGGCAGAGACTGCAAGGAGCTTCCCGCATTTATCATAAGACGACTTCCCGTAAGATATACATACGATAACAATTATTTCAATGACCGTTATCAGGGAATTCCCGAAGGCGGATATAATGTTATTATTGACCGTCTTCTTGAGGGAACGGAAGTTATAACAGGTGCAGATTATAATTCTGACCGCGAAAAATATAATGCTCTTGCCGATAAAATTCTTTATACGGGAACTATAGATTCTTTTTATGACTACTGCTACGGAAAGCTTGAATACAGAAGTCTTCGTTTTGAAAGTGAAGTTCTCGACTGTGAAAATTATCAGGGTGTTGCAGTTGTGAATTACACAGACCGTGAAACACCTTTTACAAGACTTATAGAGCATAAGCACTTTGAATTCGGCACACAGGACAAGACTGTTATAACAAGAGAGTATCCTGCAACATGGAGCGAGGGTATGGAAGCGTACTATCCCGTGAACAATGAAGCAAATCAGCAGCTTTTTGAAAAATATAAAGGACTTTCAGAGAAAGAAGCAGATGTGATTTTCGGCGGAAGACTTGCCGAATATAAATATTACGATATGGATAAGGTTATCGAATCCGCACTCAACAAGGTTGAGGAAATTTTCGGTTAAAAGAAAGGCAGTGGGGAAATGGAAGAGGTAAAGATTTCAATAATTATGCCCGTTTACGGTGTTGAAAAATTTGTAGGAAAGGCAATAGAAAGCATACAGGCACAAACTCTCACAGAGTGGGAGCTTTTTGCCGTAGATGACGGCACAAAAGACCGCAGCGGTGAAATTTGTGACGAATATGCCGCAAATGATTCAAGAATAAAAGTTATTCACAAAGAAAACGGCGGTGCACCCTCTGCAAGAAACGTTGCAATTCCGCAGGCAAAGGGAAAATATATGTATTTTATGGATTCCGACGACTGGTGTGAACCCACAATGCTCGAGGATATGTATAACCTTGCAGAAGAAAACAATGCCCAGTATGTTGTAACAGGGTATTATATAGATACATATTATTCCGATACGGAATATGTGACGCAGGAGCAGTCACAGCCCGATGAGGTATTTGAAACACAACAGGATTTCAGAGAAAATGCCTACCGTCTTTTTGACAGCAATCTTCTCTACACTCCATGGAACAAGCTTTTCCTTTCTTCATACATCCACGAAAACGGTCTTCTTTTCCCAAACACTTTCTGGGATGATTTCCCCTTTAATTTAAGTGTTATAAGAGGTGTTGAAAGGGTAGTCGTTTCTTCGGAAAAGTATTACCACTTTATGAGAGCACGTGCCGAAAGCGAAACCGCAAAATACCGTCCCGAAATGTACGATAAGCGAGAAGAAGAGCACGGCTGGATGACAGACCTCTATAAGGAATGGGGTATTGAGGACGATAATAGCCGTGAATTTATCGCAAGAAGATATATCGAAAGATTTATCGGTTGTGTTGAAAATGTGGCAAATCCCGGCTGCACACTTTCATTGGCAAAGAAGCTCAAAGAAATCAAAAGAATGCTTAAAAATCCCAATGTAAAATGGAGCCTGAAATATACAAAACCCCGTTCAACATATATGAAAATAATGCTTATCCCCATAAAATGGGGCATAGCTTTCCCCGTATTCTTTGAAAGTGTAGTAATCTCTTTCGTAAAAAGAAAATTTGTAAAAGTATTTGCAAAACTTAAGGCAGGAAGATAAGCCTGTTTTTGTTGGAGTGTTGATATGTTAAAAATTCTTAAAAAAGAGTCTTTATATAATAGTATACGAATCGTCTATATTATAACGGTTATAATTTATGCCTTGGCAAGACAGAATATCACTGCATTACAACCGTATCTTATGAGTGATCTTCTCAATGTTGCGGTTATCGGGATTGCAGGTGTTTTGGTTTGTTGGGATGTGTTTGTTTTCAAGAATATCTGGAAAACAAAATACATATGGTTGCTTGCTGCATTTGCAGGTTTTACAGTTATTTCATCTATTGTCGGTTTTAAGTACGGGTATATTGAAAATCTGAAGACACTTGCCAATATTTTTATTCAATTTTGTCTTTTATATGTTGTAGGTCTCAGTAAAGACCGTAAAGGACTTGAAAAAGAAGTCGGCATTATTATTACTGCAGTAAGTGTTGCCTGGGCAATTGCCGTTTGTGCTTCTCTTTTTATGTATTTTGCCGATATAACATATACTCAGAACAGATACCTCTGGGGGGAAACAAGTGAGATAGTTCAGGGGTTTGTCCGCGAGCATATGGGTGCTGTAGTTATGCGTTTATGGGGTGTTTTTGTCGATCCTAATTTCGCATCAGCTGTTTGTATTGCAATAATCGCACTGAGCTTTTTTGTTGCTGTTACAACAAAAAATAAGATATTAAGAGCATTTCATATCGTCAATATTATATTGCAGTTTCTTTATATAGTCCTTTCAAATTCCAGAATGGGACTTCTGATACTTTGTCTTGCGGTTTTTGCAGGTGTATGGTATTATTCTTTTTTATATATTAAAAATAAAACATGGCATATTATAGCAAAAGAGCTGATTTCTGTTGTATTGGCAGTATTATGTGTCGGTATTTGCTATTTATCCGTTCAGGTTACAAAGACAGTTCTTCCTTATGTTCGTTTGGGAATTGAATATATAGAGGAAATACTTGAAGAAAAGCCGACACAGATCGATGAAATCACAAGTTCCGATATAGAAGAGACTACATTATACGAAGCATCAACAGAAGAGGCTACCACGGAGGACCCGGTTTCAGAGGAGGCAACTTCTCAGGAAGAAAATACCGAAGGGGTCACCACAGAAGAAACGACAACCGAAGAGAAAACCATTGAAAAGCTTGACAGACAGGATGTTGCCGTAAAGAGTGATGTATCCAATGGCAGATTCGGTCTTTGGATGGAAGGTATCAGTACGGTATTCAGACAGAATATTCTTTTCGGTGTGGGACCGAGAAATTATCATACCGTTGCAAATGAGATTGATCCCGAAATGAGAATATCATCCGGTTATTCCATCCACAACAGCTTTGTTGAATTATTGATGGGTAACGGAATTGTCGGAACTTTGATGTTATTGCTGTTCCTTGTATTTTGCGCAAAGGATGCAGTTGTTGTCAGATATAAAAACACTCGTAAAGCAAAGTCAGTTGGCTTCCTTATGATAAGTGTGCTCTGTCTTCTTGCCTGTGGTATGTTCATAGCTTGTCTGTTCTATACCTTATCGGGTGCTACCATTATACTGTTTACTGCCCTTGGTTATGCTGTAAGACTTACTTCTGATATTGACGGAGACGAGCAGTAATTTTTTATGATATGGGAGAATTTTGTATGAAACCTGAATTGTCAATCATTATGCCTGTATATAATGGGGAAAAAACAGTATCTGTTGCTATCGACAGTGTGATTTCCCAGACAATAAAAGAGATTGAAATAATTATAGTCAATGACGGAAGCAAGGATGCCTCAGCTGAGATTATTGAAAGTTACGCCAAAGCGGATCCGCGTATTGTATATATTAATAAGGAAAAAAATGAAGGTCTGAGTGCAGCAAGAAATTCGGGACTTGAGGTCGCTAAAGGAGAGTATTTTACCTTTGTTGATGCAGATGATTGGATAGATGCGGATTCATATGAGAGGCTGCTCAGAAATGCTGACGGCGCGGATGTTGTAGTCTCCGGTTTTTATCACGATACTCTTGATGATTCAGGGGAGGTCAGTGTAAGTGTTGAGGATGCTACAGGGGAAACTGTTTCTGTTGTCGGCAGACAAAATATCCTCGATACAATTGCTGCTCTTGATAGAAAAAGGCTTTATGCATATACCTGCAATAAGCTCTATAAAAAGGAATTTATTGAAAGTCTTGGTATAAAATTTAAAAATCAGACTCTTATTGAGGATTACCAGTATAACTGTTATGTTTTTGATAAGGTCACGAAAATTTCTCTTGTTGACGGATGCTTTTATCATTATATAAAATTCTCGACTGAAGCTCTGACTCGGAAATATCTTCCCGATTATTTTGAGATAATGGATAAACGCTATGTGCTTATGAGAGAGCTTTTTCAGAAGCACGGCGCATTTGACGGTGAAAATCGTGCAACTGTATGCTCAATGCACATCAAGCATATTTTTTCAGGCATGATAAAAAACTGCAGTGACAGATCACCTCTTTCTCCCAAGGAGCAAAGAGCTGTTATTAAAAATCTTTTTAAGGATGCCAACTGTAATGAGGCGATAAAATTTGCAAAAAGCCGCAGAAAACAAGAGATGATATGTAATGCGGTGTTTTCCTCAAAAATAGTTTTTCTTAATTATCTTGTCGCAAAGCTTCTTTACATTATGCAGAATTCTGAGAGCAATATATTTGATAAACTGAAATAATAATGGTTGCTGATTGTTGAATGGAGATATATGATGGAAAAAATTAAAGGAATACTCTTAAAATTTACGGGCTTGGTTAGGTTATTGCTTCTTATCAGGCGTTTTTTTGTCCGTTGCTTTATGCTTTTATGTCGTGTAAGACCTATAGAAAAGAATAAAGTTGTTTTTATTAATTATTCAGGTCGAGGATTCGGTGACAACGGAAAGCCCGTTGCACTCAAGCTAAAGGAGTTATATCCTGATATAGATATAGTGTGGGCAACAAAAGGCGGTACGGAAAGTACGCTTCCCGAAGGAATAAGAAGTGTTACATATCACACACCTGCTTTTTACAGGGAAATGGCAACAGCCGGCGTCTGGCTTAATAACTGCCGTATGAGTGCTGAAATAATCAAACGAAAAGGTCAGTTTTATATTCAACTCTGGCACGGTGGCGTTCCTTTGAAAAAAATTGAGAAGGATACCGAAAAAACTCTTGAAAAGACATATATAGAACATTCAAAATATGATTCTTCCATCTCGGATATTGTTATTTCCGGATGTGATTATTTTACGGATATTGTCAAAAATTCATTCTGGTTTGACGGTGAGATTCTTGAATGCGGCACACCGCGACTTGATCCTGTTTTTTCTGTTTCCGACGAAAAAGCAGCAGAAATAAGAAGGGCGGCAGGCTTGCCCTCGGAGAAAAAGGTTATTTTGTATGTTCCTACCTTTAGAGCTGATCTCAGAACGGATTGTTACAGGATAAATTTTGAAAGTGTCCTAGAACAGTTAAAAAAATCTACGGGAGACGAATGGGTATTTGCTGTCAGACTTCATCCTAATGTTGCTTCAAAGGCTGATTTTATAGAATACTCAGATCGTGTGATCAATGCCACAGCATATCCTGATCTTTATGAACTGTTACCTGTTTGTGATGCGGTTGTCAGTGACTATTCCAGTGTAATGTTTGAAGCCGGCATGCTTGAGAAAATTGTATTTTTATTTGCTACCGATATTGAAGAATACATCAAAGACAGAGAACTGTATTTTGATATGCATGAGCTTCCCTTTATTCTTGCAGAGAGTAATGGAGAATTTATTTCTGCTATCCGTGATTTTGATAAGGATAAATACTTTTCTGAACTCAGACAGTTTAATGATAAGATGAATTACTTTGAAAAAGGTAATGCCGCCGATATTCTTGCAGAAAGGATAATTCAACACATTAAAAATGGATAAGAAAAAATCTGTATTAATGAAAAATACGGTAATGCTGTATATTCTGACATTTTCCAATTATTTATTCGGACTTATAACGGTACCTTATCAGACAAGAATACTTTCTCCCGAAGTGTACGGAATAGTCAGTTTTGCCCAGGCATTTTCCGTTTATATCCAGTTGATTCTTGATTTTGGTTTTATTTTGTCTGCTACAGAGGATATTGCAAAAAATAAGGATGACAAAGAAAAGCAATCTCGTATTCTTTCTGCAGTAATCTGGTGTAAAGTTATTCTTGGTTTACTTTGTTTTGCAGTTGTGTCAATTCTTTGTATAAGTGTTGACAGATTCAATGCAAATGCTCTTTTGTTCCAGCTGTTCTTTTTCGCGACATTGATAAATTCCTTGTTGCCTGATTTTCTCTATCGCGGTAACGAAAAAATGTCCTCAATTACATATAGAACTGTCGCTGTCAAATTGTTTTTTACTGTGTGCATCTTTGTTTTTCTGAAAGACAAAAGCCAGAGTTTTGTTATACCGCTTCTCAATGCACTCGGTGCAATAGGAAGTTGTATATGGACATATTTTGATGTGTACCGTAATCTCGGAGTACGATTTGTCAAGGTATCCTTGTCATTTGTTGCAGAAACCCTTAAAAGATCTGCCGGATTTTTTGTATCGCGTATAGCTTCAACCGTTTACGGTGCGGCAAATACACTTATTCTTGGTTTCTGGTTCCCTGAAGGAAGTGCATTGCTTGGTTATTATACATCTGCGGAAAAACTTATGACCACAGCAAAGAGTGCATTTTCGCCTATTGCAGACTCCTTATATCCGTATATGGTTAAGAATAAAAATTACGGACTCGTAAAAAAAATAATGCTGGTGCTTATGCCGTTGATCCTTTGCGGCTGTGTTATTCTTTGGATATTTGCTGAACCGTTTTGTGTATTGTTCCTTGGCGAAGAATACAGGGCTTCTGCTGAAATATTCCGTATATTTATTCCCGTTATTCTGATTACTTTACCGAACTATATTTTAGGATTCCCGATATTAAGTCCGATGGGACTTGCGAAGTATGCAAATATTTCAGTGGTTGTCGGTGCAATTGTGCATGCAGTTCAGCTTTTTGTCTTGTTTGTTAGCAGTACTATGGATGCAAAAACTGTAGGTATTGCTACTTTTATAACAGAAGCTGTTATTCTGTTATTCCGCATAGGAGTAATTTTGATACATAAAAAAAATAAAAAGATGGGGTATGAAAAATGAAAGCATTAATTCTTGCTGCGGGTTTTGGTTCAAGACTTGCACCTATTACGGACAATTGTCCGAAATCTTTGGTTCCCGTAAACGGAAAACCTATTCTTATCAAGCAAATAGAAAATCTTCTTGAAAACGGAATTACCGATATTACCGTAGTGAGTGGGTATAAAGCGGAAATTCTTGAAGCAGCCGTAAAAGAAAAATATCCTAAAATTAAAATAATAAATTCCGTTGATTATGCAACAACAAATAATATGTATTCTGCATATCTCGGAAAAGAAACCTTTTACGGCGAAAGTTTTCTTATGATGAATGCAGACGTGTTCTATGATTCATCCGTAATAAAGGCTCTTCTTGCATTTTCCGGAGAAAATGCAATTGTTACCGATATCGGAACATACATTGAGGAATCGATGAAAGTTATTGAAAAAGACGGCAGACTAATAGAAATCGCAAAGACTGTCACGGAAGAAGATGCTCTTGGCTGTTCCATTGACGTTTATAAATTCTCTCCCGAAGGTGGAAAAGCATTCTTTGATAAATGTACAGAATACATAGAAGATATGAAAGAACTTAAAAAATGGAGTGAGGTTGCTCTTAATGATATTCTCTGTGATATTGTATTTGAAGCTTGTCCTCTTAAAGGCAGATGGCTTGAAATTGATAATCACGATGACCTCGCAGCAGCAGAAAAACTTTTTGCATAAAGGATAAAAGCTGTCTTTTGACGCTTTTTATAATATTGAGGGATGAGTATGAAGCTTCCTTTTTTTATTGAAAAATATATCAAGCAATTCCGGACTATGAATCCGAAATATGATGTGGTTTATGAGGTTTCTGCAGATGAGCCGATTGTTTTTGAAAAATCGGATGAAATAAAGCTTTCCTTTGCTGCAATAGCGGATACACATCTTCCGAATAGAGAAAGTGCGGAAAAAAATCTTGAAAATGCTTTTATTGATGTGATGAATTCTTCCGAAAAGGTGGATGCTCTTCTTCTTGCGGGGGATATCGCGGATTACGGGCTGAAAAAAGAATATGAGAGGTTTTTCCGTGTTTTCCTGAAATATAAGGACAAGTTGAAGCTCTTTGTGACTATGGGAAATCACGATGCAAGATTTTTCTATAAGACCGCCTCGAAAGCCGTTATATCAAATACCGAGAAGCTTCTTGGTATTAAGCTTAACGGTAAGCTTTATTTTTCGTATGATGTGAACGGATATACATTTATTGTTATCTGTACGGAAAAGGCTGTTCTTGAAAAGGCATATATTTCTCCCGATCAGATAGCTTTTCTTGATAAAGAGCTGAAAAGAGCCACAGAAAACGGCAAGCCCTGTTTTGTTATGTGTCATCAGCCCTTTGCTTTTACTCACGGGCTTCCCGAGGTATGGAAAACAGGGGATATGGGTGAGCAGAACGATGAGGTCAGAGCCGTTATGGAAAAATACAAAAATGTATTTTTCATAAACGGACATCTTCACGGCGGTGTCTGCGGCTATGTGGAAGAGCTTCTGAATAAAGACAGCAATGTTGTTTCAATAAGCATCCCCGGCTACAGAAAAGAAAACAATTTCGGAATTACCGATGCCGGTGTGGGATATATGTGTGAAGTCTATTCCGATAAGGTCATTTTTAAGGCAAGAAATTTCCTGACGGGTAAAAACGTAAAAGGGGACTACACTTATTTTGAGTATCCTCTTATCTGATAAAAAAGGTAGAATTATACCGCTGACAGTGTTTTGTCAGCGGTAATTTCTATGTATTTTTATCAATTTATTCCGTTTTCATCGAAATCAAACACTGCTTCAAGAACCACGTTCAGTATCTTTTCGATACAGTCGGGATTGAGAATTTCTGCGGTGTCACGACGGGTGTGATAATAGTCGGCGGGGGCGGGGTCCATAGCAACAATAGATGCGGCGGGGATGCCTGCCTGTGAAGCGGCGGCGGCATCGGTTGAGCCGAGAGGAATTGTGCCTACGGGGATTGAAAGTCCGTGCTTTTCTCCTGCTTTTCTCAAAAGCTCGCATACACGCTTGTCATTTTTGACCATACCTGTCATATCTTTTTTATAAATCATCATATAGTCTTCATCACGGATGGTGTCTGCACTGATGAAGACGGTTTCAATACCGTCGTTTTTATATTCGGGATGTGCTTCAAAGAATGCCTTTGAGCCGCGAAGACCTGCTTCTTCACCGCCTGCAAGCATTGCAATAACTTCCGTATTTTCAAAAGAAATGTCATTATCGGAAAGATATTTGAGAACGGCAGAGGAGAGATAGCAGCCCGAAAGGTCGTCGTTTGCACCGTCAACATACTTCTTGCTGTTGGTGAAGTTGTAAAGAGAAGCATAAGCGGGAAGGAAAGCCAGCTGACCGAGAGCCATTTTCTTTGCAGCTTTTTTGTTCATAAGTGACATAACTGACGTTGTTGCGGTATAAACAAGACCTGCAATTGCGGGTACAAGCACGATAATTGAGCCGTGTGAGCCCAATTTATATGTATATGTCCATTCGGGAGCAGAGTCGGTGTGTCCTGAAATAATTATTCTTCTCTTGGTTTCTCCTGTGGCTTTTCTGACTGCGATTACATTTCCCGATTCCTTTTCCTTGAAGAAGGGATCAAGAACCTTTTTATAGAAAAGAAATTCGCCTGCAAGGCTTGCGACGCCTGTGCCCAGAAGTGCAAGAGAGCCGAGAGCCGCTTTGGGCTTGTTCTTTGAAGCAAGTATGTTGAGGGCAGATGCACCGATACAGCAAGAGCCTGCAATGGGAACAAAGGACATAAAGGCATCGGGATTTACTTTGAAGGTTTCACGGCGTACCTCATCGGAATATGCTTTTAATTCTTCAAGCATTGTTTCCTGAGCTTTTTTTTCGCTTTCTTCACCGCAAGGACGCGGACCGTAAAGCTTGCAGATATTGGTAATTCCGTTTACGGCAAAATCCGTACAGTCTTTTACGGTTGTTTTTGCGTTCTGTAATGTATCTGAAAATTTCATCTGAAACACCCCGATAATGTTAATTATTTGTTATAATTCTAATATAAATCGGTTAATGTGTCAATGAATATATTGTAAATTCGATTGAAAAAAGATTTTCTTTGTGTTATTATTCAGTCAGTACAGTATGGAGGTAAGGTTATGTTTGATGCAGTTAAGGTAAAAGATGCCTGTGTTTTATGGATAAGAGAATTTTTTGAAAAAAACGGAAAAGGCTGTAATGCTGTTCTCGGGATTTCAGGCGGAAAAGACAGCTCTGTTGCGGCTGCTTTGTGTGTTGAAGCATTGGGAAAGGACAGAGTTATCGGTGTTCTTATGCCCTGCGGAACGCAGCACGATATCGATGCGGCATATAAGCTTGTCAATCACCTGGGAATAAAGCACTATGTTATAAATATCAAGGATGCGGTTGAGGGTGTGAAAAACAGTATGCCCGAAGAGCTCACACTTTCTGTACAGAGCATCACAAATCTTCCGCCTAGAATAAGAATGTCCGTAGTATATGCAGTTTCTCAGAGCCTCAACGGAAGAGTTGTCAACACCTGTAATCTTTCGGAGGATTGGGTAGGCTATTCCACACGCTACGGTGATGCGGCAGGAGATTTTTCACCTATGAGCCTTCTGACTGTTCAGGAGGTGAAGGCTATCGGAAAGGTTCTCGGTCTTCCGGAAGAGCTTGTTGAAAAGATACCTATTGACGGACTTCAGAGTAAAACGGATGAAGATAATCTCGGCTTTACTTATGCCGTGCTTGACAGATATATCAGAACAGGCGAAATTGATGACGAGAAAACAAAGGAAAGAATTGATTATCTTCACAGGATAAATCAGTTCAATCTTCAGCTTATGCCCGTGTTTGATCCCCAAATAAATTAAGCTAAATTTGGTTATTTTTGACATTGAAAATAAAATTTCATATTTGATATAATTGCAGTAATATATAAAGGGAGGTTTTTTTGTGAAGAAACTTATGTGTAAAAGCAAAAAATCAATTTCCGTAATTCTTGCTGCGCTTCTTGTTATGCTAACTATGATTCCCGTTTTTGCTGTTGCAGATGAAAAAAATTATATCATTACCAATCCTTATGAAGAAATCAATTGGGACGAATGGAATGCTTATAAAACCCAGCTTCACTGCCACACAAATGCATCCGACGGCTTTTTGACTGTTGATGAATTTGTCCGTATTCATTATGCGGCAGATTTTGATATTGTTGCTTTAACTGACCACGGAACAATAAATCAGGGCTGGAACAACGAGCCCGAGCTTGTTCCTCTTATGCGTCTTATTAAAAAAGAGAGAACGAACATGGCTGATATTATTCCCATCCCGCAGGATGAGTATGAAGCATATCTTGACGGAACAAACGATAATGTCACATATACAACCAAAGACGGCTACACACTTACAAGAACTCACGAAAACGGAATGCTTGATATTCCCAAAGGTATTGAGCTCAATATGGCAACTCCCATTGCAGACTGCCATCTTACGGGGTATTTCTCCGATTACGGTCAGGGACTTGCCGGTGTGTTCGGCGACTATGAAACACCTTCAAAGGGTGTTATGGAAGAGGGCGGTATTTCCTATCTTTCACACGTCGGTGAATATGTTTATACCGATAAGGATTCCGAAAACTATGTAGGACAGCCTGTTGACGATTATTATGCAAATAAATTCGCAAGAATTTTTCTTGATTACGAAGGTTCCTCACTCGGTATGGGTATAAACTCCGCAACAGATGCACACACCCGTTGCGACAGAATTCTTTACGACCAGATTCTTCAGAAAACAATTCCCAACGGTGTTGTTCCGTGGGGAAACTCCTTTGCTGACTCCCACAATGAAAATGCAGTAAATGATGCATATACTATGTGCTGGATGCCCGAGCTCACGGTTGATGCATTCAGAGCCTGTCAGGAAAAGGGACAGTTTTTCTCCGTTTCTCACTATTCAAACGGTGTTGAACTCAACGGTATGGAGGAAATGCCCGGTTTTGTTGAGCAGGATGTTTATGATACAAAAGCATACTGGCTTGATAATACACCTTCTGTAACAAGAATTACGGTTGATGAAGCTGCCGATACAATTACTGTTGAGGGTGAAAATGCAAATATTATCACATGGGTTTCAAACGGTAATGTTATAAAAAGAGAAGAACTCGTAAACGGCAAGGCAACTCTTGACCTTCATAACGACGAGCTTCTTGATGAAGCATATCTTTATGTCAGATTCTATCTTTCCGGTGACAACGGAATATGCTATTCCCAGCCTATGGTTCTGGGTGTTGAGGGCGAAGCATTTGCTCCCGTTGAAGTTCCCGAAACGCACGACATTTCAACATTTTTAAGAACTTTTGTTACAATAGTTGATGTGATTTTCTTTAAATTCAGTCCCGTTATCTGGATGTTCAAATACTTCGCTCTCGGTTATAATCCTCTTGAAAGATTATTTAAATAACAATCCGGCAAAGGTCTTCGGACCTTTGTCTTTTTTTTGTGCTTAAAATATTGACACAGGTGAATAATGATTGTATAATAAGTATATCAGTTAGCTTATGCTAACCAAAAAAAGGAGGGAAGGTATGAAGCATTTTGAAGTTACGGGTATGACTTGTGCAGCTTGTTCGGCGAGGGTTGAAAAAGCGGTTTCGGGCATTTCGGGTGTTTCCTCCTGTTCTGTAAATCTTTTAACCAATTCTATGTCTGTTGACGGGGAAGTCAGCAGCTCAGAAGTTATTAAAGCCGTTGAAAAGGCAGGATACGGTGCTTTTGAAAACGGAGAAAAAAAAGAGAGCTCACAAGATAAACCAAAGGAAAACACCGAGATTAAAACGCTTGTAAAAAGACTTGTTTTTTCCTTTGCAGTTCTTTTTATTCTGATGTATTTTTCCATGGGGCATATGATGCTTTCTTTTCCCGTGCCATCCTTTCTTTCCGGAAATCCCGCAGGGCTTGGTATTATACAGCTTCTTTTGTCAATTACGGTTCTGATTGCCAACAAGAAGTTTTTTGTGAACGGAGTAAAGGGAATAATAAATAAATCTCCCAATATGGATACCCTTGTGGCATTAGGTTCCGGTGTAGCTTTTTTATACAGTGCGGCGGTTCTTGTTGAAATGACTGTATTTATGACTGCCGGTGATATTGAAGCTGCCCGTATTATGGCACACGGCTTATATTTTGAAGCTGCCGCAATGATTCCGGCTCTTATTACTCTCGGAAAGCTTCTTGAAGCATATTCAAAGGGAAAAACAACGGATGCAATAAAAGGACTTATGAAATTAACTCCCGACACGGCGAGGAAAATTGTTGACGGCGAAGAGAAAACGGTAAGCGTATCCGACATTGCAGTCGGTGATATAGTTGTTATCCGTGCAGGAGACAGTATTCCGATTGACGGAATTATTGTTGACGGCAGCTGTACCGTGAATGAAGCAATGCTGACAGGGGAGAGCATACCGTCGGAAAAAGCAGTGGGCGACAGAGTTTCGGCAGGAACGGTCAGTCTTTCGGGATTTATAAAATGCAAGGCCGTGGGTGTTGGTAATGACACAATGCTTTCGGGAATAATTAAAACCGTCAGCGAAGCCTCCGCAACAAAGGCACCCGTTGCAAAAATCGCCGATAAGGTTGCGGGAATTTTTGTGCCGGTTGTGCTTTTTATTGCTCTTATTACAACTGCAGTATGGCTTTCCCTCGGTGAAAGCCTCGGTTTCGCTCTTGAAAGAGGCATCAGTGTTCTTGTTATAAGCTGTCCGTGTGCACTCGGTCTTGCAACACCCGTTGCAATTATGGTGGGAAGCGGAATTGGGGCAAAAAACGGAATATTATACAAAACCGCTTTAAGTCTGGAACAGGCCGGAAAGGTAAAGCTTGTTGCTCTTGATAAAACAGGCACAATAACTAAAGGAAAGCCTGCGGTTACGGACATTATTCCTCTTTGCCGGTATGATGAAGAAAAGCTTCTGGAATTAGCATATTCGCTTGAAATAAAGAGTGAACACCCGCTTGCAAGGGCAATATGCGGTAAAGCAACGGAAAACGGGCATACTCCGACAGATGTAAATGAATTTGAAACCTTTGCAGGTAACGGCGTTTCTGCTGTTTATAAAGGCAAAAAAATATCTGCAGGCAACAGAAAATTTGCAGAAAAAAGAGTTGTTTTTGATGAAAAAGCGAAAAATATTGAAACAGAGCTTTCGCTTCAGGGAAAAACTCCCGTGTTTTTCTGTGAGGAAAATGAGCTTATCGGCATAATTGCTCTTTCGGATGAAATAAAGGAAGACTCATATGAAGCAATAAGACAATTAAAAAATATGGGGATTTTTGTAGTTATGCTGACTGGTGATAACAAAAGAACCGCCGAAGCAATAGGAAAACGGGTTGGTGTTGATGCAATAATTTCAGATGTTCTTCCCGATGCCAAGCTCAGAGCCGTTGCTTCTTTGCAGAAAAACGGACTTACCGCTATGGTTGGAGACGGAATAAACGATGCACCAGCTCTCACTAAGGCGGATGTGGGTATTGCAATCGGTGCGGGAACGGATATTGCCGTAGACGCAGCAGATATAGTTCTCATAAAAAGCAGTCTTCTTGATGCGGTTAAAGCAATAAGACTGGGACGGCTTGTTCTCAATAATATCCGCCAGAATCTCTTCTGGGCTTTCGGATATAACATTATCGGAATACCTCTTGCAGCCGGCGTGTTTATTTCCCTTTTCGGCTGGAGTCTTAATCCTATGTTCGGTGCTGCTGCTATGAGTGTTTCAAGCTTTCTTGTGGTTACAAATGCTTTAAGACTTAATATATATAATATTTCATCTGCGAAAAAAGATAAAAAAATCAAAAATAAAGTTATTCTTCAGGAGGAAAAAGCTATGATTAAAACCATAAAAATTGAAGGTATGATGTGCTGTCACTGTGAAGCAAGAGTGAAGAAAACTCTTGAAGCGGTTGAAGGTGTCAGTGAGGCAGCTGTAAGCCATGAAGCAGGCACTGCAGTGATTACACTTTCACAAGACATTTCGGATGATATTCTCCGTGATGTTATAACGGCACAGGATTATAAAGTAATATCGATAAAATAAAAGAATTTCGGAGCACATCAGTGTTCCGAAAAAATTTTTTCTTGTCCTCATATTTTAACAATCAATTAACATTAGTATGTTATAAAACATATTGTATGTGTGTTTTGTGCAAGAATATCCGTTATTGAAGCTGAAAACTTTATATTATCGCACAAAAAACTTCTCTTTTGCCTGTTGCAAGAATATTAACAATGTGTTAATATTATAATGTTGAAATATAATAAAAAGAGGTAACGGCAATGAGTAATTTATATGACCTTATTCCCTCGCAGGATACTATGTATCTTATGCAGAAGTATTCCTTTCATAAGCAGATAGTTCAGATTCCCACTTCCTTTATGGTTGATATGGATGTTGATTTCAACTTGCTGACAAAGGCTCTTAATATTGAAATTCAGCGTAATGACTCTTTGAGACTTCGTTTCAAGAAGGACGGCAAAAAAATCAAGCAGTATTTCCTTGATGAATATAAAATCGACAGTGTGAAAGTGCTCAATTTCAAAACCGAAGACGAGCAGAACGAATTCTTTACAAAAGATGCACAGACTGCGATTAATTTTATGAAGGGCGAATGCTACAGAATTTACTTCTTCAATGCTTATAACGGTTATAAAGGAATTTATCTCAATTCAAGCCATATGGCAATGGATGCTATAGGTATTCTTGTTTTTTATCTTGATTTACTTGGAATTTATAAGGCTCTTAAATCCGGAGACGAGCTTCCTGAGCCGCTTTATAAATATGAGGATTACATTATAAAAGAACACGAAAGATGTCAGGATGAGGTAAAGAAAGAAAAGGACAGAAGGTTCTTTGATGAATATTTCAGAAGCTGCGGAGAGCCCTCCTATTCAGGTGTTCACGGACCTCAGTTCCTTATGAGAGAGCGTATAAAGAAAAAAAATCCTGACCTTAAAGTTCCGTCGGCATACAGTCCTTTGCTTGATAAGGCAGAGGTTATGAAAATGAATATCAGCAAAGAGCTTTCCGAAAAAATTCTCAACTTCTGCAAAGACCGCTCTGTGGCACCCGAAAGTCTTATGCTTCTTGCCATGAGAACACATCTGTCATGGCTCAACGGCAGAGATCCCTTTGGTTTCCAGCTTCTTATGTGCAGTAAAAGAATTAAGTTCAAGGATATGAGAACAGGCGGATGTATGGCTCAGCCTTTACAGGTGCTTACAAGAATTGAAGAGGATATGACCTTTTCGCAGGCACTTGATGAATTTCTGCGTACAAGAACAACACTTTACAGACATCTGACATACCCTTATACAACAGCACGTGACCAATTAAGAGAAATATATAATTATTCTCTTATTCAGGGCCCTGCTTCTCTTATGTTCTCATGGCTTCCCGTGCCTGTTACGGAATTTAAGGACTTTAAGTTTGATTTCAGAACATACAATCTCGGCAGATATTTCAGTCCGCTTTATGCTATTTGCTATCCCGATCCGCAGGGAGACAGCATTGCTCTTCATTATATGTACAGAATGAAGCTTGTAACTCCCGAAAATCTTGTTAATCTGCATAATAATACCGTTAAGATAATTGAAGCGGGTATTGAAAATCCCGATATCACAATAGGTGAACTTCTTGACAGCCTTAACGGATAAAATATAATTTAGAGGTGTAAAATGGACCCTAAAGAGAAAAAATATTTAGATGATCTCAGACACGAGGTACATATGATGGGTGAGCTTCTCACTCTCAAAATGCTCTTTGACCGTATGGAAAAATACGGCGAAAGAGTATGTATGGTTGACAAGAAAAAGGATGTTGTCACAGAATATACGGCAAAGCGTTTCAGAGAAGACGTAATTGCTCTGGGCACTGCTCTTAAAGCAAGAGGCTTTGCAGGCAAGCACATCGGTATTCTCAGTGAGAATTCATATCCTTGGGTTGTAACATTTTTTGCAACAGTCTGCGGCGGCAGTGTAGCTGTCCCCGTTGACAAGGAGCTTACCGATGCTGAAATCAGCGGTCTTTTCACAAAAGCAGATGTTGATGCTGTTTTCTTCTCACGTGCATATAAGGAAACCGCAAAATATCATCTCGAACATGATGAAAGATGTAAGCTGGCAGTATGTACAAATAAAAAGCTTGACGGAGAGCTTCTTTTCTTTGATGAGCTTATCGAAGAAGGCAAAAAGCTTATTTCTGACGGCGACGACAGTTATGTAAAAACCGAAATCAACAAGGATGACCTCGCCGCAATCGTGTTTACATCAGGAACAACAGGTGCAAATAAGGGTGTTATGCTCACTCACGGCAACTTTGCACAGAATGCAGACGGTGTTCTTGAAACAATTGAAACACAATACAGCTCAATTTCACTTCTTCCCATGAATCACGTGTATGAGCTCAGCTGTAATATTCTCACCGCCTTATATATGAACTGTCCCGTTTTCATAAATGATTCACTGAAGAATTTTATGGATAATGTGAGATTTTACAAGCCCGATGCTATGGCAATTGTGCCCCTTGTTATAGATACAATTTATAACACTATCTGGAGAACAGCTGAACAGACAGGCAGAGCAAAAATTCTGAAAAAGCTTCTTAAATTCTCAAATGCAATGAGAATGGTCGGCATTGACCTTCGTCCCGTTCTCTTTAAGACGATTGCGGAAAAATTCGGCGGGAAGTTCCCCACAATGTCCTGCGGCGGTGCTCCCACAAGAGTTGAATATATAACCTGTCTTTCAGATTTCGGCTTCACAATTTATAACGGCTACGGTCTTACAGAATCATCTCCCACGGTTACTCTTAATCTTGAAGCAGGAAAATATCCGGATTGTGCAGGCTATGCTTTCCCCAAAGCAAAATTTATGATACACGATCCCGATGACAAGGGTGTCGGCGAAGTATGGATTAAGGGTGAAAATGTAACAAAGGGCTACTATAAGGATGAAGAAGCAACTGCCGCTTCCTTTGAAGACGGTTGGTTCAAAACAGGCGACTACGGAAGAACCGATGAATTGGGACGTCTTTATATCGTAGGACGAAAGAAAAATCTTATTATTCTTGACAACGGAAAAAATATTTTCCCCGAAGAGGTTGAAAGCTATTATATGGAAGCCGTTTCATATCTTCACGATGTTGTTGTTTTTGAAGCCGAAAAAGAAGTAGGCGGAAAAATGCAGAAGATTATAGCAGGTGCTTTCTATGTGAGCCCCGAAGATGTTGATAATAAGTCTGAAGAAGAAATAAAGGCAATGGTTGAAAAGGATATACTTGAAGCAAATAAAGTCCTTACCTTCTATAAGCGTGTTCAGGACACTTATATTACAACAAAGGAATTTGAAATCAATTCCACAAGAAAGGTTATAAGAAGCAAAGTAATTGAGCGTTACTATGCCGAGAATAAATAAAGCATAACGGAGGAAGAAAAAATGCTTGACAGAATAAGAGAAATAATTTGTGAATTTGTTGATATGGATCCCAAGAGCATCACTCTTGAAACAAATATCCGCAAAGACCTCGGTCTTAATTCCCTTGAGCTTGTAAATCTTGCAGTTGATATTGAAGAAGAATTTGACGTTGAAATTCCCGATAAGGAAGCTATGGGACTTGAAACTGTTGCTGATGCAATAAAGGTTATTGAAAAGTATCTTGATTAACAGCTCGGATAATACTCAGGTTTATAAACTTAATATAAAAGAAATAAGCTGCACTGAATTCAATGCGGCTTATTTTCTTATGTCAGAGAAAAGAAAAGAAAAATGCGACGGCTACAGATATGAAGACGATAAAAAGTGCTGTATTGCCGCGGATATGCTGATAAGAAAGGCATTGAGTGAAAGGCTTGATATCCCGCCTGAAGATGTTATTTATTCTGTTTCTGATAACGGAAAACCGTATTTTGAGAATAATGCCTGTTATTTCAGTGTTGCACATTCGGGTAAATATGCAGTTGTTGCCGTAAATAAAAGCAATCCCGTTGGTGTTGATATTGAAAAAATCAGACCTGTTAGTACTTCTGTTATGCGGCATATTTTTTCTGAAGGTGACAAAAGCTTTGTTCTTGGCGAGTCAGGTGCTTATGACGGAGTGATAGAGGACAGAGAAGCTCTTATACGTTTTTTTAAGGTATGGACATACAAGGAAGCATATGTTAAAACGACAGGTGAGGGAATAAACGATAATCTGAAAAATATATCCTATGATGAAAAAAACTGTATTTCGGAAGTTTTTGAAGACTATGTCTTGACTGTTATTACAGAATAATAAAAAATTCAACTGCCCACGGATGAGCGGTTGAATTTTTTTGTCTGATTATTCAACTGATTTAAGTGAAAGCACCATATCAACTTTTTTCAGCTTTCTGTGAAGAAGAAGATTTACAAGTACGATTATTGCCATTGTTATAAAAAGTGCAATAATAAAGCTGTACCATTCAATATTCTGTCCGTACATAACCGTGTCGATGGCAGTGAATGATATCAGAAGAATGTGAAGAAGTATTCCGAGAATAACACCTGCCGCCATTCCGAAAACGGAAACAAAAATATTTTCTCGGTAGATATAACTGCTTACTTCTCCGTCAAAGAAGCCGAGAACCTTCAGGGTTGCAATTTCTCTTGTTCTTTCTATGATGTTGATATTGGAAAGATTATAAAGAACAACAAAGGCAAGAATAAGGGCGGAAACAAAGAACAACAGAATAACAATAGACAAAGCATCGGTTATCTGAGAGATGCTTTCGGTGGTATCGCTTGTGAATGCCACGGCAGTGATTCCGTCTGTCTTCATAAGGTCTGTTGTGAGAAGGCCCTTTTCGTTTGAAAGAGTTGCCTCATCAGTATCATCGTAAGCGGATGAAAGATTGCCTATTGCATAATAATAATCGGGAGCTTTGCCTGTTGCCTTCTCATAGGTGTTTTCGGTCATAAAGATGTAGTGGAAGGTATAGTTTTCTGCTATGGCACTGACTGTTACCGAATAGGTGTTTCCGTCACCGTCTGTAAAGCTGATGCTTTCACCTATATCTGTTTTTGTGTCCTTTGCAAGCTTTTCAGTGATTATCGCACCTGAATCATCAAGAACATACTTTTCATTTGTTGTTCGGTTGTGTAAATCGATATAATGTTCAAGGCTTGCGGGTTTTTCCGGAACGAAGACATATATATCAAGAGTTTTATCACTTCTCTCGGAGCTTGCAGTCATAGATTTCATTGCAGTGAGCATAAGTGAACCTACTCTTGCATCGCCTGCGGCTTCACTGAATTCATATGTGTGAGTTGCTGTGGTCTGGGGAGAATTGAAAACAATCTGGAAGTCATATTTTGAAATGGCTTCTTCTCCGTACTGCTTTGTAAGAATTGCACTGATGGAATTATACATTCCGAGACTTGCAATAAGAAGTGCCGTACAGCCTGCAATACCGAAAAGCGTCATGGAAAATCTCTGCTTGTTTCTGAAAAGATTTCTTGCAGTAACCTTTGCAGTAAAGTTGAGTCTCTCCCATAAGAATGTTATTTTTTCAAGAAGAATCCGTTTTCCTGTCTTCGGGGCTTTCGGACGCATAAGAACAGCGGGATTTTCCTGCAGTTCTTTATAAAGAGCAAGGGCAGTTACAACCGAAGTGCATATAAGGGAAATGAGAAGGCTCAATGCCGAATATCCCCAAGGGAAGATATATATCAAATCGGGCAGAGAATACATCACGGAATAAGCGGAATTTATAGCATAAGGGAACAGGAAAACCGCAACCGAGATGCCGATTACCGTGCCGATAATACATGCTGAAAGTGAATAAATGACATATTTCAGAACTATTGATGTCATAGTATATCCGAGAGCCTTATAGGTTCCGATAAGGACTCTGTCTTCTTCAACAAGCCGGGTGAGGGTTGTAAGACAGATAAGGGAAGAAATGATGAAGAAGAATATAGGGAATATATTTGAAAGAACTTCAATATTTTTTACGGACTGACCGTATCCCGAATAACCGGGAGTGGAATTTCTGTCATAAATATTCCAGCTTATGGTATCTAATTTGGAAAGAAGATTTTTTGCATCCGATACCTTTGTCTGTGCCTCAAGAAGCCCTGCATCAAGCTGTGACATGGCTTTGGCTCTTTCTTCCTTTGCACGTGCAAGATTCATCGGGGCGTTTGAAACCTGTGTTTTCAGTTCATTAAGCTTGGTTTCTGCCTGAATTTTTTCAATTTGTAATTGGAGATTGCTGCTTTGAATATTATATCCGAATGCCTGAAGCTGGGCACTTGCCGCCGAAAGCTCGGATTGTGCATCATCAAGCTTTGATTTTACTGTTGCCAGAGCGAGTGTGGCATCGGTAAGCTCCTTTTCCTTTGCTTTAAGCAGTTCTCCTGTTGCTTCAAGCTGTTCCTTTTTTTCTTGAAGTGATTTTTCATATTTTGCAAGATTGCTCTTCTGAGAATCAATATACGGCTCAAGAGATGCGGCAATTTCACCTGCTAAGCCCTGTGTCGTAAGTGCTTTTACGGCGGCATAAAGCTCGGGATAGGTTATCTGCATCATATTGATAACTGCCTGAATTTCTTCCTGAGAATAGGCTCCCGTTTGTGCATCACTTATTTTAAGCATAGTTGCTTCCGCAGCATTAATAAGACTTTTTGTTGTGCTTATGGTTTGTTGGGCAGATTCAATTGCGTTTTGTCCTGAAAGATAATCAGAGTAGGACTTATCATAAAGACTTTTTGCTGTATTATGAGCATTTACCTGTTCGTTGTATAATGAGAGATTGCTTTTATAAAGCTGTTCCTTTTGTGAGTAATCTTCAATTGCGGCATAGTATTCCGCCGTGTTGTTGCTTAAATTGCCTTCCGCTTCGGAGAATTTCTGATTAAATTCCTCCTGGGCATCTTTAAGTATCTGGGTACCGTTTGCAACAAGGTCTTCAAGCTGTGCAATGGTTTCATCAAGCTCTTTTAACTGTTCGGAAATCTCAGTGGAGCTGTTTGCTATAAGCTGTTCTCCTTCTGCAATTTCTTTTTGAAGCTGAGGACGCAGAGCGGCAGTTCTTACTTTTGACTGATTTTTTGAAATGGCTTCAATGTTTGCCATAA
The DNA here is from genome assembly GCA_045534425.1 of Acutalibacteraceae bacterium. Lineage (GTDB taxonomy): Bacteria > Bacillota > Clostridia > Oscillospirales > Acutalibacteraceae > RUG806. The sequence goes on along the minus strand of JAZSJT010000035.1, from coordinate 1,556 downwards.
CAGGTGCGATATATTCAAAATATTCGTCTGAATAGGGTTCAAAATGGTCTGCTCCCTGAACATTTACATATATTTCGGAATAATAATCTGCTGTAAAGGCTTCGTCGGGTATGATTATAAATGTTCCGATTTTGCCGCTTCCTATGGTTGTGTTTCCTCTTTCAAAGGAAAGATAATAGGGTGAGCGGATAATTCCTACTATCTTGAAGGTGTTGACAGAAAGGGAAGAGGGCATACTTCCTGTTTCTGATTCAAGAGTTATTGTGTTACCTATTTTATAAGAATCGGGTGTTGAAAGACGGCTGGCATCAACAAGACATTCGTTTATTGAAGAAGGGTATTTGCCCTCAATAAGTTCGGGACGGTTTATAAAAGCTCCGTCATTTATGCCGTTGAGGAAATCTCTTATGTGAGTAGGTGAGATGCTGTATGCACGGGCACTTATCTGTGTTCCGTCAATATCTGATACGGTTTCGTTGTTGACTTTTACGAGTGCATCGGTAAATTTCTGCCCTTGTGCATATTCAACGCCAGTTATTTTCTTTATTTCGGTGAGGTCCTCCGAGGTTAATCCTGCAATGGATTGAACTCTGATATCCATAAGGTTATAGTCGGTAAAATATTGTTCCGCCGTTGTGAACATATCCGGGGCAGTAACCTTTATGCCCACGAAAAAAGCGGTTCCGAGGGCAATAATCAACATAATTGAAACAAATCTGCTGAAATTTTTTCTGATTGTGCGAAGCGTATCCCTAATTAATGCTTTTGACAAAGAAGGAGCCTCCTTACCATTCTATCCTGTCAACAGGCAGGGGATTGTCGTTTATTGCAATTCTGTGGACTTTTCCGTTACGCATTGTGATAACACGGTCTGCCATAGGGGTGAGAGCAGTGTTATGTGTGATGATAACAACCGTCATTCCTGTTTCACGGCTTGTGTCCTGAAGAAGCTGAAGAATTTGTTTTCCCGTGTTATAGTCCAATGCACCTGTGGGCTCGTCGCAGAGGAGAAGCTTGGGATTTTTTGCAAGAGCACGGGCAATTGAAACTCTTTGCTGCTCACCGCCGGATAACTGAGAAGGGAAGTTATCCATTCTGTCTCCAAGGCCCACTCTTTCAAGAACTCTTACGGGGTTAAGTGCTTTGTTGCTTATCTGGGATGCAAGCTCTACGTTTTCAAGGGCTGTAAGGTTCGGAACAAGGTTATAAAACTGGAAAACAAAACCGACATCATAGCGGCGGTACATTGCCAGTCTTTTTGAGTTGAACTGATTGACAAGCTCACCGCCAACACGGATTTTTCCGTCGTCGCAGTCGTCAATCCCGCCGAGAATATTGAGTACGGTTGTTTTACCTGCACCGCTGGGACCGACAACCATGCATAATTCACCCTGTTCGATGCCGAAAGAAACACCGTCAAGTGCATTTATGGTAACTTCGCCCATCTGATATTTTTTGTAAACAGAATCCAGTTCAATGAAACTCATATTTTTCACCTTGTTATTTCAGACGATAAACGGTTTCGCCTGTTATTTAATCATACTAACCCAATTATA